>URUL01000075.1 GCA_900551005.1 uncultured Ruminococcus sp. | reverse complement strand
TCGAGGTATGCCGCAAATACGGATAGCCCGTTATCGTCATGGTGCCTGTCAAGGGCGGCAATCTCGTGAACCTGCCCGAAGAAGCGAAAAAGTACCTTGATGAGCTACATGGCGGCAGCCCTGCAAGCTACGCGGTGCGTTTTGCCGCAGGATGCGAGGGCGTATTCATGACGCTTTCCGGCATGAGCAATCTCTCGCAGATGGAGGATAATCTTTCTTATATGAAGGATTTTAGACCTCTTGACGAGAGAGAGCTGAATGCTGTCCGAAAAGTATGCGAAGTATTCCTCTTAAGGAAGCTGATCCCCTGTACATCTTGCCGCTATTGCGTCGCGGGATGCCCGAAGAATATCTCTATTCCGGATTTTTTTGCTTGCATGAATACAAAAAACATCTATCACGATTGGAATGCCGACTTTTATTATCATAATGTGCATACCAAAAACAAGGGGAAGGCCTCCGACTGCATCAAATGCGGCAAATGTGAGGCTATATGTCCTCAGCATCTTCCCATAAGAAAGCTTCTTGAAGATGTAAAGAAAGAATTTGAAAATAAAAAATAAAAAACTGCCGAATATTTCGGCAAGGAGAATGAGAAATGTCTGATTTGGAGACTGCCAAGAGAGAGCTTCCCGGTCATACCATCTGTCTTTGCAGGGACGGAGACTGCATATACAGCGATAGAAAAGGCATAGCGCCCATGATGGGCTTTATGGCAGAGGGCATGGAGCTTGGCGGCTATTCAGCAGCCGACCTTATCGTCGGAAAAGCCGCGGCATTGCTTTTTGTAAGGAGCGGTATCGTAAGCGTTTTCGCAAAGGTTTTATCCGAAAAAGGGAAAGATATATTGGAAAAATACGGCGTTTATTTTGAATATGAGACCTTGACCGATAAAATCGTAAGCCGTGACGGAACCGATATCTGTCCCATGGAAAAGACGGTGAGTGGTACGGATAGTCCTGATGAAGCCTATGAGCTTTTGCTTGATAAAATACGGCTTATGAATACAGGCAAGGCGGAAAGCTAAGCTCAGGTGATAACGAAAAGGACGGTAAATTGATAAATTATCCGTAGAAATATCGAAAGCGAGAATTTATGCCGTTTTATACGGGAGGAGAGCATGATGGGAAACGACGAGATACTGAAAACGGCACTTGAGCAGTCGGCGCTTGATATAGGCTGTGCGGCAGAGGATCTGCAAAAAGAGCAGAACGCGGTTTTTCCAATGCCTTCCCCTGAACTGCGCAAGCGCTTCTACAAAAAAGACATGGCATGTCTTTTTATCTCATACGGAAACTGTACCGTGGCATCTGCGGCAGACGGATTTGCCGATGTTGCCAACGAATATGTCGCGCGCTTTGAGTCCTATGCATGTTTTGAACCGCCGGCGCTCGGATGGCTTGACTTCCGGCTTACGGAGTATGGCTATCGCGTGGGATTTATCGCGGAGTATTATCTGCCTGATGTCACCAAGCTCGAGGCTAAGCCGTGCGATTTTGAACTGCGTCGGCTTGGGCAGAAGGAGTTTTCTTCGCTTTATCTGCCCGAGTGGAGCAATGCGCTGTGCAAGGACAGAAGGGAACTTGATGTTCTCGCCTTTGGCGCATACGACGAAGGTAAGCTCGTGGGACTTGCAGGCTGCTCGGAGGACGCCGAAAAAATGTGGCAGATAGGGGTTGATGTACTGCCCGAATACCGCAGAAAGGGAATCGCCTCTTCGCTGACAAGTATGGCAGCTCTCGAGACGCTGGAGCGCGGCAAGGTCCCCTTTTACTGCTCCGCGTGGTCGAATATACGCTCCGTACGCAATGCGGTAAAATGCGGATTTATTCCCGCATGGGTGGAAATGGGCGTGTGCCGCTTATCCGATGCATATTAAAGCCGAAAAATTATATTTACGGCAAAGACGTGATACGTAAAGAAAGATAATATCTGACCGCAAATAAAAAGGACATCCGCCATCGTAGATTCCAGATACGAATGGCGGATGTACGTTTTTTATTTGAAAATCAATAGTTGGAAACAAGGAACGCGAAAAGAGAGATATTATTGCCCAGACTCTCCGCATCCTTTTTATCGGAAACGCGAAGCGTGATCGTATGGTGTCCCTTTTCCAAATTCTTAAATGGGAATACATAGCCGGCTCTGCTGAAGCTCTTGCAGTATTTATCCCATGCCGAGACGGTTTTTGTCTCCTTTCCGTCGAGCGTCAATTCGAGCATGCCGCTCTCATTGTCCATGATCCAGTAAAGACCGAAATCTCTGCCCTCAAATTCATATGTCATTTCGCTTCCGATGCCGCTCGCGCTCACATAATACGGAAAACGTTTCTTGAAAGGCTTATCCACAAAATGCCAACCCTTTACACCCTCGATAAGATCGCGCACCTCAACGATCTTTCCAAAAGGAATCGTCGATTTTTCGCAATACGGAGCGGGAATCTTTCTCGCCGTCAAAGCGTCGGGAATCTCGGTAAGCAGGCGTGAAAGCTCACGCTTCATCGCCTTTGTAAGAATGAGATATCCCTCGTCATTGGGATGAGTATTATCGGTGGTATATTTCATCCAGTCGCCGCCGTTTGCCGCGATAACCATGCGGAAATGCTCGCCGATATTGATCATATCGAGTCCGTAATGATAAGCAAGGATCGCTTCCGCGGTACGGCTTCTGAAATCACCGTACGTAAGCAATTTTTCTTCAATCGCTTTTGTCATGGTAAAGACGACAACGATCTCCGTTGTCGGATCTTTTTCAAGGATCTGGCGCAGACAGCTTTCATAGCATTTAAACTGCTCGTCGGGTGCCAATATGCTGTCATTGGTAGCAAATTCAATAAAAACAAGATTAGGATCATATTGCAAAAGATCATGCTTGCAGCGGTAAAGACCGAGGTCGGTGCCTGTTCCGCCGATAGCCGCATTGACGGCGGTTATCTCTGCATCGGGATACGTTTCTTTCAGATCACGCGTAATATTTGCGCGCCAAGAGGTGCCGTCCCAAGAGGTTGCGCCTGCCCCTTCCGTGATGGAACCGCCGAAAAAGCCGATGGTAAGTTTTTTATCGTGATGTAAACGGTAAGCAGTATTGGTGAGCATGGGAATATCTCCTTATTCAAAATCATTTTCCGTAGTTTTGCAAATGACGATTTTAACGCCGGAGTGCACATTACCGGATGCTGAAGCATGAAGCCATAGACAGCCGAGCGCGTCTTTCGCTTGATGGCATGTGCTTATATACAGTATTTATGTGTATTTATGCCATTTTATCTGAGAGCTTGGCACCCCCGAGAATATGAAAATGCAGGTGCGGAACGCTCTGGCAGGCGTCGGGACCGCAGTTTGATATAATGCGGTAGCCGCCCGTAAGACCGGCGGACTTTGCAATACCGGGGATCTTTTCGAATATATACGCTACTGTTCCGCTGTTTTCGCCCGTTATATCGTCGGCTCCCGAAATATGAGCTTTCGGTATTACGAGGATATGGACCGGAGCCTGAGGATTTATATCGCGGAAGGCAAGTATCTTTTCGTCCTCATATACTTTGGAGGAGGGGATATCTCCCGCGTCTATTTTGCAGAAAAGACAGTTTTCCATGTTATTCTCTCCTTTATTTTATAAGTGATCTTACGAAATCGCCGGCAGAGCAGAGCGCTTCATCGAGCTTCTCCGGGCATTTGCCTCCTGCACATGCGCTGTCCGGCTTGCCGCCTCCGCCGCCTCCGACAACTGAGCATATCTTTTTTACGACATCGCCTGCGCGAACACCGTGTGCCACGGCATCTTTGCCGCAAACGGCTACGATATTCAGCTTTCCGCCTGCCGTCGTGCTCATGATGGCGATGATATCGGGATTATTTGCTTTTACATCGTCGCCGAGCGAACGGAGCGCTTCGAGCGGAAGCTCACTTTTCAGCGTTGCCACGCGAAGCATATCGACCTTTTCGGCGGAAGCGAGCATTTCATTTACCTTGCCCGAGGCAAGCTTTACGGAGAGCGACTCGTTTTCTTTTCTGAGCGCCTTCAGCTCGTCCGCATTTGCCGCTATCTTTGCGGAAATTTCTGCCGCGCCGCTCACCTTGAGTGCGGCGGCTGTATCGGAGAGCAGTTTTTCTTTTTCGAGAATATCATTGTATGCGTTAAGACCTGTCATGATCTCTATGCGGCGTGTGCCGGCGGCGACTGAGCTTTCCGAAACGATGCGGAAAAGACCGATCTCGCCTGTTGCGCCTACATGGCAGCCTCCGCAGAGCTCGCTCGAAAAATCACCGAATTTAACGACGCGGACGGTGCTGCCGTATTTTTCACCGAAAAGCGCTATTGCACCGGATTTTTTGGCTG
This sequence comes from uncultured Ruminococcus sp., assembly GCA_900551005.1. GTDB lineage: Bacteria > Bacillota > Clostridia > Oscillospirales > CAG-272 > Apopatosoma. The sequence continues at coordinate 5,701 of URUL01000075.1, read as the reverse complement.
TTTCGATATCTGTCTCGAAAATATCGGATTTTATATCCGAGAGAATAATTTCATTTATCATCCGTTCGGCTTTTTTCAGCTCGTCGGGGGTGACTGCGGCGAAATGAGTGAAATCAAATCTTCCGCGGTGTTCATCTACATAAGACCCCGCCTGTGCTATATGGTCTCCGAGGACCTTGCGCAGAGCCGCATCGAGAAGATGAACCGCACTGTGATTGCGCTTTATGGCGGCACGTCGATTCGGCTCTACGGAAAGCGTCACTTCATCGCCGACGGAAAGAGAGCCTTCATATATATCGCATATGTGCATATATATGCCGTCTTTTTTCTTCGTGTCGGTCACAGTCGCCTTTGCGTTTTCACCGCAGAGCGCGCCCGTATCGCCGACCTCACCGCCGCCTTCACCGTAGAAAGCAGTGACATCGGTTATGACAACGGCTTTTCCGGAGGCTATCTCTGTGCGCTCGTTTGTTTCACAATCGATGAGAGCGAGGACCTTCGCTTTTGTATCAAGCGTATCGTAGCCGACAAAGCCGGTCTTTGCCACATCGGAGAATGTATCGGCGGTTTTGCCGTCCCAGCCGCCGATATTGCCGCGCGCTTCTCTTGCGCGTTTTTTCTGCTCGGCGAGCTTTTCTTTATATCCCTCTTCGTCAACGGAAATGCCGTGTTCAGCCGCGATTTCGCGCGTGAGGTCTATCGGGAAGCCGTAGGTATCGGAGAGCTTGAAGGTATCGGCACCGGAAATGGTCTTGGTGGCGTTTGCCTCAGCGGTGCTCATCAGATTTTCGAGCAGGTTCATTCCCGATTCCACGGTTCTGGAGAAGCGCTCCTCCTCGAGCCCCGCTATCTTGCAGATATAGCTGAGCTTTTCCGTAAGCATGGGGTATGCGCTCTTGTTTTCAGCCGCTACGACGGTTATGATATCGTCGAGGAAGGGACCTTTTATGCCGAGAAGTCTGCCATGGCGGCAGGCACGGCGGATAAGTCGGCTCAGAACGTATCCGCGCCCCTCATTTGAAGGCATTACGCCATCGGCAATAAGGAAGGACGATGCACGCATATGATCTGCGATGATACGCATGGATATATCGGCTTTCTCATTCTCTTTGTATTTCACGCCCGCCTTTTCGCTAATTGCGGATATGATATTCTGTATGGTATCGACATCGAACATGCTGTCCACACCCTGCATGACGCAGGCGAGACGTTCAAGCCCCATGCCCGTATCGATATTCTTCTGAGCAAGCTCCGTGTAGTTGCCGTTGCCGTCGTTATTGAACTGCGAGAAAACATTGTTCCATATCTCCATGTATCTGTCGCAGTCGCAGCCCGGCTTGCAATCGGGCTTGCCGCAGCCGTATTTCTCGCCTCTGTCGAAATATATCTCCGAGCATGGACCGCAGGGACCGCTGCCGTGCTCCCAGAAGTTATCCTCCTTGCCGAGGCGGATTATCCTCTCGGCGGGAACGCCTATTTTTTTATTCCATATCTCGAAGGCTTCCTCGTCATTTTCGTAAATGGACGGCCACAGCCTGTCCTCCGGTATCTCGAGAATCTTCGTGAGAAATTCCCATGCCCACGGCAGAGCCTCCTCTTTGAAATAATCGCCGAAGGAGAAGTTTCCGAGCATCTCGAAATATGTGCCGTGACGTGCGGTATAGCCGACGTTTTCTATGTCGTTTGTGCGGATACAACGCTGGCATGTCGTCATGCGGCGGCAGGGAGGTGTCGCTTCACCGGTAAAATATTTTTTGAGAGGAGCCATGCCCGCCACTATAAGAAGAAGGGATTTATCTCCCTCCGGAATAAGAGAATAGCTGTCGTGACGAAGATGTCCCTTGGATTCGAAAAACGAGAGAAATTTCTCGCGGATATCGTTTAAAGAAGTCCATTTCATGAAAAAAGTGTCCTCACTTCCTAAAAAGTATTCGGAGCCGGCATATACGCCTTTTCCGATGTGAATTTACGCGGATCTTTATGCGTTTTTGTGCGAATTTATTTAATTATATTATCTTCAGAGAAAAAAGTCAATATTTATTTCAAAAAAGTGGAAATTTCCTCTTGACATATTGCAAAAGCGGTGGTATACTTATAAACTGCATTATAATTGCTTATGCTATCGCCATTTTTAGCCGAAGGCAAAAACAAACGACTTGAATGCGATGGAAAAGCAAGTAAAATCAAAGATTTTTGTGCAAAGTCAAGGCAAGCTAAATTATGAATGGAGTGATTATATGAGAATCAAACCCCAGCAGCTTGGCAAAAACGTCAGAATGAGCTATGCTAAGGTAAAGGACATCATCGAAATGCCCGATCTTCTCGAAGTTCAGAAGAAATCTTACGGATGGCTCATAAACAACGGTATCAGGGAAGTTCTTTCCGACGTTTCGCCTATTGTGGATTATTCGGGAAATCTCGTTATCGAGTTTGTGGATTTTTCCATAGATGCCACGCCCAAATATTCCATCGAGGAATGTAAAGAGAGAGATGCCAACTATGCCGCCCCGCTTCGCGTTACTGTCAGACTTACAAACAAGAGCACAGGCGAAGTAAAGCAGCAGGATCTCTTCATGGGAGATTTTCCGCTGATGACCGATGAAGGCACGTTTATTATAAACGGTGCACAGAGAGTCGTTGTTTCTCAGCTTGTGCGTTCACCGGGCATGTACTATGAGACGGCGATGGACAAGACGGGCAAGATGATAGTGAAAGCCACTGTCATACCTTACCGTGGCGCATGGCTCGAATATGAGACAGATCTCAATGACGTTTGCTGGGTTCGTATAGATAAGAACAGAAAGATACCGGCAACCATACTTATCCGTGCCCTTGAGGAAGCAACGTCTTCTTCTACGGGAGTACGCTCCGTTTACGGCGATGATCCGAAAATACTTGCTACTCTTGAAAAGGATCAGATGCAGACCGAAGCTGATAAGAACGGCACCTCTCCCTATGAAGAGTCGCTCAAGGAAATATACAAGAAGCTTCGTCCCGGCGAGCCTGCGATCGTGGAAAGCGCGCAGATACTCGTAAACAATATGTTCTTTGACCAGAAGCACTATGACCTCGGCGCTGTCGGCAGATATAAATTCGACAAAAAGACCGCGATAGGCAAGAGAATAACCGGCAGAACGCTCACGCGCCCCGTCGTCAACCCGATAACAGGAGAGCTGGTTTTCGATGCCGGAAAGACGCTCACCTATGATGAGGCAATGCTCATAGAGCACGCCTGCGTCAATGAGGCTTACGTCGATATAGGCGATGGCAAGGAGATGAAGGTATTCGGCAACGGTATGGTCGATGCCAAGGATGTTCTCGGCTATGACCTGCGCGACTGCGGCATAAACGAGCATGTAAAGCTCAGTCTCCTTCTTTCAATAATCGATGAGTGCGGCGGCAATCCCGAAAAGATCAAGGCAGAGGCAAAGGCAAGAGCGGCAGAGCTTTCGCCCAAGCATATCACAAAGGACGATATCTTCGCCTCTTTGAACTACCTCATCTGCCTTGCCCACGGCATAGGCAATCCCGATGATATCGACCATCTCGGAAACAGAAGAATACGCGCTGTCGGCGAGCTTATTCAGAATCAGCTCAGAATCGGCTTTTCCCGCATGGACAAGATCATCAAGGAGCGCATGACGATTCAGGATGCGGACAGCCTTACTCCGCAGGGACTGATCAACATACGTCCGATCGTTGCGGCTGTACGTGAGTTCTTCGGCTCCTCGCAGCTCTCGCAGTTCATGGACCAGAACAACCCGCTTGCCGAGCTTACTCACAAGAGACGTCTTTCCGCGCTCGGTCCCGGCGGTCTTTCCAGAGATCGTGCTTCCTTCGAGGTTCGCGACGTACATTATACTCACTACGGACGCATATGCCCGATAGAGACGCCGGAAGGCCCTAATATCGGTCTTATCTCATATCTCGCATGCTATGCAAAGATCAATGATTACGGCTTCATCGAAGCGCCCTTCCGCAAGGTCGACAAGGCGACGGGCATCGTTACCGATCATGTTGAATATATGACAGCCGATGTCGAGGACAACTATATCGTGGCTCAGGCTAACGAGCCGCTCGATGAAGAGGGCAGATTCATAAATCGCAAGGTCACCGCGCGCGATAAGGCGGAGATCGTCGAGGTCGATGCCTCCAGAGTGGATTACATGGACGTATCGCCGAAGATGCTTATTTCCGTTGCCACAGGCTTTATTCCGTTCCTTGAAAACGACGATAACTCCCGTGCACTGATGGGCTCGAACATGCAGAAGCAGGCTGTTCCGCTCATGGTTACGGAATCTCCTATCGTAGGTACCGGTATGGAATACAAGGCGGCGATAGACTCCGGTGTCTGCGTCATAGCAAAGGAAAGCGGATACGTCGAGAGAGTGTCTGCCGACGAAGTGGTAATCCGCCGCGATGATGGTCAGAAGGACAGATATTCGCTCCTCAAATTCAAGCGCTCCAATGTAGGTACCTGTGTAAACCAGAGACCTATCGTCAATCTCGGCGACAGAGTCGAGAAGGGAGATGTCATAGCGGACGGTCCCGCTACCTCAAACGGCGAGATCTCCCTCGGCAAGAATGCTCTCATAGGCTTCATGACATGGGAAGGCTACAACTACGAGGATGCCGTTCTGCTCAATGAAAATCTCGTTCGCAACGATGTCTATACATCTATTCATATAGAAGAATACAATACGGAAGCAAGAGATACCAAACTCGGTCCGGAGGAGATCACGAGAGAGATTCCAAACTGCGGCGAGGACGCGCTCAAGGATCTCGATGCCGACGGTATCATCCGCATAGGCACAGACGTTCATGCGGGCGATATTCTGGTAGGCAAGGTCACACCCAAGGGCGAGACTGAGCTTACTCCGGAAGAAAGACTGCTCCGCGCCATATTCGGCGAAAAGGCACGTGAGGTTCGTGATACCTCGCTCCGCCTGCCTCACGGCGAAAGCGGTATAGTAGTCGATGTGAAGGTATTCTCCCGTGCAAATTCCGACGAGCTTTCTCCCGGCGTGAACAAGACCGTGCGCGTATATATCGCGCAGAAGAGAAAGATATCCGTGGGCGACAAAATGGCAGGACGTCACGGAAACAAGGGTGTCGTTTCACGCATACTTCCTCCCGAGGATATGCCTTATCTCGCAGACGGCACACCGCTCGATATCGTGCTGAATCCGCTGGGCGTTCCTTCTCGAATGAATATCGGTCAGGTGCTCGAGGTACATCTCGGTATCGCGGCAAAGCATCTCGGCTTCAAGGTTATGACGCCTGCTTTTGACGGCGCGAAGGAAAGCGATATCACGGAAGCACTCACACTTGCGGGACTCTACAGAGATGTTCTCCCCAGCGACGTGCTCAAGGGCAGAAAATTCTATGAAGAGGTTACCGACGAGGAAACGGGTGAAAAGAAATATATAGAATTCGGTGAGGATAAGCTCGCAAATAAGGCACTTGTCGCTGAGAAGATAGCGGAGAAGAAGCTCAAGACCGTAGACGGCAAGCAGATCCTCTACGACGGCAGAACCGGTGAGGCTTTCGATAACCCTGTTACTGTCGGTATTATGTACTATCTCAAGCTCCATCACCTTGTTGACGATAAGATCCATGCACGATCCACGGGTCCTTACGCTCTCGTAACGCAGCAGCCTCTCGGCCGAAAAGCACAGTACGGCGGACAGCGTTTCGGAGA
>URUL01000074.1 GCA_900551005.1 uncultured Ruminococcus sp. | reverse complement strand
CATAGCGAAAAAATAAATTTGAGCAAAGCGTAGCGAATTAGCTGATACAGCGTTCGTTACGCTTTGTTTTTCTATGGAGCAGAGCCAACGAAATGCCACCTCGAAGCCAAACGGTGCAGAAGTTCAGTTACCACCTCATTACTCCCATAACGGGTGCAGATTTCTTGCTAAATAGGGACTGTCGTTAAATTCCGTCATTATGAGTCAATCGGCAGACTGTCCCGGTAATTTTTCCGATCGAACTCATCTTTTTATATTTTCGGCTCGGTTTCGGAGCCCCTTTTTTCATTTTTGGACCCAACTGGAGCCAATACTCCAGTGAAAGGGCCGTTTCTCACTCACCTCGAACATCAGGCAGCCTGAGCAATTTCGTTGACTTCCCGCCGGACGAGCTGTACTGCATTCGCCGTGTGGATGCCAAAGAAGATGTACAGGATTTCGGTCAACTTCGTCCTTGCCTTGATGCGTTTCAGGCCATAGTGTTCCTTCTGCGTTCCGAACGAGCCTTCCATCCTCGTTGCCCTCACCCTCGCCAGCTCGTTGCGGATGATGTCGTTCTCTTTCTTTTCCAAGGACGGACGGCCACGCTTGACGAATGACGTCTGTATTCCTCTATCCTTGCAGTACCCCCTGTTGGCGCTGCCGGCATAGCCTGCATCTCCTCCGACCTTCTTCGCGTCCACACCGAAGAGCTTTCGGTGCATCTTCAGGCAGTGCGTAAGCCTGGTTCCCTCGTTGAAGGCATTGAATGACAGCTTCTCGATGAATGAGAGTCCGTCAACCTGGATGTTGTTGCACTTCGCACCGAACTCTACGCTCTTCACTTCCTTGCCTCTCACGATTGGCCTCACATACGGCTTGCTGATGCTCACTATCCTGTCCTTGACACTCTCGCGAGGATTGTTGTTCTCGAAGTGGGCCTTCTGCTGGCGGTACACTCTTGTGATGATTTCAATATCGCTCTTCTGTCTGGCTGTCAGCAATTTCTCCGCGCCTGCATTCTCCCTCTCCAGTGTGCGGGTCTCCTTCAGTATCTTCCCCAAAAGGTTGAGCAGGCGTCTGGTCAGTTTCCTGGTCTGGACTTTCGTATGCCTGCGCCGCTTCCTGTACGACAGGTTGGCCTTCTCTACGTCTACGTACTTCGTCCTCGGACGGTGCACATTCAGCTTGGCACTCAGAGTGCACATTATCTCATATGACTTCTCTATTCCTTCCCACAGAAGCTTCGGATCCGTAGGATAGCGCATCTCGCTCTCGTAACAGGTCGCATCCGTATACATCGTGTCCAGGTCCTTCATGTACGGTTCCCAGGCTCTTGCCAGTATCTCCTGCTGCTGTTGGATCTTCAGCCCGCGGGCCAGTTCCGAAAACACGTCGTCCAGAAGTTTGTAGTTCGTCAGAGGATGCATCGGGTCTATTCTCACATCGCAGAAGAGCTGATAGTGGACGTTGCCGTTAAGATGCTCTATCAACTTCGGGCTGCTCAGACCTGTGTACATCTTCAGGAACATCAGCGCAACCTTGCCCTCCGGGGTGAAGTATGTTTTTCGCCCTTTCTTCGCTCTCATGCTCTTGCTTATCAGTCCAAAGTTCTCTGCCATCTCACCAAGCGGCAGCCTCTTCCTGATTTTTCCCAGCTCGCTAGTCTCGAACGTCCGCCTATACAATTCATAAAAATCGAACTCCGTGAAAGGGAGATCGGGTGATATTCCAGAGAAATTTTGTACCTTAGCCATGCAGATTAATTTTTGCGATACCTCCAAATTTGGCTTTTCTAGGGCAATTGGAGGTATTCTTTTTATCTTTAGCTAAGATACAAATTTTATATTACATTGGCAATCAATTCATTATAAAGTTTTATTCTTTTTACGACAGTCCCTAAATAGTTCTGTTTCTGCGTTTTGCGTCGATTTGCATAGCTGTCGGTAACTCACTAATAACTAATTTTGTAACCAAAAAAGGAGTGAGTATGCGAAGTACATTCAAGGTATTATTTTACGTGAAGAAAGGCAGCGAGAAGCCGAACGGCAACCTGCCTCTGATGTGCCGTATCACGGTGGACGGCGAGATTAAACAGTTCAGTTGCAAGATGGACGTTCCCCCACGCTTGTGGGACGTGAAGAACAGCCGTGCTTCGGGCAAGAGCGTCGAAGCGCAGAGAATCAACCTTGCGGTAGATAAAATCCGTGTGGAGGTAAACCGCCGCTATCAAGAGTTAATGCAGACGGACGGTTATGTTACCGCCGCCAAACTCAAAGACGCCTATCTCGGTATCGGCGTCAAGCAGGAAACCTTGTTGAAGCTGTTCGAGCAGCACAACGCCGAGTTTGAGAAGAAAGTCGGACACAGCAGGGCGCAGGGGACATTTACCCGTTATCGGACGGTCTGTAACCATATTCGGGAGTTTTTGCCCCATACCTACAAGCGAGAGGATATTCCGTTAAAGGAACTCAACCTTACGTTTATCAACGACTTCGAGTATTTTTTGCGCACGGAGAAGAAATGCCGCACCAATACCGTGTGGGGCTACATGATTGTGTTGAAACACATCGTTTCCATTGCGAGGAACGACGGGCGTTTGCCGTTCAATCCCTTTGCCGGATATATCAACTCTCCCGAAAACGTGGACAGGGGCTACCTCACCCAAACGGAGATACAGACGCTCATGAACGCACCCATGAAGAACGCCACCCATGAACTTGTACGGGACTTGTTTGTCTTTTCTGTGTTCACGGGTTTGGCGTATTCGGACGTGAAGAACCTCACCGCCGACCGCCTGCAAACATTCTTCGACGGCAACCTTTGGATAATCACCCGAAGAAAGAAGACCAACACCGAATCGAACATCCGCCTTTTGGACGTTCCCAAACGTATCATGGAGAAATACAAGGGACTGGCAAGGGACGGTCATGTTTTCCCCGTTCCGAGCAACGGAAGTTGCAACAAGATACTCAAAGAGATAGGCAGACAATGCGGTTTCAAGGTACGTTTGACCTATCATGTGGCACGCCACACGAACGCCACGACCGTACTTTTATCGCACGGCGTACCCATCGAAACGGTGAGCCGTCTTTTGGGACATACCAACATAAAGACCACCCAAATTTACGCCAAAATCACCGCCCAGAAGATAAGCCAAGACATGGAAACCTTGTCGCACAAGTTGGAAGATATGGAGAAGAATATCTGCCGAGCCATCTAATTAAAAACAGAATCCCGATGAAAGAAAAAAGGAATATTATCACGATGGACGAGCAGGGCAATATCTTCCTGCCGAACGATATAGGTGCAACCGCCATGACCGAGTGGGAAATCTGCGAACTGTTCGGGGTTATCGCCCCGACGGTTCGGGCAGGGATAAAGGCACTCTGCAAAAGCGGAGTTTTGAGTATATATGACATAAAGCGCATTATCCGCATATCGGACAGATACAGCGCGGAGGTTTACAACCTCGAAACGATAGCCGCCCTCGCTTTCCGTGTCGAATCGTTCGGGGCGGCGAAAGTCCGCAGGGCATTATTGGAAAGGATTATACACGGGCGAAAAGAGAAAACGACGGTATTCGTGTCGGTTGTTTCGGACGGCAAGCCCAACAGCCGTTGGAAAGCATGATGATATATCAACATACCAACATGCAAACATACCAACATACCAACATGCAAATCTATCACTATGGTGATATATATTGCAGGTTCTATTCCTCTTTTCAGAGGAAAGCGGAGCAATCATTTCCGTTTACAAAGGCAAAGCAAGCACGGGGCTTTATGTCGGCTAAAAGGTCGGGCGGCTGCGCCGTTTCCCGATAAATCTTCCTCTCGCTTCGCTGCGAGCGTATTTATCGGGAAAACCTTGTATCCGACCGCCCCGTGCAAAAGAGCCTTTGAAAACGGAAACGACCGCCCCGCCACCCACCGACCGAAAGGGAAAAAATTAGGTGGGGTTATATGGGTAAGCAGGTGGTAGGAACAGCCACCGCAGAAAGGCAGACGGACGGCACGCCGCAGGGTATTTACGGAGAAAATACCGTAGCTTATTAGGGAATTTTCCGAGCCGCAATACTACGTATCGCTGAAAATTCCCCAATAAGGCAAGGGGCAAGCCCCTCTGCACACCCCATCGGGGACGGCATTTGCCGCCCCCGAAGATACAAAAAATCATTGTTTCACAAGCCAAAAAAGAAAGGAAGAATATATGGGTTTCGTAGTTTTACACATGGAAAAGGCGCACGGCAGCGACAGCGGAACGACCGCACATATCGAGCGTTTCATCATACCGAAGAACGCCGACCCCACACGCACGTACTTAAACCGCAGGCTCATCGACTACCCCGACGGGGTGAAAGACCGTTCGGCGGCTATCCAAAGGAGGCTGGAAGAAGCGGGACTGACACGCAAAATCGGAAGTAACCAAGTGCGGGCAATCCGCATCAACGTGTCAGCAACACCCGAAGACATGGAACGCATCGAACGGGAGGGACGGCTGGACGAGTGGTGCGCCGACAACCTCAAATATTTTGCCGACACGTTCGGGAGGGAGAACATCGTGGCGGCTCACCTGCACTTGGACGAGAAAACACCGCACATGCACGTCACACTTGTGCCGATAGTCAAGGGGGAACGCAAGCGGAAGAAAAGGGAGGAGCAGGCGAAGAAACGCTACCGCAAGAAGCCGACCGACACCGTGAGGCTGTGCGCAGATGACATCATGAGCCGCTTGAAACTGAAAGCCTATCAGGACAGCTACGCCGTTGCGATGAAAAAATACGGTTTACAACGGGGCGTGGACGGTTCGGAGGCGAGGCACGTTTCCACGCAGCAATATTACCGTGACATAAAGCGACAGACGGAGGAGCTGAAAACGGAAGTGGTGGAATTGCAGGAACGGAAAGAAACGGCACGGGAAGAGCTTGAACGGGCGAAAAAAGAGATACAGACCGAACGGCTGAAAGGGGCAGCCACGACCGCAGCCGCCAACATCGCCGAGAGTGTCGGTTCTCTTTTCGGGAGCAACAAGGTCAAGACGCTGGAGAGGGAGAACACCGCCCTGCATAGGGAGGTAGCCACACACGAGGAAACCATCGAAGCACTGCAAGCCGAGATACAGACCATACGGGCAGACCACAACCGTCAAGTGCTGGAAATGCAGCAACGGCACATGACGGAAATACAGATGAAAGAAGCCGAACACAAGAGAGAGGTATCAAGGCTTACACGCCTTGTGGAGAAGCTCTGCGCATGGTTTCCGTTGGCGAAAGAAGTCCTGCGGGTTGAGAAGTTATGCGCCATCGTGGGCTTTTCCACGGAACAGACCCGTACACTGATAGCCGGCAGGGAAGTAACGCACGATGGCACGCTCTATTCCGAAGAACACGGGCGAAGTTTCACGGCAAGAAACGTCACTGCAAAAATAAGGCAGGAATCCGTATCGAAACGACTTGTGCTGTATATCAATCAAACTCCCGTTGGCGAATGGTTCAAGGAGCAGTTCGAGAGGCTAAAACAAAGCATGCGACAGCCCATACAATCGCAACGGAAAAGCAAGGGGATGAAATTATAAATAACTAAGAGATACGGAGCAGCTTTTTCTGTTCCGTATCTTTTATTGCTGAATGCTAAGTAAGAATGACCGATACATTTATTTACCGTTAGGAGTTGCTTTATTTGAATTTACAGTTACCAAAAGAATATATACTCTGTTTGACGTTTGAAATATGCGGTAGCAATGTCTTTGATAGCTTTTATTTGTGCAGACTTGATACGTTCATCTGAACGCATTTTCTCTTTTTCCATTGCGATTATATCATTATACTGCTTATCCATTCCTTTTTTTATAGAATTAAGTAAAGCTTTAGCTTGTGCGGCACAGCTACTTTGTGCATCAATCATAGAAACAAGTTCTGCCGCTTCTGTATAATCATGCTTAGAATAAGCAGCTTGAGCCGATAGTAAAATCTGACTGCAATATTGTGTCTGGCATTTTTTGAATATGGATACCATTGCATTTGAAACTTTTGTATATCCGGGCAATGATTCGGGATAAGTAGAAAGTAAAGCAAGAGCCTCGTCAAACAGTTGTTGAGAAGCCAAAGTATTGGCTTTGGTTATTAAAGAGACTGTATTATTTCTATAATAATCAGATATTTTCATTTTAGTTGCTTCTACAAATCTTGAATAATCAGTATTAAGTGCATCTATTTTATTGATAGCCGAACGTTTAGCTTCATTATCAGAATAGCCTTCACCTTTAGAAGCAATTTGCATGGTATTGAATACAGTATTTGTTATCATGTTCCTAACAGTCACAGTTATACCAAGCTCTACAGACAAAATTTGTCTCATTCCACCATATACAGAATTGGAGTTGATTATATTGATTTCCGGAACTATAATGATAGCACCACATTCAGTACCTGCGACACCTTCCGTAGAAAGAATTTGTAAAAGTTTGTTTTTAAGAATTGATTTTGTATTACCGTCAAGGGTACAGTCACTTGGCATTGCTACAGATATATAGACATTATCAGTTTGAGCTTGAACAAGGCAAGAATATCCTAATAACAATAAAAGAAAAAATATTTTTTTCATCGTAAGACACTATTTAAATGTTATAACAAGTGTATTATTGGCAGTACTTCGAGTAATTTGTAGCCCGATGCTTCTTGCAAATTTCAAAAATTCGAGTCCGAATTTATTGATATTATAATTATTTCCATTGTCATCTTTTAATGGAATACGCACATCATCAAATATCATTCTTTTATCAGTTGTACCTTGTATATGATAATTGTTTTTATAAGCGTGTTCACTCATCCAAAGTTCCAACTGGTCTGACAAGGTTAAACCATCATTGCCAATTTCTGTTGACATGGAAATGGAAGCGGTTTGTTCAAAACTAAAATCCACATTAATTGAACGTCCGTTGTTAACTATATCGGTGAATTTTACTTGAATAATATCAAGGAATTCATCAGCAACTTTTTCAACAGCCTTTGCTCCAAGTTTACCAATATCTTCAGTGTAGAATTTGCCACTTTCTCCCACCTTATTTGAGAGAGAGCCACCAGTTGAAATATCATACGCTGTAAGTATTGTTTTAACACTATTCCCAGTAGATGAAAGAACTATATCCATTTCCGCTTCTACATATATATCCGCACCCGATTGCTGGATAATCATTGATTTTAAATCTGATTGACTTTCTTGAGACAATCCCGATGTACGTGATAAAGATTTAAGTTTTGCTGCAAAGTCAACGGTCGTAAATCCTCTACTATCAAAAGCTTCACGTATTTTAGCTAATACAATTCTTTTATTGACATCATTTTCTATTACTTGAGAAATGTCTTCTCCTTGTTTGGTATATGGGATAACCATTATTTTGGGTTGGACTGTAGCTGTCTGCGCCCATGCCATACTACTGAGAAATACTGCCAGTAGTAGTATCATAATTTTTTTCATACGCTCTGTTTTTATAAACCGAATTTTCTTATAATTCCATTGTTTTCAAGATAAGTTCTCAATTGGTTCACTCTTATGCAGACATCTAATGTTATACATTTTTGTTTTAATGCGTTTTTCCCGTAGGGAGTAACTATGATAGATGATTCTACAAAGTTTTGATATTCTTTACTGTAAAAAGCATCAAAGAACTTCTTGTATTTGTTTTCGACTACGGCTTTATCTTCTTGTACAAGAGGCATACTGTGTTGAGTTTTCTGCGTTCCTACAAAAAGTAAAGTCTTTATTGCGGATAACTCTGCATCCATTGAGGCAATAGTAGCCTTTTTCCCATAACCGACACAACGCATTGAAACAGCATCTTTTGTTGCGTTTAATACGCTTACTTGATATTGTGCTGAAACTTCAAGTATAGCGGTCAACATTATTAGGCATATTATCAGTATTTTCTTCATCTAAACCGTTATTTTATAATAAGAGAACATTTGATTTGCTTATTTGCATTAAAGTTTTCGTAGATTGCCTTACCTTCTTTTTTACTAACCTTACATTCTGAATAGGCTTCTCCTTTTAATGCTGTCACAGTAACAATTCCCAAAGTAGTAGGTAGAATTTCTCCATCAAGAATTTCAAGCACCTCAACATTGAATTTATCCCCTACTTTTATCCCATGCTTTTTACCCGCTTTTATCAGGATAATTTCTGCCACACCATTTTTTTCTTTCACAATCTTCATAAGTTTAGCTGTAATGGGGAAGTTTATCCTAAAATATTCAGCCATTCTATCTTGTAAAGACATCATAGCCATTGTAACGGCACTTTCCGGAGAAAGGCACTCATCGCTTGCTTTTCCTTCAAAACTGGTTGCTTCCGTACTCAACCCCGTTGCCACATCCACAATCTTCATTTGAAAAGCGACACTTGCCTTATAACCTCTTATTGTTCCATCTCCATTTTTCATACGGTAAACGGGTATCTTGACAATCTCTCCGGTAATCATTTTTTCCGCAGCAACAGCAACATCTTGCTCTACAAGATTATCACTATCAATAAACGCCTCGCTTTTTTGTAATTCCAATTCTTGTGTTATTTTTTCCCGACTGGTACGGTCAACTACTCTGAAACGTTTACTATTGGTAAGCATTTCCACAACCTTTTCTGTCACCAATCCAGTATAAGGGCTATTTTCTTTACAAGAAAATTCTGCGACACCGACTACTTGGCGGTCATCATCATTTGACTGCGCATACCCTTTAAAGATACACGCAGTCATAATGATTGTAATAATAACAAATCTCATAATCAGTTAGGGATTATAGATTTTTACCCGATTTCAGAGTTTCGATAATTGTATTAACAGCCTTTACTTGAGCTGCACTTTCTTCCACTAAAATTGGAGTTGCGGTATTTCCAAATTCTACTACGGCTGTTGCAGCCTTGGCTGTTTTTGCAGCTTTTGCAGCTTTCATGGGATTCTTTTGCTTGGATGCCTCTTCTATCATTTTCTTTGCCTCGTCAGCAGCCGCTTGAACTTTATCCGTTGCAGCTTTTATGCTTGCGGCTTCTCCTGCTACAGTCGCTGCAAATGTTACCCATTCATCAAGAGTAGGTTTAGTAATTGTAACATCTGTTACACCATCTTGAGTTTCACCAATTTCTCGTTTGTACATATTTTCCAATTGTACACTGTTGGCAATCGCCAAAACTGCGGCATTCTTCACTGCATCCCCATAGCCATCCACATTTGCACTTCCTGATGTCTTGTAATCATTACACAATGCTTGCAATTTTGCAGCGCGTTCCTTACTTTTCTGAATGTCGTCCTTGATTTGAGCGTTGGCGGAGCATACCATCATGAAAAGAGACATGAGCATTAATACATATTTTTTCATAAAAATAACTATTGTGCCTTTAGAAACCCGATAAGGCGATTTTTTTGCTTAAAAATTTTGATTACATAATAAAAAACGTGGGCTTCCACATCCACTTGTCCGCTTCTGAGGTCCTGAGAAAACCTTGTTGGTGAACGAATGGAGTGTCTGCCCACGCCAATATGTTGCACGTTCCCATAAAAGTGTGCGGAGAGCATTATATACTCTCACTGCACACTCCGGGATACAATTTAACATACCCGTAGCATTCACTTCAGACATTGTCCATGACCAACAATTCGAAATTTCTCAGGTTTCAGAAAGCCACAAGACAAAGCATCAATGACGCTTTTATATTATGTAATATCTCGCCCACCCATCGTTGTTAATTCCACGGCGTGGACGACATAATGCAAATATACTTAAATTCTATCATTCAAGCAAAAGAATATGGAAAAAGATACATCCGAATTTTGTTTTTCTCAGAAAAACTTCTTATTTTTGCTTCGTTAAAGAGTTGTTTGACAGCATAGCAACGCAAAACGCTGAAATTCGCACGGTTGCTAACTCGTTACCGCCACTTCTCAAATACTTTGCTAAAAGGTTATTTCTCAATCAGTTAAGTCTAACTGACAAAAATCTAAAATAAAAATTACTCCACGGTCAGATAACAGCTTCTTAGCTATTTTCAAACGGCGACCCATAAACGACAACCATTTG
>URUL01000073.1 GCA_900551005.1 uncultured Ruminococcus sp. | reverse complement strand
ATGGGGAGGCGCTGGCGGAGCTTCAGGAGATTATTTTCGAGCCGCTTCGTCAATATCTATTTCAGACCGATTGCTCGGGCGCATTCATATTTCTGGATGCCTCCGTCGATCCTGCATCGGAGGAAACGACAAAAAGCGGGCTCTATCTGCAGGTCAATGGCTATGAGCGCGACCGCCGCGATGCGGTGCTGTATTTTGGAATTGCTTCTGTCGGGCGCGCGCACGACGTCATGCCGCACCGCAGATGGCGGCTGGAGTGCCGGAGCAAGCTTTTCCCGGATCGGGATAAGACAATCGACGATACGGAACTTCCGCTTGCAAAATCATATCGTTTTACCGGAATTTTCACATTGCCCGGAATGTCCGAGAGAGCCATGCTCATTACATTGCCCATTCGGGGAGCGGACGGCGCGATATTCGGTATCTGCGGCTTTGAAATTTCGGAAAGTTACTTTGCACAGCTCCATAGTCAGGCATCGATGCTCAGGCATCCTACCTGTTTGATTACCGCTCTGACCGACGGCAATACTTATGACGGCTTTCTTGCATGCGGCGCGGCGGACGATTATTACTATACTCCCGAAGAGGCACTGATTGCAAACGATATGGGCGGAGGGCTGACGGGCTTTGCATGCGGAAACGATTCCTTCGTTGGTGTTGTCCGTCATTACACCGGAGACGGTACCTCGCCGGGCTTTACCACCATCGTCATGACTCCGGAAGCGGATTATGCGACTACGGCCTTGAAAAATACACTCAGTATCGGCATTATCATTTTGCTTCTTGTCGTACTTTCGGTATTCTGTTGTATTTATGTAAGCCATCGGTACCTGACCCCCGTGCTCAAGGGACTTGAACAGATAAAAGCAGAGAGTAGCGAGCGTCAGCGCAAGGGACTTGGACGAGGCGGCAAGAAAACGCAACCGAACCCGTACAAATGGTGCAAGACCACGATTGCCAAGATTCTCGCGCAGCAGGAGTATTGTGGGGACATTATCAATTTTAAGAATTACTCAAAGTCTTTCCGCAACAAAAAGCGCCTTGATAATCCCGAGAAAAATTGGGTGATCTTCAAGGACGTTCATGAGCCGATCATTGACCGCGAGACCTTTGAAATGGTGCAGGAGCTTGTGACAAAAACAAAACGCCGCGCTCCCAAGAAGGAGAACGGCGAGAAGAATATGTTTTGCGGCTTGCTCTATTGTGCCGATTGCGGAAGTCCCTTGTGGTTCAACGTCAATCACCCAAACAAGTCCATTCAATACTTCAACTGCTCCAATTACAGAGCCAATCGAGGCACTTGTCCGTCCACGCATTATATCCGAGCTGATTCGATTGAGCAGGTAGTGATAGCGGAGCTGCAAACCATCGCACGTTTTCTTGACGAGGAAGAGGATGAGTTTGCAGCCATGCTTGAAATCAAAACTAACAATGATATTGCCACCGAGCAAAAGCTTGCCGAATCTCAACTTGCTACGGCAAGAGCTCGAGTCAAGGAGATCGAACGCTTATACGAAAGGATTTATGAGGACAACGTAAACGGCAAGGTTTCGGACGAATGGTTTATGAAGCTTGCCCACAAGTATGAGGTGGAGATGGATGAGACCAAGAAAAACATTCTTGCCTTGCGCGAAAAACTCGACAGCCTTGCGGAGAAGCGTCAAACCAAGGAGAACTTCATCAAGGCGGTACGGAGCTTTATGGAGATGAAAACGCTGAACCCCGTCATCCTTCGTGAACTGATAGAGAAAATTGAAGTTCATCAGATTGAGGGAACGGGCAAGAACCGCACACAGCGCGTGGTCATCCATTATCGCTTTGTTGGCTGTCTGCAAATTCCCGAATGGCACAGAAAGCGAAAGGTCACCCTTGAGAGCAGACAAGGCGTAGCGGTTAACTATCTGCCTACCACAGCATAACAAAAGAAAAAGAGCAGAAAACCTGCTCCAAATAAGAAATTATAGGCAAAAAAGTATCGAGTGTTCATCACTTTCGTTATGAACACTCGATATGGTGCGGGTAGCAGGACTTGAACCTGTATGAGAGTGAACTCACTAGAACCTGAATCTAGCGCGTCTACCAATTCCGCCATACCCGCAGGTATAAAATAACATCGGTTAATTTTTACACGGAGCGATGCTCTCCGAGACGGGAATGAAAGACATTCAAAAGCCGTGATAAAATAAAAAAGCCACTGCAAAGCAGTGGCTTTGGTGCGAGAAACGGGACTTGAACCCGTATGGAAAAACCACACGCCCCTCAAACGTGCGCGTCTGCCAGTTCCGCCACTCTCGCAAAACTCAGATGCGGTAATTAACTTCCGCAAGGGAAGCATCGCAACCACAGCGATATTTATTATACACGAATTTTTATAAAAGTCAATAGAAATAAGAAAAATAATGAAAAAATTTTTCTTTTTGAAAATACTTGAAAAAATAGGATTGATTTATAATTTCTTATATGATATAATATATACGCTAAGGCGGTTGACACCGTATTATTTATTTTTTCGGAGGTAATTATTATGTCTTATCCGGCAATTGGTATTCGTCCCATTGTTGACGGACGTCGCGGTCCCATGAAATTGCGTGAAAGCCTTGAGCCTCAGGTTTGGGCTATGGCAGAGGCTGCAAAAAAGCTTTTTGAAGAAAATCTTTGTTATTCCGACGGAACTCCCGTAAGGGTTGTTCTCGCGGATACTACTATCGGTCGTGTCCCGGAAACCGCTGCTTGTGCAGAAAAATTCAAGAGAGAAAATGTTGCCGTTACACTTTCCGTTACACCTTGCTGGTGCTACGGTGCGGAAACGATGGATATGGATCCTACCACAATAAAAGGTATATGGGGCTTTAACGGCACGGAACGTCCGGGTGCTGTATATCTCGCTTCCGTTCTTGCCACACATGCTCAAAAGGGACTTCCCGCATTCGGCATTTACGGTCATGAGGTGCAGGATGTTTCCGACGTTGCCAATATTCCCGACGATGTAAAGGAAAAACTGCTCCGTTTTGCTCGCGCCGGTCTTGCCGTTGCCACAATGCGCGGTAAGAGCTATCTCCAGATCGGCTCTATGTGTATGGGTATCGGCGGTTCTATCATCGATCAGGATTTCATAGAAGAATATCTCGGCATGCGCGTTGAGTCTGTAGATGAGGTTGAGATTCTCAGACGCATGGAAGAAGGCATATATAATAAAGAAGAATACGAGCGTGCTCTTGCATGGACAAAAGCTCATTGCAAAGAGGGAAGAGATGACAATCCCGATTTTGTTCGTTTCTCACGCGAGCAGAAAGACAAGCAGTGGGAATTCACTGTTAAAATGTATATCATCATCAGAGATCTTATCCGCGGAAATAAGAATCTCCCCGATGCTTTTGAAGAAGAAAAGGTCGGTCACAATGCCATCTGCGCGGGCTTCCAGGGTCAGAGACAGTGGACAGACCACTGGCCGAACTGCGACTATCCCGAAGCACTCCTCAATTCGTCCTTCGATTTTGACGGCGCACGCGAGCCCATGACATTCGCTACGGAAAATGATGTGCTCAACGGTATCAGCATGCTCTTCATGAGACTGCTTACCAACCGCGCACAGATTTTTGCCGATGTAAGAACATACTGGTCTCCCGAGGCGACAAAGAGAGTTGCCGGATATAAATTCACAGGCAAAGCAAAAGAAAACGGCGGTATCATCCACCTGCTCAACTCCGGTGCTGCTTGTCTCGATGCCTGCGGCGAATGCACGGATGCAGAAGGCAATCCCATCATGAAGAAATGGTGGGAAGTTACCGATGAAGATATCAAGAAGATGACTGACGCAACGGTTTGGTGCGAAGCCGGTTTTGATAACTTCCGCGGCGGCGGCTTCTCCTCTCATTTTACCACAAGATCGGAAATGCCCATGACAATGATCCGTCTGAACCTCGTAAAGGGTCTCGGTCCGGTTATCCAGATTGCAGAGGGCTGGTCTGTAAAGCTTCCCGACGAAGTATCTGATATCCTCATGGAGCGCACGAATCCCACATGGCCTTGCACCTGGTTTACTCCCCGTTGCGACGGCAAGGAGGGAAGTCCCTTCAAGGATGCATATGAGGTCATGAACCACTGGGGAGCAAATCACGGTGCGATCTCCTATGGTCACATCGGTGCAGATCTGCTCACGCTCTGTTCGATGCTCCGTATACCTGTTTCCATGCACAATATTCCCGAGAAGGATATTTTCCGTCCTGCCGCTTGGAATGCCTTTGGTATGGACAGCGAGGGCAAGGATTACCGTGCCTGCGCAAATTACGGTCCGCTTTACAAGAAATAAAAAGCGAAGCTATCGGTACTTTATACAAAAAATCACAGCACCTGTGTATGCGGGTGCTGTGATTTTAATATGTGATATTTATTTTGCATTTTTTTGGAAAAAGCAAATCAAATATGCTCTTGTGAAATTAAATATTACGCAAGGAGAGATATTGCTTTGAAAAGATTTGATGATACCTTTGAGGGCAAATGTGAGGAATATCTCACATATCTCTATTCGCTTGCGTCAAGAGAATACGGTGACTGTCCGGAAATAGATGCGCTTGTACAGGATACGCTGACGATTTTTATAGGCAAGACAAGCTGAAAAAATCTCCTGCGATCGGATATTCCGCGGGAGATTTTCATATGCTTTTTCAGATCTCTTCTATTTTGATAAGATTCGTATTGCCGGATTGACCGTTTGTCACGCCGCCGGTGATGACGAGCTTGTCGCCTGTACTAAGATTCATCTGCTGCTTTGCCAGCTTTTTTGCCGTATAGAACAGTACCTCTGTGGAAGGGAATTTCTCGCATATCACAGGCGTCACACCCCATGAAAGGGCAAGTCTTCGCCATGTGCTTTCCTCGGTGGTCAGTCCTATTATATCCACAGGCGAGCGGAAACGGGAAACCATTCTCGCCGTCATGCCCGAGATGGAGCAGGCGACTATCGCTTTCGCTCCGATATCGATCGCCATGCCGCAGGTCGCATGGGATATGGCATCTACGGTGTTTTTTATTTTAAATTCGGAAGTGGAAAAGAGACGGCGGTAATCGATACTGCTTTCGGTATATTCGGCAATCTTTGCCATGGTTTCAACGGTTTTGACAGGGTATTTTCCCGCTGCCGTTTCGCCGGAGAGCATGATGGCACTCGTGCCGTCATAGACAGCATTTGCCACATCGGAAATTTCCGCTCGTGTCGGGCGCTGATTGTATATCATGGATTCCAGCATTTCCGTTGCCGTTATGACGCGCTTGCCGAGAAGGCGACATTTTGTTATCAGCCTTTTCTGAATGGCGGGCAACTCCTCGAAGGGAATTTCCACGCCCATATCTCCTCTGCCTATCATGATTCCTTCGCATGCGCTGCATATCTCTTCTATATTGTCAACGCCGGACTGATTCTCTATCTTTGCAATCAGCTCTATTTTCTTGTCTGCACCATGCGCGGTCATGAATTCATGAATGTCGAGAAGGTCCTGCTTGACAGAGACGAAGGAGCAGGCGATATAGTCCACGCCTTGCTCTATGCCGAAGAGAATATCGCTTTTATCCTGCTCGGAGAGGAATCGCTGGTGCAGTACTTTTCCGGGAAAGCTCATGCTTTTTCTGTCGCGCAGCTCACCGCCGCATATGACCTTTGTTTTTACGAGAGGAGGCTTGACGCTTGTGACTTGAAAGCTCATCAGACCGTTATTGAGCAGGATCATATCGCCTTCGGAAAGCTCGTTTGCCATACCTGCATAGCTGACGGCGACTGCCTTTTCGTTTCCGACGATATCTTCCGTCGTAAAAGTGAAATCATCGCCCTCATTCAGATTGACAAAGCCCTTTTCAAATGTTTTGATTCGATATTCAGGTCCCTTTGTATCGAGCATTATCGCTATGGGAAGCCCGAGCTTTTCGCGAACTTTCTTTATCAGATTTATTTTTTCCAGATGCTCTGCCTGTGTCCCGTGTGAAAAGTTGAGTCTTGCCACATTCATTCCCGCAAGACACATTTTCGTGAGGGTTTCTTCATTAGCACTGGCAGGTCCTATCGTACATACTATTTTTGTCTTTCTCATTCGATTTCTCCGAAAAATTTGTTTTTGTTTTATTTTAACACATTTTCACGTTTTTTTCCATAGGGAAGCGCAATATTTTTGATTTTTTGCAATTATGTATAAAAACAACGCAACATAGTGACATTTTTATGGCGATGAATCAAACGAGTATGGAAATATTGCACAAAAATTCAATAAAGCCATTACGAGTATTGATAAAAATGCAGAAATTTGAAAACGCTATTGACAAATTAATATTTGCATGCTATAATAGCCACAAAATTGAATAGTCGAATCAAAGAATTGATAGAGGTGCGAAAGTAAAGAGTAGCGCGGTCCAGGTACTCAAATGCCGTATACCGCAGCCGAAAGGTGCTTTTGCCGAAACTTTCCGTTTTTGAGAGCGGAATTGTTGGGCGGTGAGATAATATCTCTCCGACTGTCGCATATTTTTGCGGAGTGCTACAATCGATTGAATTTTTATATTTCTTCGGAATTTATTAAAACGGTCGGAGCACTTGCTTCGACCGTTCTTTTTTAAAAAATATTTTCGGAGGAAAAGAAAATGAAAAAAGTTTTATCAGTTATTTTGGTTTTGTCAGTGCTTCTTATGGCGCTCGCTTCATGTGGCGGAAGAGATAAGGTCGATCTCTCCGAAGCAAAGAGTCTTGCCGACATATCAGGCTCCGGCGCTACGATAGCGGCACAGAGCGGCACCTTCCATCTGAAGGCTCTGAATGAGCAGCTGGACGGCGTTACAAAGAAAGAGTACGAGGACTTCACAGCACTTCTCATGGCACTCATGAGCGGCTCTATCGACGGCTACATTGCAGAAGAGCCTACGGCATTTACGGCATCGCTTAAGGACGATTCCATTACGTATCTTCCCCTTGTCAACAATAAGACCGGCTTTGCCGTTACAGGCGACGATACGGGTATCGCCGTAGCCTTCAAAAAAGGTTCTCCCCTCGTTGCACAGGTAAATGAGATCATCGATGCTATTCCCGAGGATACAAAGCTCGAACTGATGAATCAGATATTCGAGTTCAACAAGAATACGACAGAAGAGCTGAATCTCACCCTGGTACTTGCCTCAGACAATACCGATACATCAAACGGCACGCTGACGATTGCCATGGAATGCGCATATGATCCTTTCAACTGGACGCAGACAACGCCGGCAAACGGTGCTGTTCCGATAAAGGGTTCTTCCAATACTTATGCAAACGGTTATGACGTTCAGATAGCAAAATATATTGCCGCAGAGCTCGGTATGAATCTGGAGATCGTAGCAAACGAATGGGATTCTCTCATTCCTGCAGTACAGAGCGGCGCTGTTGACGGCATTATCGCCGGCATGAGCCCCACGGAAGAGAGAATGCAGGAGGTTGATTTCACACACTGCTACTACAGAAGTAACCTTGTTATCATCTATAAGAAATAATTTTTTAAGGAAGAAGAAAAGTGGAATTTTTAAAACAGGTTTGGGATATTGTCGTTAAATACCGCGTACAGCTGCTCAGCGGATTGGGTTATACCATGCTGATCGCGCTCGTCGGCACCGTGCTCGGTTTGCTTATCGGCTTGCTCACGGGTGTCATCAGAACGGCACCATTCTCGAAGAACCGCGTGCTTCGGATATTGCAAAAGATACTGAACGGCATACTCGCCGTCTACATAGAGGTATTCCGCGGAACGCCTATGATGGTTCAGTCGATGGTCATTTTCTGGGGCTATGCTTTCATGAACGGCGGCGCAACTCTTCCTCTCATTCCGGCGGGAATATTCATTGTTTCCATAAATACCGGCGCCTATATGTCTGAAATAGTGCGCGGAGGTATTATTTCCGTGGATAAGGGACAGATGGAAGGCGCTTATTCCGTAGGCATGACGCATGCGCAGGCGATGCTCCATGTGGTGATCCCCCAGGCGATGCGCAATATCCTTCCTTCCGTGAGCAATGAATTTGTCATCAATATAAAAGATACATCCGTGCTGAACGTAATAGGCGTCATGGAGCTTTATTATATGGCGGGCGTTATCACGAGAATGGAGTTCAAGACGTTTGCAACATATACGGTCGTATGTATTATCTACTTTATCATGACATTTACCGTGACGCGTATTCTCCGATTTGCCGAGAAGAAGCTGGAGGGTTCGTCCTCATATACGATATGCGGCTCTCAGTCTGATCCTGCAGCTGAAATTCATATAGCAAAGGAGGCAGAGTCTGATGGACAATATAATTGAGTTGATACATCTGAAAAAGACCTTCGGAGATCACGAGGTGCTCCGTGATATCAACCTTACCGTAAAGAAGGGTGAAGTTATCAGTATTATCGGTTCTTCGGGCTCAGGCAAGAGCACGATGCTTCGCTGTGTGAATCTTCTTGAGACACCGACAGGCGGGAAGATCCTCTTTGAAGGCAAGGATATATCCGATAAATCCATGAAGATCTCGCAGTACCGCGCAAAGGTGGTCATGGTTTTCCAGCAGTTCAATCTCTTCAATAATATGACGGCACTCGCCAACTGCGTCCGTCCTCAGATGATCGTCCTCAAGCGTTCACGCGCCGAGGCGGAGGCAGAAGCGAAGAAGTATCTCGAGATGGTGGGCATGTCGGCATATCTGAATGCACGTCCGGCACAGCTTTCGGGCGGGCAGAAGCAGAGAATAGCCATCGCCCGTGCGCTCTCGATGAATCCCGATGCGATCCTTTTCGATGAGCCGACCTCGGCGCTCGATCCCGAAATGGTAGGCGAGGTGCTTTCCGTCATGAAAAAGCTTGCCGAGTCCGGATTGACCATGCTTGTCGTCACTCATGAGATGGGCTTTGCTCGCGATGTTTCAAGTCGTGTGATATTCATGGACGGCGGCGTTATCGTCGAGGACGGCACGCCTGCCGAGGTTTTTGAAAATCCGAAGGCGCCGAGAACAAGAGAATTTCTCTCCAGATATCTCGAAAACAAATAATTCCGCATTTATTCCCGATATAATGAAAAGTGCCGAAGGCAAACAGCCTTCGGCACTTTGTTATTTTCCGATTATTTTCCAAGCTTTATCGGATATCCCGCAATATATTTGCGAAGCAGGGTAAGGTCGATCGTGTCTATCTTCCCGTCACCGTTTATATCGGCATACTGAACGTTCATTTGGGGGTTGTAGCCCGCAATATATTTGCGGAGTAATGTGAGATCGCTCGTGTCTATTGTTTTGTCTTTGTTGAGATTGCCTATCGTGGGCGGGTTAAATCCGGAGACCCTTATCTGCATTTCATTGCCTGCGGCACTCAGTATCTCTATGGTAAAATTGTAATTGGCGGCTTCCTTTTCTGTCATTGCCGTATACCATGTACCGCTTCCTGCAAATTTGAAGCTGCGGCAACTGAAAATATTTTTGCTGCTCACATCCTTCCAGGCGTCATAAGCATTTCCGCCTGTATTTCCATTCGGATAGAGAGGAGTGAGTCCGGGCGCGTGGATCGTGCCTTTCCAGCAGTTCGGCAATGTATACGATTTCATGATCCCTTCGTCCACATGCCATATCTGTATGCCTCGCGCTGCAAGCGGTATGGCATCAAAAGAGCCGGCATCTACCGTATATCTGTTTTCTATGAGATAATATTCCTTCGGATTATTCGTGCATATCTTAAGGATATTATAATCGCCGATTTTGCTGTCGCGGGAATAAAGGGTATATGTTCCGTCACGAACCTCCGTAGCTTGCTGAAAGCCGAACCAAGTAAGATAATACGGGTCTATGGCAGACGGTGCTGTTCCTGCTGTAACGTATTTGCTGATGCCGAGTCCGGATCCGCCGCCTTGAAGCGCTATGTCGCCCGGACCTCCGCACCATGTGTAACCGCCGTAAGTATAAAGGTCATTTGCCCCGATGATATGAGCAAGTTCATGCGCGATGGAACCGAAGGTAAGCGGACGGTTGCTGTATTGCATTTCGCCTACGACGGCATATTTTGCGCCGTCAGAACCGTTCATAACGCGAACGCCGTCAAGCGTAGTATTCCA
>URUL01000072.1 GCA_900551005.1 uncultured Ruminococcus sp. | reverse complement strand
ACAAAAAGAGGAAGGCTTTCCTCTTTTGAACTCCTTCCGCATACGCGACTGAGTCGCAGGGAATATTGCGTGGCAAGCAAGTGCGGGTGGCGGTCAAAGTAAAAAAACTCAACTCAGTCTCTCCCCATAGCTTTCTCTATATCACGCGTGCGAACATATCACACGAAAAAGCCGAGCAGATTCGCGTATGCGTTGGTTCCACGCCCGCATATAAAGGTGTGGCGGGCGTGTACGAACTCTGTGCGCTGACAGAGGAAAAGGCATGAACCCCTGCCGTATCGGCATGGCACAGAGCCAAGTCGAGCAGACAACCCGTGCATTGGAGCCTGCACTTCTGCCTTTGCCTGCGGTCGGACGGTTCACTTGATATGTTCGCACAGGAGGGTGTATATTGTTCGCGCTTTGGCAAAGCGGGAAAGGACAGGGAGATATCTAAGAGGGAACGTCTTAGATGACTTTTGGTACTTTTGGTCACGCAAAAGTACATGAAGTATAAGGTACTTTTCGCATAAAAGAAACAGCGGGCGTGCATGAAGTCTGTACGCTGACACAGCCGAGGCGCTGAGCGCGCTTTGGCAAAGCGGGAAATGGCACAGAGCCAAGTCGAGCAGACAACCCGTGCATTTGAACCTGTACTTCTGGCTTAGTATCTTGCCTTTTCTCAACAAATACATAATATAAAGAAAATCAAAAAATACCGAACAAATGTTTGACTTTCCACCGAATTTATGGTATAATATAGGCAGGAAGCTTGCTCCTGCAAGCTTCGCGGCATCGCCGCCCCTGCGCTTCGCGCATCCTGCCATATTGACGGCTTCACAAAAATGCCTTTGCAAGCAAGCATTTTTGCTCATGGTGGAATAAAGGCAGAAAGCTTCTCGACAAGGCTTCCAACTTATAAAAAACGTGCCGCAAAAGCGGTAAATAAAACAAAACAGAGGTGAGAAATCATAGTAAACGAACGGCTCATTGCCGAAATAGGAGCACGCGCGAAAAGTAATTCTCACAGAATAGAAAAGCTCGAAGAAATCGCGTGCGAAATACATAAGCAAAATGAAAATATAGCCAAAATGGTTGCGCAGATGGAATTTATGAATAAGCAGCTCTCTGTCCATGATGCGCGACTTTCCGAAATTGAAAACCGCCCGCAGAAGCGTCTCGGCAGCATCATTACCGCCATCATAACGGCTATATGCGGAGCACTGGTAGGCGGAGCTGTTGCCGCCGTTTTCAATCTGATATAAGGAGGTACATATCACGAACTTTTTGATCGAAAACATAATTCCCATATGCGGTGTCGCCGCTTCGCTGATAGCGGCACTTATTCTTTTTATCGCGGGATATAAGCAATATGCACGGCATATCATATACACACTCGTGTGCGAAGCGGAAAAGCATTTCGGCGCAGGTACGGGAAGCACAAAATTTGCGGAAGTATTTTCCGCCTTCTATGAGAAGCTTCCCTCTTTCCTTCGCATCATCTTTTCCGAGAAAAGCATCACGGCTATGATAGAAGCCGCAGTCACAAAAATGAAACGCGCACTGGAAGATAAAAACCAATAAAAAGGGGCTTTTTGCCCCTTTTTTGTCTCTCAATCGGCATCACAGATAAGCTCCGAGACCGTAACAAATTCATAGCCATCGGAGAGGAGCTTCGGTATCAGGATCTTCAGCGCATCTATGGTATGAGTACCGCTTACGGTGAAATCATGGAATAAAATAATACTTCCTTCACGCACATTTGCATTTACATTCGATACTATCTGCGCGGTGGATGCCTTAGCCCAGTCCCGTGTATCGATTGTCCAAAGTATGATGCTGTAATCCATATTGGAAGCTATCTCGATCACGCGGTTGGAATATGCTCCCTCGGGTGGGCGGAAAAGCCTCGGCTGATATCCCGCTATCTCCATGAGTGAATCCTCCGTCTGCGCAATCTCGTCACGTATCTCATCATCGCTGCATTTCGAGAGGCACGAATGATAGAAGGTATGATTGCCGACCTCATGGCCGCCTTCTATTTCTGCGCGGATGATATCGGGATATTTGCCGGCATTACTTCCCACTATGAAAAATGTTGCTTTTACATTATATTTTTCAAGTAGCGACAGAATCTCCGCAGTTTTTGTGCGGTGCGGCCCGTCATCGAAGGTGAGCGCTATCCTCTTGCCGTCTCCCGCTCCGGAGTAAATGACCTTGCTTTCGACAGAAGTAAGCCGCGGACAGAATATCAGTGCCATGCACAAAATAAGAACGGCAAATCTGTTTTGCTTCATTTTTCGAAAAGCTCGTCGAGTGAGGCGAAGCGATATCCGTCGTTTTCCCATTTCGTCATGAGCGTATCGAGAATATCCGCATTCGTTTTTGAGGTCGGATGAAGCAGGACGACAGCTCCGTTATGGATATTCGCATCGAGCAGAGCCATCGCCTTCTCGGGAGAAGGCTGCTTTTCATTGTCCCAATCCGCATAGGCAAGACTCCAGAAAACGGTCTTATAACCCATATCCTGTGCAAATTTCAGATTTTCCTCGCTGAAGCGTCCCTCGGGCGGGCGATAATATTTTGACATTTCAAGTCCCGTATATTCACGCAAGACATCCTCCAGCGCATGGAGCTCCTTTTCAAACTCCTCGCGTGAAAAGCCCGACATGTCGCGATGGCGCACCGTATGATTGCAAATGAGATGTCCTTCCTCCGCCATGCGCTTCACAAGTTCGGTATTTCGGCGGATGAGATTGTCCAGCACAAAAAATGCTCCCGGCGCATTGTGCTTTTTCAGCGTGTCAAGCACTCTCTCCACATTTCCGTTTTCATATCCCGCATCAAACGTGAGATAAATGACCTTTTCCTCGGGATCTTTCCCTATAAAAGCCGCCTCGTATTTTTCTATGAATTTCATATTCGCTTCCGCCTGCGGACGCTCATGATTTTTTCTGCGCATGCAATACCAGCTGCAGCTTCCGGCAAAAAGAGCATTTGTCAGAAGCAGGGCGGCAAGCGCGCATGAAGATATTTTTGCTATAATATTTTTCAAAAGAATTTCCTTCCTTCCGTTATTTTTTATATAGTTAATTTTCGCATATCGGCGAAAAAATAAACAAAGCAAAAAAATGAAATTCACCGAAAAATATACAGCCCTGCTTTCCTCCCGAAAATATACCATATGTTAACAAATTTCACATCATTTGTAAAATAAAGCGTTCCCTACTTGAAAAAACATTTTTTCGGACTATAATAGATAAATGTAAAAATATTTTTCGAAAGGAAGTCATCGACAATGGCAGTAAAAGAATTCAAAGCCGAGAGCAAAAAGCTTCTCGAGCTGATGATAAACTCCATCTATACAAATAAGGAAATTTTCCTTCGTGAGCTGATAAGCAATGCCTCCGATGCGATAGACAAGCTTCATTTCAAGGGACTTACAGACGATAGCGTCGGCATCTCCGAGGGCGATTTTGCCATAACTCTCACACCTGACAGCACGGCAAGAACGCTCACCGTCTCCGACAATGGTATCGGTATGACGCGTGACGAGCTGGAAAACAACCTCGGCACCATCGCAAAGAGCGGCTCTCTTGATTTCAAGACGGAAAACAAGAGCGATACGCTCGATATCATAGGGCAATTCGGCGTAGGCTTCTATTCCGCCTTCATGGTAGCCGATAAAGTCACCGTCATCTCCCGCGCATATGGGGAGGAGCAGGCTTGGAAATGGGAATCCTCGGGTGCCGAGGGCTATACCATAGAAGAAGCCGAGAAAGCGACCGTCGGCACGGAGATAACGCTCCACATCAAGGAAAATACCGAAAATGACAACTACGACGGATATCTGAACGAATATCAGCTCCGCGCTCTTGTAAAAAAGTACAGCGACTATATCCGCTATCCGATAAAGATGCTCGTCACACATTCTCATATGCTTCCGAAGCCCGAAGATGCAGGCGATGATTGGAAGCCCGAATATGAAGAGCACAAGGAGCTCGAAACGCTCAACAGCATGATCCCGATCTGGAAGCGAAAAAAGAGCGAGGTCACGGATGAGGAATACAACGAATTCTATAAAAACACATTCTATGATTACAGTGACCCCGCGCTCGTATTCACCGCGGGCGGTGAGGGCATGGTATCCTACAGCTCGGTAATGTTCATTCCCGCGCAGGCGCCGTATGATTTCTATACCAAGGAATATAAAAAAGGGCTCGCG
Source organism: uncultured Ruminococcus sp. (assembly GCA_900551005.1). GTDB lineage: Bacteria > Bacillota > Clostridia > Oscillospirales > CAG-272 > Apopatosoma. The sequence continues at coordinate 6,083 of URUL01000072.1, read as the reverse complement.
CTCTATTCCTCGGGCGTCATGATCATGGAAAAATGCGAGGACCTGCTCCCCGATTATTTCAGCTTTGTCCGCGGTATCGTCGATTCCGCAGATCTGAGCCTGAATATTAGCCGTGAGCTGCTCCAGCAGAACCATCAGCTTCGCCTGATACGCAAGAATATTGAGAAAAAGATCAAGAATGAGCTGGTAAATCTCCGCGATAACAACAGAGAAAAATATGAGACCTTCTGGAAATCGTTCGGCAGAGTGATCAAATTCGGTATCTACAGCGATTACGGTGCGAATAAAGATACGCTTTCCGACCTTCTGATATTCTTCTCTGCAAAGGAAAAGAAGTTCGTCACGCTGGATGAATACGTTTCCGCCATGCCGGAATCACAGAAGTGTATTTATTTTGCTGCCGCGGAAACGACGGACAGAGCCGCAAAGCTCCCGAATACGGAAGCCGTGCTCGCGCATGATTATGACGTGCTTCTCTGCACGGAAGACGTGGATGAATTCTGCCTCCAGATACTGCATGAATACAAAGAAAAAGAATTTAAAAACGTAGGCACCGGCGACCTCGGGCTCGAGAGCGAAGAGGAAAAGGAAGCTGCAAAGGCAAGCGCCGAGGAAAACAAGGAGCTGCTGGAATCCATGAAAAACGCTCTCGGCGACAAGGTAAAAGCCGTTCGCCTCTCCCAAGTACTCCGCGAGCATCCCGTCGCCCTCTCATCGGACGGCGCGCTCTCCATAGAAATGGAGAAGGTACTCGGAAATATGCCCGGCAACAACGGCATAAAGAGCGAAAAGATTCTCGAGATAAACGAAAACCATCCCGTATTCGAAGCATTGAAAGCCGCCGCAAACGACAGCGAAAAGCTCTCGCTCTATGCGAAGATCCTCTATGATCAGGCACTCCTCATCGAGGGCATGCCGATAGAAGATCCCGTGGAATATGCGAAAGCGGTTTGCTCGCTCATCAAATAAAATCGCTCATATAAGATCAAGAAAGCCGACAGCTCATCGAAGCGGTCGGCTTTTTTCGCACATTCGGTTTTCAGTTGTGCTCCTTCGAATAGCTGACGGGCGGCAGGATATCATGGCAGATGGGCTTATAGAAGAGCCTTCGGCGTTCTATGGGATCGTCTGTCTGCGCGAGAATCCACATCAGCTTCGTAAAGCACGCCTCGGGCGTCATATCAAAAGCCTCCAGCACGCCGATATCGGCAAGACCGCTTCCGACGCTGTATACAGATGTATCCGTCCCTTCGCTCTGCACCTGAGTTGTCAGCGCGATAAGCTTGCCTGCCGATGCGGCTTTTTCTATCTCCGCGCGGAATTCCCTGTCATAATCGGGCAGTCCGCCCACGCCGAAGGATTCTATCACGAGCGCATGATACCGCCCGAGCATGAAGCGAAGCAGTTCTATATCCGCACCCGGTATCAGCTTGAGCAGTCCGACAGAGGTATCCAGTTCATGAAAAAAGCATGTTTCTCCCGCATTTGGATTGAAATAAAGCGTCATCCTGCCGTTCTGTACGGCGGCAAGCGGCGGATAATTCGGACTTTCAAAGGCAGCAAAGCTCTTTGTCTTCGTTTTTCTCACACGGCTGCCGAGCAAAACACGCCCTCCGAATACCACAAGCACACCGGAGAGTTCAGAGGAAGCGGCACAGAGAAAGCTGTCCCGCAGATTCTGCTTGGAATCCGTGGAATCAAAGCCTATCGGCTTCTGCGCTCCGGTCAGGATGATCGGCTTGCGACTGTTCTGTATCAGATAAGAAAGTGCCGCCGATGTATATGCTAATGTATCCGTACCGTGTGCTACGACAAACCCGTCATATTTTTCATAATTTTCAATTATCTCATTCGCGAGGAGGATCCAATGCTTCGGCGTGATATTCGTGCTGTCTGCCGTAAAGAGCTGAACGGCATCGATATCGCAAATTTCCGAAACCTCGGGAACATGGCGCAGCAATTGTTTGGCGCTGAGCGCAGGTGAGAGCGCATCGCCGTTTATTTCAGACGCTATGGTCCCGCCCGTGCCGATAAACAGAAGCTTTTTCATAAACGACCCTCTTTTTTGCATGATGTAACAGACACGTTTACATGCTTATTTTGGCAAAGCGGAATTTGATGACCTTGGCAAGTTCATCCGTGCTCGTCTCTATCTGAAGTCCTATCCTGCCGCCGCTGAAAAGTATCGTGTCATGATCGGCGGCACTCTCATCTATCACCGTGGTGAAAAATTTCTTCATTCCTATGGGAGAGCAGCCGCCGTGAATATACCCTGTGAGAGGAAGCAGTTCTTTGGATTTGATCATGCTGATGCTCTTCTCCCCGACGGCGGCTGCTGCCGCCTTCAGGTCAAGTTCCTTTTCCACGGGAACGACAAATACATAATTTGTGTTCGACTTGCCGACCGTGACGAGTGTTTTGAAAACCTTATCGGGATCCTGCCCGAGCACAGCCGCCACCTCCGTGCCGCTCAGAGCCTGCCCAGAGGAATAGGTATGTGTTTTGAAATTTATCTTTTTTGATGCGAGAAGCCTGACAGCATTGGTCTTTTCCTCTTGTTCCTTCATTTCACGTATCGCCTCTTTTGATCTTTTTTCATGAATCATCAAATATATTTTATCACAAAAAGCACAGTTTATCAATACAAAAAAATGCTTTTGCCTCGGCAAAAAGCCGCTTCGGCTTTCTCTTATCTCCCAAATAAAAACTCCGACTTGTATAAGCCGGAATTTTTATTTTTATCACGGTTTTGAGATCAAGCTCATTCAGAAACTGTTTCCGAAGCCGTCTCTGCGACTTCCTCTGCCGCATCCTCTGCCGCTTCCTCTGCGGGAGCTTCTTCAGCTACCTCTTCATCCTTTTCGAGAAGTGCACGGATGGAAAGGCTTACATTGTGTGCTTCTTCGTTGATATCGATGATCTTCGCCTCAACCTCTTCGCCCTTCTTGAGAACATCAGAGGGATGCGCCAGCTTTTTGTCAGCTATCTGGGAAATGTGGATAAGACCGTCAACACCGGGGACAATCTGCGCAAAAGCACCGAAAGGTGTCATGGAGACGATGGTGACCTTGACGACATCGCCGACCTTGTAATTATTCATGAAAATGGTCCAGGGATTGGATTCCTCTGTCTTGTAGCCGAGAGAAACTCTACCCTTTTCGGCATCAAATGACTTGACGTAAACATCGATCTCCTGTCCTACGGAAACTACGTCCTTCGGATTGGAAATTCTTGTCCAGGAGAGCTCGGAATTATGTACCATTCCGTCTACGCCGCCGAGATCTACGAAAGCGCCGTATGTAGTAAGGCTCTTTACTACGCCGTGATAATGCTTTCCTTCTTCAACATTCGCCCAGAAAGCTTCTCTTGCCGCCTTGCGCTCTTCTCTCTGAACTGCCTTGATAGAGCCAACTGCGCGGCGACGGTCCTCTTTGATCTCAATGATCTTGAATTTCTGTGTTGTTCCTGCGAGAACGGAAAGATCTCCGTCACGTGCAACACCTGTCTGGGATGCGGGAACGAATATCTTCTGAGAAAGTGCGGAAATAACGACACCGCCCTTCACTACCTCGACGACCTTTCCCGACAGGACCTCGCCATCCTCAAATGCCTTGACAACGAGATTCCAATTGTTCTTTGCATCTACTTTCTTTTTTGAAAGAGTAGCGATGCCTTCCACATCGTTTACTCTTACCGCTACAGCTTCTACAGTATCACCGACCTTGAAAAGCTCCGTCAGCTTAGCCTGGGGATCGTCTGTAACATTGGCAAGCGTAAGAACGCCTGTCACCTTGCAGCCGATATCAAGCTGCACTTCAGTAGCAGATACTGACGTAACTATACCCGTAACGGTGTCTCCTGTATTTAATGGTTTGAAAGAATCTTCAAGAAGCTGCGCGAAATTTGTCTGTTCGCTCATGGTTTTTTGTACCTCCTCTATTATATATCCGGGCGTACTGGCTCCGGCTGCAATCCCGACTGTGTCGGGATCATGCACTAAATCAAGCGGAATATCCGCGGCGCGACCGATAAGAAAAGTGCGCTCGCAATTTTTTTTGCTTATTTCATAGAGCTTGCGCGTATTGGCGCTGTTCATGCTTCCGCATACAAGAACAACATCACAAGCTTGCGATAAATTTTCGACTTCTTTTTGTCTGTTTTCCGTAACATTACATATTGTATCAAAAATAATCGGATTTGTACAGAGGTTTTTGATAAATTTTTGACATTTTTTATATTCTGCGAAGTTTTGCGTGGTCTGAGCCATCATAACGAGACGAAGATCGCGGTGTTTTTGAAGAAAATCGGCATTTTCAGGAGAGGAAAGCTCCTCAAATGACGAAAAGATCACATGCGGACATTTTATATGGCTTGCGATCCCGAGCACCTCCGGATGATTCCTATCCCCGAAGAGGAGCGCCGCGGTATTTTCTTCCGTCGTATTGTCATCGGCGATATCGTGAATCTTGCGGACATACGGGCAAGTGTAATCGAAAACGGAGATATTCCCGTTTTCGCTCTCGGCTTTTCGCATTTTCTCCATAAGCTCCCGCGTTATGCCGTGTGCGCGGATGATGAATATCGTTTTTTTCTTCGGAGAAGAAGCGATTATTTCCTCTGCCTGCTCGCGCGTAACGGCATGAACGCCCTTTTCCCCGAGTTGCTCGAGGACATCTGCATTATGGATAAGCTCTCCGATGGTATAGATATCCGCTTCTTTCTCTTTTTCCGCAAGAGAAAAAACGAAATCGACCGCGCGCTTCACACCGAAGCAGAAGCCTGCATATCTGGCAACGATTGTTTTCATGCTTTTTTCCCGTCCTCTTCGCCGAGTGAGCATATTCTCCGGAAAATAAGCTTCGATACCCTATCCATCTCCGCGGAACCGCCGCGCTCGAATCCAAGCTCATCATAGGCGATGATATCGCCTATATAAACATCGATTCTTCGGAAGAGCTTGATTTTGTTTTCCTTCGTCTTTATACGCACGGGAATGATATTCGCCTTTGTGCGGTAGGTGATCAGTCCCACGCCGCTCTTCGCATCCTCGGGAGACGGCTCGGTGCCCGGCATTCTCGTTCCCTGCGGGAATATGCCGAGCAGTTTTCCCTCATTTACGGCTGAAATGGCGCTTTTAATCGCCGCAATATCGGAAGCGCCGCGATGTATCGGTATCGTCAGCTTTTTAATGATTCCGCCGATGATCGGGATCTTCGTGGCTTCGGATTTGGCAAGGTAAAAAACCTGCCTATGGATCCCCATCGCCGCGAGAAATATATCATGCGCGGAAAGGTGATTGGCACACAGGATGTATTTGCCCTCGGGCAATTCTTTCTTCCTGCCGTGTATTCTCACGCGGTAAAAGAGCCTGTAATATATCTGTGCCAAAACAAAAGCAAGACGGTAGAGAAAATTCATTTTATCCTCTCCTCTATGATGGAAATTACTTGTGCCAGAGTTTGCTCAAAAGTACCTGAATTGTCTATAAATATCGCATCCTCGGCAGGGACAGCGGGAGCCACCTTTCTCGTGCTGTCGTTTTTGTCGCGCTCGCGGACTGCCGCGGCAACTTCCTCGAGCGTCACATCATGTCCTTTTCCGCGCAGCTCCTCATAGCGGCGGCGTATGCGGGCTTCATCCGATGCCGTCATGAAAAACTTCACATCCGCATCCGGCAGAATAACCGTCCCTATATCTCTTCCGTCCATTATGACATTATTATTTTTCGCCATATCTCTCTGTAAGTCGAGCAGGAATGTGCGCACCTCGGGTATGGCGGAAACCTTTGAGGCATATGAGGAGATCTCATTTGTGCGGATAAGCCCGCCTACATCCTCTCCGGAGAGAAGAACCTTCTGCTCCCCGTCTTCATATACGAGCTTCACATCGATATCCGGGAGCAAAGAGATGACCTTTTTGCTGTCCTCGGGCAAAACGCCCGCACGGCAAACATAAAGTCCTATCGCACGGTAAAGTGCGCCCGTGTCGACATAAATATATCCGAGCTTCTTTGCCAGAGCCTTGGCAAGTGTTGATTTTCCCGCGCCGGACGGTCCGTCTATCGCTATATTGATCATGATCTA
>URUL01000071.1 GCA_900551005.1 uncultured Ruminococcus sp. | reverse complement strand
CTTCTGTTTTAATATATTCTTCTTTTCAAAATTGCCCTTGCGCGCATATCTTGTCGCTTCTAGCTCGCAATACGATATCTCCATGGCATCATTATGAATAAATTGATTACTGCGTCCGCCGAAAGGCATTTCACCCGTTACAGACTGCATTTTCATTGTGAGATCCGAAACACCGTCGAGCACCTGCTCTATTTTTTCTGCGTATTTGCCTTTATAACCGAACATCAGCAAAAATGCCATGAGCTGGCGCGGTATGAGATCGTATACCATGGGATTTTTCATCGGCGGATCATCCTGATACATGCCGTTTGAATCAAGCGCCAACATCTGAGAGGATAATTGCCAATCGACAAATTCCGTCGTATCGATACCGCAGAAAACACCGCGCACAAATTCACTGGCAGCCGCAAACATTGCCCAATTACGGGTAAGTGTCTCGGGCGTTTCTGCCACAACGGTATACAACGTCCAGGGATCAAAGGACGCAAGCTGACGTTTCCATTTGGAGAGAAGCTCCTCGCTTACGATTTTTCGTTTTTCTATGAGAAGAAGGCAGCAGCATATTTCCCTCACGGAAAAATCGTTCTGTGCCTGATGTCTGGGAATCTCCTCGCAACAGATATTCATGATTTCCATGAAAGTATTCAGAAGTTCCGTTTTGCGACCGTAAGCTATAAGAATCCCGATATTCACGCCCAACCGCGCAAAACCGTGCTCGGTCAGCCCGTCGCGTTTTACTGCGTCTATGTATTCTCTTATGCGTTCATCGGTATACGCTTCCAGAGCTTTTTCCATAATATCGAGATATCGTTCTTTCATGCTTCTTCTCCCATCAATCGTTTATCCTATGCTCTTATACCAAGCATATGCCTTGCAGTCAGATCGATTTGCCATATCAGCATATATATCATATATATTATAATAAAATCCGGAACTTTTTCAAGCAGTTTTTATGCATTTTCTTTATTTTGAGCGGATTTGCAGGAAAATACGACAATGCCGTCCGATTCTTGCTTTTGCGGGGCTTTCAGAAAGCAAAGCTGATCTTCCGATTTCAAAAAAGTGCGTCAGGCGCCATAAGATATGATAAATTGACCATGAAACCATTTTTGTCAAGGGTAAAGTGTGTATGTTTACGAAAAAATAATATTTATGATTGCGATGTAGTAATTATGTTTCAAGTATACGTTTATTACATGATAAAGCATAAAAAAATGCTACCGGTATTGCGCAATGTGTGACGCCGGTAGCTTTTTTCAATTCAAAAATTTATCATGGATTACTATGAAATTCGGGCTTGAGCCTTATATCTGTAGCAATGAATCCGGACATGCCGATATCACAACTCTTGCAATGGCTCCTCGACCTTCATCATTCGGTATCCAACGCCGATATGGGTTTGAATATACTGGGGCGAGTTGGGATTCGACTCCAGCTTCTTGCGAAGCGTTGCCATGAAAACGCGAAGTGAGGCAATATCACTCTCCATGCTGTTTCCCCATATTTTTTGCGTGATATAGGTATGGGTCAAAACTTTGCCGATGTTATGGGCAAGCAGACACAACAGCTTGTACTCGATCGGAGTCAGGTGAAGTTCTTCGCCGTTCATATATGCACAGCCGGCAGCATAGTCGATACGAAGCGCTCCGTTCGTAAATACAGACTCATCGGTTTTGTTTTCGTTTTTGCATGATGGCAAGCCGTCTTTGCGTTACACGCAGTCTTGCCAGCAGTTCTTCGACAGAAAAGGGCTTTGTCAGATAATCGTCGGCTCCGGCATCCAGCGCATCGATTTTATCGGTATCCTCACTGCGTGCGCTGATAACGATGATGGGAACATTAGACCAGGTTCTGACCTTTTTTATCACATCGACTCCGTCCATATCCGGAAGGCCCAGATCAAGAAGAATGATGTCCGGTCTGTGTGATGTTGTCTGCATGATCGCGGCATTTCCGCCCGATGCGGTGATATAACGGTATTCATGCATTTGCAAAGTCGTCGTAATCAGACTTTTTACGGAAGGGTCATCTTCCACAACTAAAATCATATATTTATTCATTCAAATGTGCCTCCTCTGCAGGAAGAGTAAAGGTAAAGACCGTTCCCTGCGGCTGATTATCTTTTACTGTAAGCGTTCCGCCGTGAACCGTAACAATGGATTTGCACAGAGACAGACCGAGTCCCAGACTCCGTCGGCTGTCTGCAACCTTATTGGCTCCGCTGTAAAACATATCAAATATATGCGGCTTCACATCGTCTGGAATACCCGGTCCGTCATCCGCGATATGAATGACAGCTTTGTCGCCTCGGCGCTCTGTCTGTATTTTAATATTTGACCCCGGCGGTGTGTATTTAATGGCGTTATCTACGATATTGATCACAACCTGGACGATCAGTTTCGCATCCATTTTCGCAAGGAGAAATTCATCCTTATGTTCCACTGTGATATGGTGCTCTACACTCTTACGGTTCACATGGCGCAGCGCTTCTGCCACCACATCCTCCACAAGCTCAGCAGATATATGCAGGTTCATTCTGCCGTCCTCCAGTCGGGTGACTGAAAGCAGATTTTCGACCAGATTGATCAGCCACATCGAATCGTCATAAATATCAGAATAGAGACGATGCTTTGTCTCGTCATCAAATGCCCCTCCGTTGGTCAGCAGATTGCTTGCATTTCCGGAGATAGAGGTCAAGGGTGTACGAAGATCATGGGAAATCGCACGGAGCAGATTGGCACGAAGCTGTTCGTTTCGGGCATGGATCGCCGCTTCTTCTTTTTCCTTGGCATTTTTTTCGTTTTCCATGGCAAGTGCGCTTTCGCCGAGAATGGAAAGCATAACACTGTTTTCAAAGGCATCCAAAGGATCATCGGCGATAACGATGCCGACAACGCCACAAACATGGTCACTCACGCGAATGGAAAGATATAAGCACTTGACGCTGGATAAGGTATCGGTTGTGGCACCTGCGTGTTTATTGTTTTTGAGCACCCAGCTTGCAACCGCTCTTTCGTTATCGGAAGTCAATTCTTCACTGATTGGTTCATCGGACACACTGAAGATACGCGGCGTCTCCAACTCATCTCCTTGCACCGGATACATGATAATATTTCTGTCAAGCAACTTGACCAACTGATTGGCAGTAACAGAAATGAGTTCATCCTTGCCCACTGCGCGCTGAAGCAGTTGGTTTGTGTCAAACAGAATTTTTGTAAAAAAATAAAATTTGCAGTCCGAATATGCTTTGGACAACATCTCCAGGTATTCCGCAACAGATGACACAATGACCGGATTTTCGAAAGCAATCCGCAATCCGTCGTGAGGCTTTTCAGCATCCTCTTCTGTGATTTTCTTTTGATTCTCCGCAAGGAAGTTGTCCAGCCGTTTCATCATATAGAATCCGATCGCCACAATCCCCGATACAAATACAATAATCAGAACAACATAACCCGGCTTCATAATGCGGTCCTCCTATCAGATATGAAAGCATTTATGGATGCTCTTCATATCTCCGAGTACGAGCATGGTATGCATTCCATTCAGGCAAGTGTCAGATGAAATAGTCATGTCCAGCTTGACGTCTTTTTTCAACGCCATAATATTGATATTATATTTTTTTCGGATATCAATTTGTCCGATTGTTTTTCCGATCCAGCTCTGAGGAACGGCAATCTCATAGATTGCATGGTCGTCGCCCAATTCTATGTAATCAAAAATATGATCGGAGCTGTAACGAATCGCCGTCCAATCTGCCAACTGCTTTTCAGGGTACACGATTTCGTCAGCACCGTTTCTCAAAAGAAATTTCGCGTGCACATCCCGAGCCGCTCTTAATACCACCTTTTTCGCGCCGAGTTCCTTTAAGAACGAAGTTATTTCCAAAGAACTTTGAAAATCGTCGCCGATCGCCACAATGCAGACATCTGAATTTCGGACACCGAGAGAACGGAGAAAATCCTCGTTGGTTCCGTCACCGATCTGCCCATTCGTCACATATGGCAACACCGCTTCAACCCGATCCTCCTGCTTGTCCACTGCCATGACCTGATGATTTAATTCGTGGAGCTTGATAGCAAAATGTCTGCCAAATCTGCCAAGTCCGATCAATAAAATAGATTTCATCGTTTTTCCTCCTTTAACCCACTGTAAGCTTTTCCAGCGGATATTTGGAATATCCTGAATTTGATTTTGAGAATGCCGCAAAGATCAGGGTCAGTCCGCCTACTCTGCCAAAAAACATCAGCAAGATCAGAATGAGTTGCGAAGTCAAGCTCACCCCCGGTGTGATACCCAGTGAGAGTCCGACCGTACCGATTGCCGAAGCACTTTCAAACAAGGCTGAAAGAACCGGCACATCTTCTACCCTGCTGATGATGATCCCGCTTGCAAGGAACAAGGTTATGTACATCAGTGCAATGGTTGCGGCACTGCGAACGGTTTCTGTGTCTATTCTTCTGCCGAAGAAGTGCGTATCTTCCTTTTTTCTGAAAACCGATATAGCGGAGGAAAACAGCACGGCAATCGTTGTGGTTTTCATACCACCCGCCGTAGAACCCGGAGAACCGCCGATCAGCATCAACACAATGATGAATACCTGTCCTGTCTCACTGAAAGCCGACAGGTTTGCTGTATTGAAGCCTGCCGTCCTCGGTGTGACGGACTGAAACAGAGAAGCAAGGATTCGTTCCGATAGCGGATAGCCTGAAAGCTCAAAAAAGAAAAAATAAATCGCAGGCAGGACGATCAGAATGCCCGTCACGGTGATGATCACCTTGCTCTGCATCCTGTACTGTTTGAAATGCCATTTGTTATTTCTGATGTCATCCCATGTGAAGAAGCCAATGCCTCCAAACACGATCAGGAGCATAACAACGGCGTTTACGATCCACACTCCCGAATAGGAAGTCAACGAGGAAAACGGCTCCTTGATGTCCATCAGGTCAAAGCCTGCATTACAAAAAGCCGAAACCGAATGAAACAAAGCGTACCACGCACCTTTCAAAGGTCCATATTCCGGGCAGAATACCATGGCAAGCAGTGCCGTTCCGATCAGTTCCGTAATGATGGTTACTTTCAGAATAAAACCGGTCATCCGGACAATCCCGCCGACATGCGGCGCGGAAATGGCTTCCTGCATCGTACTGCGTTGCATCAGACCGATTTTTCGTCCCGAGAAAATGGCGACCGCGGCGGCAGTCGTCACAACCCCCATACCGCCTACCTGAATCAGAAGCATGATCACAAACTGCCCGAAGTATGACCAGTAGGTCGCCGTGTCATGAAGCACCAGCCCCGTTACACACACAGCAGATGTTGAGGTAAACAAGGCATCGGTAAAAGAAGCATGTCCCGATTCTTTGGTCGAGATCGGCAACATCAAAAGCAGAGTCCCGAGCATGATGACGGAAACGAAACTCAATATGATGATCCGGAAAGACGAAATATGTTTATTGTCATGTCCTATTCTCATGAAAACACCCCTTAGCGCATACAACTTCCAGCTGTATCTTCTTTATTTTATCTTTATTTCAGTTAAATGTGTGTTAAGATGGCGCAATGGATATTAAGATTGCATTAAGATGCTTCAAAAACTCCAATAGAACGATAGAACAATATCAATCGATAGGAGCACACGTCTTTCCGAGCAAGCGAAAAAAATGAAAAAGGCAACGGCGGAATTCGTCGCAGTTGCTTTTCATATATTAACTAACAAATTTCATGGCTGTCCCGCTCTTGCAAATAAGATATCAGCGACTGACGGGTAATGATACCGCAGAGTGCACCCCTTCCATCAACAATGGGAACATAGTTATGGTTCAAGGCAACAGCAATAACTTGATTCTCATCCGCATCTATGGATAGAGCAGGATAACATTCTTTGCGCATGATGCTGCTGATTCGGTAATGCTCCTGAAATTTTAAATCCGTATTTCCGACAGCCATAATGTGACGGAGGAAATCTCCCTCCGTCACGCTTCCCACATACTGCTCCTCTTTATTCAGGACAGGAACGGCAGTATATCCATGTGCCCGAAAACGCTCCAGCCCCTGACGGACCGTATCGTTCTCATGGAGAAACACAGTGGAGATCTTCGGAATCATGATTTTAACGATATCATAGTAATCCCTCCTTGTGTCCATAATCATACCACAGAAGAAATTAAAACGGGTAAAAGAGATCGTGTTTGAAATTAAGATTACATAAAAGTTTAAGTCAATCGTAAAAAATCACAGATGCCTTCCTTATCATAGCTCTTTTGGATCTGTGCATAAAACTAAATGATTGAAGCAATGAAAGATAGGAAGAGCAAAGGCGTGATAGTATTGCTCGCCCTTCAAGGGGGGTAGCTGATGTCCGTTCTTTTGTCTGTCATGTGTTATTCCATAAGTTTTCCTTTTCGCTTTTCGCTTTATTTTTCCTCAAACGAGACAAGCGGTTTTTTGATAGTAGGTCAGTGTCTTACACACTTCACCCTTTATAGAATAACTTATGAAAATACATTGAATCTTCATGCGGACCTCGATCAAAATATTTTTATAAAACTTTAAAATTTTTATAAAACTCTAAAAATCTCTTGACAAACCCCCGCATTTCTGCTATACTATATTAGCAATTTTACGGCACCATAGCCAAGCGGTAAGGCAGAGGTCTGCAAAACCTTTATTCCCCGGTCCGATTCCGGGTGGTGCCTCCATGTATAAGCCTCTTAAAAGATATTTGAGGCAAAAAGCCCGATTCTACAAGGAATTTCGGGCTTTTTTCATGCCTCAAAAAGTCTCAAAACAAAAAGATATTTTTAGCCGATTTCGACCTACTGCACGGAATCGGACTGGTGGAACGCTATTTTAGGGCGGTTTTCAGAGAGTTTTTCTCTCCGAAAGCCGCCCTTTTTTCGTTTTTTCTCAAAAAACTTTGTTAAATTTCTATGTCTGAGAAAGAAGGTGTTTCGGATCGCCTACATATATAAAAAAGAAGATTGCGACTGCCATTACTGCCTGTATTATTCCAAAGGAAAATGCAAACTGCAGTGGTGCTGTTGCTATCAGGACAAAGTACGCACGGGGTCCCCCTTTACCCCAAACATGAAAAAATAATAAAACGCAGAAAGGAACAACATGATCAACTTAAAAATCAAAACTAATGGTACTGTGCGAAACCTCACACTGCCTTATCCCGGTCAATCAATTCCCGACATTATCGAAAAGAATTCAGTCGTAACTGTATCTGAGGTCACTGAACCCGAGTCGCTCAAATACATGGAAGGACACGAATGGAACATCGAAGAGATCAACTTTCTCGCCAAGCGTATGGAAAGCTTCGACAAGAGAGAAAAACGACAGTTCGATGCGATCGCTTCCCAACTAAAACCGAGTACCGGACAGGACCTCATCAATCAGACTTTCAATCTATCGAGGTATACCCTAATCTCCGACTTCAGCAGTCTTACCGAGATCGGCAAGACACATGTCATCAACAGAAAACAGGCAATGAGTTTTGATGAAATGGCATCAACAGACTTTGCCAAAATCGGCAAAGACCTCATAGAGTCAGGCAAAGGCATCCCAACTGCATACGGTGTGATGTTTATTAATGAAGATATTCCTATGGACATAGTATACAACGGCAAGCATTTCCCCGAATACGATTATAAAGGCTCGCTTGCCACCGTTGCCGTCACTTGTAAAGGTGAAACAGAGTATTTGTATTTACCATGTACAATTCAGGATATCAATCACGCACTGACAAAACTCCCAGCGAAGACGTGGGAAGAATGTGAATGCACCCTGGAATCGTCAAATTTCCCTGCCGAGGATTGGAATGAGAACAGCAAATCAATTCTTGCAAATGAAGGAGTCTATTGCTTGAATAATGTCTGTGAAGCCGTTCGAAGACTACATGACGAGTCGGACTTCGAAAAGCTGTCAGCTGCAATGCAAATGGCTGATGTGGATGACAGTGGGTCAATTGCTGTCATTGCAAATCAACTGAGTGACTTTATCTATATACCGGACGCTGAAGATAATGAGGATGTCGGTAGGTATTGGATTGAAAATGTTTTCGGATATGAATATGATGAAGCCCTCGAAAACTATATCGATTTTGCTTCGTTCGGAGAAGATGTTATAAACGATCACGATTGCAGCTTCCTTGACACCGGAGGATTTATTGCACTTGAAGACGGTGTAAGCCTCGATCGAATGCTTGAGGCGGCAAAAGCAGAAAAGAAGTTTTGCGAAAATATCGCTCCACCAAAGCCAACGCCCGATGATCCCAATTTGATCACCGAGCGTTTTTTCTTTCCTTTGAAGTATTCGGTTGGCACGTATAACGAATACGGCGACATGGATTGGGAAGCTGATGCAGAAGACCTCAATGGCAGCTTTGGTGATCGCTACGAATCTGAAATTGTAAATAGTTTCATCAAGTATACCGAGCTTGATAGTTGCGACATGATCGAGTATTTCGACCAAAGTGAATCGGCAAGAGCTAAAATCATGTCGGCAAAATGGGGATTCGATAACATTGACGGAACACTCTTCGGAGTCGTAACAGCAAAGCTCAAGGAACCTCTGACCGGAGACGAAGAAGAAGTGTTCAAAGACTGGATTCTCGGACAAAATTCAGACGGACTTGGTGAGGGCTTTGAGCAGCAGGATATCGAGATCGATGACGGTATTCTCAATGTTCACTTCTGGAATTCCTCCGATGAGTACTATGTCGAGAATGAAGATGACTTTTACAACCGTATGGATAACGGCATGGGAGGTATGATGTAATGCCCGAGCAAAAACACATCATCTGGTCGAACATCGATCTTGATCTCGATGACTGGTATGATGATCTTCATGAAGAATACCCTGCCCTCGGTGAAGAAGGCCTTCGGGACATGATGTATCAGTACAACTTTGAGTATTTCAGCGACGCGCAAAGCCAATTGGATATGTATGTCGGAAGCCCAATACTCGTCCTTGCAAACCTCGGATTGTGGGATGGCAGGCATAGGGGTTTCGGGGAGATCAAAAGCGGTAACATTAAGGACTGCATGGAAACCGATTATGAATATGCAGAGTGGTATGTGGACGAGAACGGTGAGTTTGCAAGTCGGCAGATTCATCATGACGGAACAAACTACTATCGCTACCGCCGATACCTTCCCGATGCTACCGAAGATGAGATTTATGATCTCAAAGAAAAACTCTATGACGGCACGGCAACCGAGGACGATCTCGATGCTGTCACCGAACCGCTTGGATCACTTGTTGGAGCCGTGTTCGGTTGGAACCCGTCGTATCAACTGCAGTAAAGGAGATGAAAAATGAACGAATATGACAGACTACACGCGCTTTCCAAAAGGTTGAGAGAAACCTATAAGCCCGGTGTGCGTATCGAACTGAATCACATGTGCAGCGATCCGCAACCTATCCCCGACGGCAGTCGAGGAACCGTTGTTGCTGTTGATGATATCGGCTCTATCATGATGAAGTGGGACAATGGCAGATCGCTCTCCCTCATTTACGGAGAAGACAGTTTTCGGATTTTGAGTCCCGATGAAGTCAACGCCGAAAGATATGAGAAGAAAAACCATGAGTTCATAAGAAAGCTGAATAAAGACATATTCCCGCAAGTCAGCCTTGATAAACTCAAAGTATTTCAGGATTCGAATGACACTTGGTATATGAAATCTCTTCTCAAAGCTATGCATGAAACCTTCTGTGAGGTCTTTGATAGCGATTATGTCAACAGCGATATGGAGTTTGTGACCGTCCCTGCAGTCATAAAAGGCGCAAATGGTAAACTCTATCCCGCTCTTGTTGACCTTGATGTGTCGTCTTCCGGAGAACATTACGGGTCCAGCATTCTCACTCCGATCGGTATGATCGAGCATGACGGCAGCGATCTTCCGCCCAACCAGGCAGAATTATTGCGTGAGATTGTGCCGTATCAGTACTGGTATACTCCGTACATCGAAAGAGATCATCACGTGGATTTCGATGACCTCCCGCCCGAAGTGGAAGAAGTCCTTTCCTATGCGACCGGAGAGGACATGAATCAGAACGGGGGAATGGGCTATTGAGTGAGGAAAAAATCAAATACTTTGATATGTTCGCCGGTATAGGCGGGTTCCGAACGGGACTTGCCCATGCCGGCGATCTTTTTTTGCCTGTGGGTTGGTGTGAGATCGATCCCTTCTGTCAAAAAGCCTACAGAGCCTTATACAGAACAGGAGGTGAATATTTCAATAGTGACGCAACCCGAATCGACACCGATGAACTCCCCGAGATCGATCTCATATGCGGCGGATTTCCTTGCCAGCCATTCTCCGTCAGTGGAAAGCGACGGGGCTTTGACGACACAAGAGGTACGCTCTTTCATGAAATCGTGCGCGTGGCTGAAGCCCGGATGCCTCAATATCTTCTGCT
>URUL01000070.1 GCA_900551005.1 uncultured Ruminococcus sp. | reverse complement strand
GTATGCGGAAGGAGTTCAAAAGAGGAATCCCTTCCTCTTTTTGTCCTTTTCGTACTTTTCGGACAAGCGAAAAGTACATGGTGCTTCATGTACTTTTTGTCATACGAAAGTATGATAAAACACAAAAGAATTATTTCGGTCTGTTTTTCAGCTTCATGCGCGGGCAGACGGAAAATTCCGTCTGCCCGCGTTTTTTATCATATTACCTTCCTCCGCTGAATAAGATTTAACAAAACAAAAATGCGAAAGCAAAAAGCGGAGGATTTTTATGAATACAAATATGTACAAGCCCGAAGGAATGAACGGCACGAGAGAGCTTCCGGATTTTTCTCTTGCCGCGCTCGAACGTGCGAGAGAAACAGGCAAAATACTCGAAGCCACGGCAAATATCTGCACGCCCGATATGGCGCTGAAGGTCAATCTCGGCACGATAACCGGCATAATCCCGAAAGAAGAAGCGGCACTGACATCCGAGGGAGAGAAGGTAAAGGATATCGCCGTGATCACACGGGTAGGCAAACCGGTATGCTTTAAGGTGACAGGCTTCGAGAGGAGTGGCAATTCCACAGTGGCTCTGCTGTCACGCAGACTGGCTCAGGAGGAATGTATGCGCTCTTTTCTCATGTGCTTGGAATCAGGCGATGTTATCGATGCCAAGGTGACACATCTCGAGCCCTTCGGTGCTTTCTGCGACATCGGCTGCGGCATAATATCGCTTTTGCCCATAGACTCCATTTCCGTCTCCAGAATATCGCATCCACGTGACCGTTTCTATCCCGGAATGGAGATAAGAGCCGTGATAAAAAGCATAGATTACGAGAGCGGCAGGATCTATCTCTCGCATAAGGAGCTTCTCGGCACATGGGAAGAGAATGTTGCACGCTTCTCTGTCGGACAGACGGTATCCGGTATCATCCGCAGTACGGAGACTTACGGCATATTCGTTGAGCTTGCCCCGAATCTCGCCGGGCTTGCCGAAGCGAAGGAGGGCGTTTTTACAGGGCAAAGCGCGGCGGTATACATAAAAAACATCATCCCCGAAAAAATGAAGGTCAAGCTCGCACTCATCGATTCGTATTTTCCTGCCGTCTCCGCGCCCGCCTCATTTGAATATTTCACCGATGCCGACCACATAGAAAAATGGACGTATTCCCCCGAAAATTCCTCAAAAATCGTAGAAACGGTCTTTGACAATGAAATTTAATATTTATTCATAATTTGCTCTTGAATTATTCTTCTCTTTATGTTTTAATATGTATAATTAAAATATTTTTGAGGAGAAAACAGTAATGACAGAATATTTCTTCAAAAAAGCACTTCCGGTATGGGAAGAGGGCAAAGAAAAAGAAATGAATTATTGGCTCGTTTTTCGTACCGAAGCTGAGAAATGCAGCTCGGTAAAACTTGCACTGACAGGTTCGAGCGCCTATATCGTAAAGGTAAACGGCGTTTTCGCCGCGTTCGGTCCCGCAAGATGCGCGCATGGCTTCTATCGCGTAGACGAGCTCGATATCACCCCTCTTTGCAAAAAGGAAAAAAATATCATAACAATAACCGCGCTCGGCTACAACTGCACGAGCTACTACCGTCTCTGCCAGCCATCATATCTCTGTGCGGAGCTCATCTGTGACGGCAAGGTCACAGCCGCTACGGGAAACGACGGCTTCATCGCACGTTATATGAGCGAACACGAGCAGAAGGTCGAAAAATTCAGCTATCAGAGAACCTTTACAGAGGTATATAATCTCGATAATTCCTACCGCGACTTTGAGACGACAGACGATATTTCGTCCTTTGATACGGTGAAGCTCACCCGCACCGAAGATAAAACGTTCATTGCAAGAGACAGCGCGCTCAATACCTATTATCATGTTCCCGCAAAGAAGATCGTGCGCCGCGGCGCATTTGATATCGGAGATTACAGCGCCACCATCGGCTACGGCAGACATATAAAAAATATTTCCTATGAAATGACCGGCTTCACGCTGGATGAAGTGACGACCAATTCTCTTCTTGAGGCGAGAAACATAGAAAATAAGGATATCGAGATTACCGATATCGCTTCCGACAGCGCCGAGATCGAAAAGAATCACTTTGCCGTCTTTGCCATGGACGGAGACACCACCGGGCAGATAGAATTTGATATCGAATGCGATAACGACGCCGAGATACTCGTCACCTTCAGCGAGCTTATCGAAAAAGAGGGAGAGCCTGTCGATTATCGCCATGCGGGGCTTGTCTGCTCCATGATATGGCGATTGAAAAAGGGCGCATATCATCTTTCCACCGCCGAGCCATATACCGCCATGTACATCAAATTCGCGGCAAAAAAAGCAAATATCCGCGTCTCCCACGTCGGCATCAACTATTTCGGTGCGGACATGCCGAAAAAGGCATATTCCGGAAACGATCCCGAGCTGAAAAAAATATTTGATGCAGCCATAGAAACATACCGCCAGAATACATTCACCCTATATATGGACTGCCCCTCACGCGAACGCGCCGGCTGGCTCTGCGACAGCTTCTTCACTTCGCGCGTGGAAAAGGTGCTCACGGGAAAAAGCGAGACAGAGAAAGTCTTTCTCGAAAATTTCCTGCTTCCCGAGAGCTTCGAGAATCTTCCTCATGGCATGCTTCCCATGTGCTACCCGGGCGATCACAGAAACGGCACTTTCATCCCGAACTGGGCTATGTGGTACGTGCTGGAGCTTGAGGAATATCTCGCAAGAACAGGCGACCGTACCTTAGTGGACGACGCAAAAGAAAAAATATATGCTCTGCTTGAGTATTTCTGCCATTTTGAAAACGAATATTCCCTGCTCGAAAAACTCAAGAGCTGAATATACGTCGAATGGTCGAAATCAAATGAACTCACGAAGGATGTAAACTTCCGAACAAATATGATATATGCCCGTATGCTTGAAAGCGTTTCGCGACTCTATGACGATGATAAGGCAGCGGAAAAAGCAAAACGGATTAAGGACACTATAAATGAGCTCTCCTTCACCGGAACCTTCTATTGCGATAATGCAGTACGAAACGATGGCGGCAAACTCGTTCTCTCCCAAAAATATACAGAGAGCTGTCAATATTACGCCTTCTTCTGCGGCACGGCTACATTCGAGAGCCGTCCGGAGCTATGGAAAATAATGCGCGACGATTTCGGTCCCGAGAGAATTGCCGATTGGCCGAATTTCCGCGAGGATGCCAAGTGGAAGAACATATATCCTTCCAATGCCTTCATCGGAAATTATCTGCGCCTCGAGCTCATATTTCTTGACGGCGACTACGATAAGCTCACAAAGAATATAAAGGGCTTCTTTACAAAAATGGCTGAGACAACCGGTACGCTCTGGGAAAACGAGACGCCAAGCGCAAGCTGCAATCACGGTTTTGCTTCGCATGTTCTCTACTGGATGGATAAGCTCGGAATGGTAAAAGACATATAATACAGCTGTATAAATATAAAAAGATGAAAAACAAGAAAAAGCTGATCCAATATATCGTCATAGCGGCAATCATCATCATTGCCGTCATATACTTTCTTTATAATCCCATATCAGAGGATAGTCTGGCGGAAATGCTCGAGAAAAACAATCCGAAATCTGCCGCTATCCTGCTGCTCTTGTTTGCCGTCAAAGGCTTTGTCCCCGTCATACTCTATATGGCTCTGGCGATGGCATGTGGGCTTCTCTTTGATCTGCAGTACGCCATACCGCTGGTTATGATCGGTTCGATACTCAACTTCAGCGTGTCATATCTGATAGGCAGAGTGGCAAAATCTGATGTGAACACCCTGATAGACCGACATGAAAAGCTGAAAAAATATTATACGAAGGGTGAAAAATATTCCTTCATCCTCTCGCTTGCTCTCCATTCCGTCGGGCTACAGAGTGAATTGCTCGGCACACTCTTCGGCTCACTCAATATGCCTTACTTCTCATACATAGTAAGCAGTCTCATAGGAACCTTTCCCGGTGCCGTCACGTGGATCATACTCGGAGGCAAGAAAACGTCGTTCTCATGGTATGATCTGATTCCCGTCGCCATAGATCTTCTGATCATCGGAATTTCGTTCCTGTATCTCAATAAAAAGGGCTCAAAGACCGCAAATAAAAATCTCGCCGCAAAAGCGGAAAATGAAAAAGCCGAATAATACGACAAAGATCCCCGTACAAAAGGAATATCCGTTTGCACGGGGATTTTTTTGTCAGGATACGACCGTGGTCCGGCGTTTTTGCGGTTTTTCGGTCTTTGGCGTCTTGTCACTGCTTATTTTCCCGTAGAGCCGAAACCACCTGCTCCGCGCTCTGTATCGCAGAGCTCGTCCGCCTCTTCAAAATCGGCATATACATAGGGCGCAAAAACGATCTGCGCTATTCTGTCGCCGCAGGAAACAGTGCGCGTGCTGTCGCCATGATTATGCAGAGCGACAACGATCTCGCCGCGGTAGTCGCTGTCTATTACTCCCACCTTGTTTGCGGGCGCCAGCCCATTCTTGCACGCCAGCCCGCTTCTGGCATATATCAGCCCGACTAGTCCCTCCGGAATCTCAAGAGAGACTCCCGTATGTACAAATGCCGTTTTTCCCGATTCGATAACCATATCCTCATCGCATACGGCATAAAGATCCGCTCCTGCGGAAAATTCGCTTCCGTATGATGGAATAACGGCGCGCGCATCAAGCTTCTTTATTCTCAGTTTCGTTTTGTTCATGATTTTGCACCTCTGAAATTTTTTACAATGGTATTTTATCATAAACAAGCATATCTTGCAAGCGTTTTCAGGCAAATCCATCAAAAATCGCAAAATATATTGACTGTAACCTCAGTCGGTGATACAATAATTATATAAAAAAATGACAAAAGAGGCGGTAATGGAAATTGAAAAAGACACTTTCTCTGGTCACGGCGGTACTCATTCTTTTTTGCTTTGTTTTTTCGTTTTGTTCTCATGCGGATGAAAAAAGCGAAAATTATCTCATATTCGGAGATTCCATAACAACAGGCTACGGTCTTGCGGATAAGAGCGGGCGATATTCCACTATCGTATCGGAAAAGCTCGGTGCGGCGGAATACAACTACGGTGTTGACGGTGCGACAAGCGCAGACCTGCTCGCGAAGATCACCGGCAGTAATGAAATCAAAGAGGCCATCAGCATCGCCTCTTTCATTTCCGTTTCCATAGGCGGAAATGATCTTCTCGACAAATACAAATATATCCTTCCACAAGCTATCGGGCTGTCTACGACTGACAGCTCGGCGGAAATAGAGGAGACCTATACCGCATTCCGGTCAAATCTCACGAAGATTATTGCGCTGATACGTCAATATAATACGACGTGCAAGATATATGTTCAGACGCTCTATAATCCTTACGGCTCTCTTACCGTAATGGAGAGATATAACGCAGGAACATTGCTGGACCCGTATATCGTCAAGCTCAATAATATCATTCGGACGCTTGCAAATGACGGCAGCTTCACCGTAACGGACGTGGCTTGGGCGCTGAACGGAAATGCGGCATGCTTCTCGACGGCAAGCAATATATCGGCGCAGGATGTCCTCGATCTCATGAGCGGCAGGCTCGACTATAAAAAATTTGATTTTCATCCGTCTGCCGTAGGGCATGCGGAAATAGCAAAGCTTCTGGAAGCTCAGATCGCATTTGACTATCCGCAGTCCTCCGAAAGCAAGGACAGCGCGACGACGGCAACGGTAGTGACCACCTCGGAAACGGCGTCGGCTACGACCTCCGCAACCACTTCAGCTACCACCTTCCCTGTCTCAACGGTTACCACGGAAACGACGCCATCATCGAGTATGATCCCTTCTTTTTCGGAAACGACCGAGGAATCATATCCCGAGACAACGACGACTACATGGGTGCTCACGTGCGCACAGACAGACTCCTGCATCCCCGATACTTCCGCCAGCAGTACGTCACCGTCGGTAATAACGTCACCTTCCGAAAGCACCGTGACAACCATAGCGACGATGACTTCTGCAACCGTGACGACCGCGACAACTTCATCGACATCTGCGCCCTCGGAAGAAAGCACCGGCTCTTTTGTAAAGACAGTACTCCCGATAATCGCTATCGCCATCGTGCTGTGCGGTATTTATGCCGTGTACGCGATAAAGAAAAAGCATTGAACACTATAAAATACAGAAAGCGGAGATGGGCATGACAAGCACATCTCCGTTCTGTTTATTGAAAACAGACGGAAATAACTGCTTTGCGTTTTATCGTACTTTTGTATGACCAAAAGTACCAAAAGTCATCTAAGACGTTCCCTCTTAGAAATCTCCCTGTCATTTCCCGCTTTGCCAAAGTGCAAACATCATATACCCTCCTGTGCGAACATATCGAGTGAACCGTCCGACTGCGGGCAAAGGCAGAAGTGCAGGTTCCAATGCACGGGTTGTCTGCTCGACTTTGCTCTGTGCCATACCGATATACGGCAGGGGTTCCCGCTTTGCCAAAGCGCGCTCAGCGCCTCGGCTCTATTAGCGTACAGACTTCGTACACGCCCGCCACTTCTTTTATGCGGGCGTGGAACAAGCGCATACGCGAATCTGCTCGGCTACTTCGTGTGATGTGTTCGCACGCGTGGTATAGAGAAAGCCATGGGGAGAGACAAAATTTTGTTTTTTGCCTTACCCGCCGCCCGCACTCACTTGCCACGCAGTACTCCCTGCGACTCAGTCGCGTATGCGGAAGGAGTTTAAAAGAGGAATCCCTTCCTCTTTTTGTCCTTTTCGTACTTTTCGGACAGGCGAAAAGTACCTTTACTTATAGTTACTTTTGATCACGCAAAAATTCGTTGAAACACAAAGTAATTATTTTAGTGTATTTATCATAAAAAACGAAAATCAGCTGCCCTTGCGGCAGCCGATCTTATATTATAAATATTCTTTCATTTTGTTTATGCTGTTTTCCTCGAAGGTGACAACTTCATTTGCAAAGTTCATGATGTGCTCGGGCGCATTTTCGCGCTTGGCGGCAGTTATCTGCTTCTTCAGCTTGACAATACCCATTGTCGAGCCCTCTATTATCAGTTCGGCGAGCTTTGGTGCGGAGCTGTCTGTCATCGTAGACATAGCCATCGATATCTCGCTCGATATCTTGGCAAAAGGGCTGAGCTCCTTCGCCTTGACATTCATCTCTGCCAGCTTGCTTTTTGCCGTATTCGCATAGCCGGCATATGTGTCGAGTTGATATGTTATATCGCGGCGAAGATTTTCGTCTTTTACCTTGCCTATGAGAGAACAGAGCGAATCCTCTCCCATATTGGCGTTTTTATAGATCTCGCAGAGCAATTTCTCTCCGGGGGTTGAAGATTTGTTTGCTTCCGTAAAAATACACTCCTTTCTGCTTGCTTTCTCAAAGGTATTATTTGCACAAAAGCGCTCTTTTATGCCTGAATACCGCGAAAAATGTGAAAATTCAAAAAAATTCACATTTCCGTCAATATTTTTTTGGAAAAAGACTTGTATATTTTTCCAAAATAGGTTACAATAAATACGTATGGGAATTTGTGACCCCAATTCTAAATAATTATCTAAACGGAGGATTTTATTATGTCAGTTAAAGTTGCTATTAACGGTTTCGGCAGAATCGGCCGTCTGGCTTTCAGACAGATGTTCGGTGCCGAGGGCTATGAAGTTGTAGCCATCAACGACCTTACCAGCCCGAAAATGCTTGCTCACCTTCTCAAATATGATACCGCTCAGGGTTCATATACAGGCAAAATAGGCGAAAACAAGCACACAGTAGAAGCTACGGAAGATTCCATCATCGTTGACGGAAAGGAAATCAAGATCTATGCTTGCAAGGATGCAAAGGATTGTCCTTGGGGCGCTCTTGATGTAGACGTTGTTCTCGAGTGCACAGGCTTTTACTGCTCTAAGGAAAAGTCCATGGCTCACATCGAAGCAGGCGCAAAGAAGGTCGTTATTTCCGCTCCCGCAGGCAGTGACCTCAAGACCATCGTTTACAGCGTAAATGAAAAGACGCTTACAAAGGACGACCAGATCATCTCTGCCGCTTCCTGCACTACAAACTGCCTCGCGCCCATGGCGAAGGCGCTCAATGATTATGCTCCCATTCAGAGCGGTATCATGACAACCGTTCATGCTTACACAGGAGACCAGATGATTCTTGACGGTCCCCAGAGAAAAGGCGATCTCCGCCGCTCCAGAGCAGGTGCTCAGAATATCGTTCCCAACTCCACAGGCGCAGCTAAGGCTATCGGTCTCGTTATCCCCGAGCTGAACGGCAAGCTCATCGGCAGTGCGCAGAGAGTCCCCACCCCTACAGGCTCTACAACGATCCTCGTTGCCGTAGTTAAGGGCAAGGACGTTACAAAGGAAGGCATCAATGCCGCTATGAAGGCTGCTTCTTCCGCTTCCTTCGGTTACAACACAGATGAGATCGTTTCTTCCGACGTTATCGGTATGACATATGGCTCTCTCTTCGATGCTACTCAGACAATGGTAGCTAAGATCGATGACGACACATATCAGGTTCAGGTTGTTTCCTGGTACGATAACGAGAACAGCTACACAAGCCAGATGGTTCGTACGATCAAGTATTTCGCAGAGCTCAACTGATTTCAGATCAAGTATAAAAAATATCCACCTGTTCGCAGGTGGATATTTTTCTATAAAAGTCTCTCGCACTTTTGCGCGGAGAAAAGAAAATCAAGTGTTTTGTTTCTTTTTCTTCGCCGTGCATATCAGCAGGAGAAGCAGAAGGAGAGGAAAGACCGTTCCGACTGCAATACCGGAGCGCAAGGCAGCGCTTTCCGCATCGATGCCGAGCTTGGCGGCAAAGGAAATGATGCCTTCATTTTTGCCCGCCGAATCGGAAACGATGCCGGCAAGCCAAGGACCGAGTGAACAGCCGAAGTCTCCGCAGAGCGCGAGTATGGCAAACATCGATGTCCCGCCGCGGGGAAATTCGGCCGATGCCACGGAAAGCGAGCCGGGCCACATCAGGCTTACGGCAAGACCTGTCATGGCGCAGGCAATGAGCGAAAGAAAAGCATTCGGGACGAAGGCGGTCGCGAGATAACAGACAACGCCGAGTGCAGAACAGCCTATGAGCGCACTGCGCAGATTTATTTTAGAGCCGAATATGCCGTAGAGCATACGCCCCGTACCCATGAATATGGCGAAAAGCCCCGGTCCGAGAAGATCGCCTACCACCTTGGAGATGGCAAGACCCTTTTCCGCAAAAAGCGATGACCACTGAGAAACGGTGAGCTCTGCCGCGCCGCCGCACAGCATCATTATCATGATCATATAGAAGAATTTATGGCGGAAAAGATGCTTTACCGTGCCGTTTTCCGCATCGGCTTCCGGCTCTATCAGCGGCACCTTCATGAAGTTGAAGGCGTTGAAGAGCGGGATCAGCGCCCAGAGCAGAGGAATGATCCGCCAGTTTGAGGAGCCGATTATTTTAAGCACCAGCGTTGTTCCGGCGACGGTGAGCAGCTGTCCCCAACAGTAGAATGAATGAAGCAGGCTCATGGAGGCTTCTTTGCAATCGCTCGGGAGCGCATCTACCGTAGGACTGACAACGCCCTCGGCAAGTCCTCCGCCTACAGCATTCAGCACCGTGGCAATGATCAGTCCTGTATAGGCAGGCATGATTCCGGGAAGAATGGATAGAGCCACAAGTCCTGCGACATTGGCAAAATGCGCCGTTACCATCAGCTGTCTGTAAGTGAAATGATTTCCGAATTTTGCGGCGAGAAGGTCTATCAGCAGCTGCGTCACGAAATTGATCAGCACGAGGGTGCCGAGAAGTGAGAGGGATATACCGAAATCCGTATGGAATATGGCAAAAAACAGCGGCGAGAGATTATTGACTATCGCCTGCGTAATATATCCGAGATAGCAGGCTCTCAGAGTGCGTTTGTAATTGGGAGAAGAAGCCATTTGAGATGTCCTTTCGATGAAAGCGGAGTAAGCTTTTGGCAAGTCTGAGAGCATTATATCATTAAAAATAAAAAAGTCAATAAAAATTTTTATTTTCCTATTGACAAAATCGAAAAGCCATGATATTATATAATCAGTAATGATTACTGTTATCGAGAGGTGAGCCATGCAAAGATATTCAAGACAAAGAGGAGCGATCCTTTCCAATCTGCGCTCACGCAAGGATCATCCGAGTGCGGATATGGTTTATGCAGATCTTCGCCGTGAATATCCGAATATCAGTCTCGGCACGGTTTACAGAAATCTGACGATGCTTGCAGATAACGGCATCATTTTGCGGCTGACCGGTTATGATAAGGACCATTTCGATGGAGACATAAGACCGCATGGGCACTTTTTCTGCGAAAAGTGCAAAAAGATCCATGATGTTTTTACTGCTTTTTCCGATGCTTACGTAAAAAAAGCAGAAGACGAGCTTGGTTGCGAGGTATCGGGCATCAATGTTTCGATACGCGGCATTTGCGCCGAATGCGCAAAAAACAACGAAAAATAAAAATTTATTTATACGGAGGAAATTTAATATGGCAAAATTTGTTTGTAAGGTTTGCGGTTACGTTTACGAGGGAGACAGCGCTCCCGAAAAGTGCCCCCAGTGCGGCGTTTCGGGCGATAAGTTCGAGAAGGTTGAAGAAACAAAACTTTCTTGGGCTGCTGAACATGTTGTAGGAATCACAGAGGGTGTTTCCGAGGATATC
>URUL01000069.1 GCA_900551005.1 uncultured Ruminococcus sp. | reverse complement strand
TTATGTATTTCACACCGTAGTTAAGCGTATATTCTCAGTCTTAGATGCTGTTTCCGAGGGGATAGCTTAGGAGATTCTATAAATCCTTAGATAAAAGCACGCCGTCACGAGAGGCATATGCCGTATTTGCCGAATCTACCTCGAAGGAGCTTATTTTACTGCAGCCGGCAAAAGCACCGTAGCCGATATCGGTAAGCGAAGCGGGGATAGCGACAGAAAAGCTTTCTGCATCAGAAGCGCAATTATTGAAGGCATGCGAGCCGATCGATGTGAGCGAAGAGAGAGCGGATATATCAAAGGCAAAAGACGAACAGCCCGAAAAAGCGCCGTCCTTGATCTCCTTCACCGTGGCGGGGAAATCGAATGTTTTGAGAGAGGTGCATCCGTAGAAGGCATCGGTGGCTATGGTTTCAAGCCCGTCGCCGGCGAAGCGGACAGTCTCAAGCTTGGTGCAGCCTGCGAAAGCGCCGCTTTCAATGGTCTTGACATTGGCGGAGAGCTCTATTTCCGTGATGGAAGAACAGCCTGCGAATGCTCCCGCGCCGATGGCAACGACGGAATATCTGCCATCTATTTTGTTTATTGAAACGGAAGCTTCACTTCCTTTGTAGGCCGTTATCGTAGCCTTCTTATTGCTGTCTAATGTGTACTCATACAGGCTGTTCTTGCTCGTCTGCACATCGGATGCGAGGAGAGGGAACATACTGCAGAGCAGCATCGCGGCTATGAGTATTACGGCTGAAAAGCCGATGGTTTTTTTCATTGCGTTTTTGCCTTTCGTAATTTACTTGGAAAATATTTGATTATATATTACCATAAAACCCCGTGATTTGCAAGTACCAAAAGCAGAATATATGTTGATAAATTGTAACTATTGAGATTTTTTGGTGAAAAATGTTTTTATTCCGCAGAGAGCTATGAGAGCGCCGAAAACCTTTTGCAGTAGCTTGACATCGACTGCCCGGACAATGGCAAACCCGAGAAATGCGCCGCAGAATCCGCATATTCCGCACAGCAGAACCGTTTTCATGCAGAGCTTGCGCTTGAAAAAGTGAACGACGGCGGCACATGATGAGGACACCGTAAAGAAAATGAGGTTGATTCCCTGAGATGTGATCTGCGGAATATTCCGCACAAGACGCAGATATAGTATCAGAAGTCCGCCGCCTCCGACTCCTGTTGCAGAAAGTGCCGCCGTCCCCGCCGCGGCTAAAAAATCAAGCATTATTTTCTCCTTTATTTACGTAATATGAGCGAGATCCCGCCATATATCATTATCGCGGCAAAAATTTTTCGAAGGATTGATGTTTTGATATATGAAAGCGCAAAGGCACCGCCTATACCGCCGAGGACAGCGGGCAAGATATATGGCAATACATCCTCAACAGAGAAAGCGCCCGAGGTAAAATACAGGCAGACCGACGAGAGCGACATCAGGAGCACACTCATCACGGTCATGGCAAAAATATCTTTTGTACTGTATTCCTCATTTTCCGCATACAATTTACAAAGCATGAAAAATATCAGTATACCTCCTCCCATGCCGAAAAGACCGTTTACCGCACCTGCGGCAAATGAACCGAGCACAAACGGAAAAAATTTACGAAAGTATTTGCCGAATTTAAAGACCATATTTTCTCCGCTCCTTAATATTTTTATTTTAATTATTGTATTTTATAATATTTTGTGCTATAATTATCCTGTTATACTATGTATTGCGAAAGCTCCGCCCGATAATATTTCAGAAGGCGGTTATCATATACGGCTTTCCGCTTTTTTAATATTGCTTTCTGCGGCAAACAATTTTTCAAAGGAAGGTAAAAAATGGCTGAAAACAAAAAAAGAAAACAAGCCGCCTCGGATGACGATTTTTCCGAGTACGATGATGCTTATACCGTAAAAGAAGAGGATATGGCAGGCTTTTCCCGCCGAAGCGGCAAAAAGCGCGGCGAGAAGTCTGAGGGTGAGAAGTCCGAAGGTCAAAAGAACGGTACCGATCATGCGCGAAAAACCGGCACGCACGGTGCAGAGTCATCCCGCGGTGCTTCTTCGCAGGGCGAAAAGGGACATGCCGAAGCCGAAGGGAAGCGCAGAAAATCCGTCAATCCCTCATCGGTCGGAAATCAGATAATGATAGCGGTGCTGGCGGCGCTCGCCGTCTTCATCGTGATATGCTTTGCCGCGGCAGAGAAGGTCGGCATTATCGGCGGGTTTATCTCTGAATTTTTGCCGGGACTTTTCGGCGGTGCGGCATTGCTCATTCCGATTATGCTTTTGATACATGCGCTTTATTGGAAGCGCGATGCCGCAGGCGGAACACGTCTTTTCAGGGTGATGTTCTCGTTTGCCGTCACGCTCTTCTTCTCAGTGGTGCTGCATGTCATTTTTGCTGCCGCCGGTTCTGTTCCGGTTGAGGGGAAAATGGGGATTTTGCTGAAGGATTTTTATATTCAGGGCATCACCTATACAGGCGGCGGCTCCGTCGGCGGACTGATAGGCACGCTGGGCATAAGAGGCCTCGGAGTCCCGGGTGCGCTTATCTTCTCCATTCTTTTTCTTGTGATCTCTATCATTCTTTTTATAGGCTATACACCCGGAATCATATGGCGAAGAGCCGTCTTTTATCTCTTGAGATATATTGATAAAAGGAAAGCCGAGAAGCGCGCCAAGAAAGAACGCGAGGCGGGAGAACACGAAAAAGCCGCAGCAGCCGTTGAAACGGCAATAGTACCGCGCCGCGGCGTAATAGGCGAGGATATACTAAGCGGAAATGGCATCACGGATGACAACGACAACCATTATCCAGACACATATGATCCCTACGGCTCCGAGCAGAGTACATCAGCGCGCGAAGTCAAAGATGAGGTCGTTTCCGAGTCTGCACCGATCATAGAGGATGTCATGCCCGTCAAGCGCACGAAAATAAAGAGAGAGCCGAAGAAGAAAAGCGAGACACCCTCCGTTATTCTCGCGGGAGAAAACGGAGAGCCGGCGATCATTCCCGAGGAGCCGCCTGTGCCGGAATATCAGTTTCCTCCGATAGAGCTTCTCGCTTTTAAGGAGTCCTCAGGCGGAGATACGCAAAACGAAATGACGGCAAATGCGCAGAAGATCGTTTCCACTCTCGGCGATTTCAATATAAGAACGAGAGTGATAGGAATATCGCGCGGTCCTGCCGTTACACGATATGAGATAGCGCCCGAATCGGGAACAAAGGTCGCCGCTATCATGAACAGAACCGATGATATTTCGCTCAGTCTTGCCTCTGCCGTGCGTATCTCGGGTGTTATCCCCGGAAAGAGCGCGATAGGTATAGAGGTTCCGAATAAGAATGTTTCGACGGTCTATCTGCGCTCGCTTATCGACAGCGACGAATTTCGCAATGCGAAGAGCAAGGTGACAGCAGCGCTCGGCATAGACATAACGGGAGCAAAGGTATTTTTCGATATAGCGAAAATGCCGCATCTGCTCATCGCGGGCGCTACCGGTATGGGTAAATCCGTATGTATGAATTCGCTGATCATCAGCATCCTCTATAAGGCAAGACCCGATGAAGTGAAATTCATTTTTATCGATCCGAAAAAGGTTGAGTTCAATATGTACAACGGTATCCCGCATCTGCTTGTACCCGTCGTTTTCGACCCGAAGAAGGCGGCAGGTGCGCTTCACTGGGCTGTGACGGAAATGGAGCGTAGATACGATATTCTCGAGTCCACCGGCAAGCGCAATCTCGCGCAGTACAATGAGGCGATAAAGGATGATCCGACGGCGGAGAAGCTTCCGCAGATAGTAATATTCATAGATGAGCTTGCCGATCTCATGCTCACGGCTCCGGACGATGTAGAAACCTCGATAAACCGTATTGCGGCAAAGGCGCGCGCGGCAGGCATGCATCTGATAATCGGTACGCAGCGTCCTTCCGTAGATGTCATCACGGGTACTATCAAGGCAAATATTCCTTCGCGTATTGCCTGCACCGTTTCCTCCATGCAGGACTCGAGAACAATACTCGATATGGGCGGTGCTGAGAAGCTGATAGGTCGCGGCGATATGCTGTTTTCACCCGTAGGCTCGATGTCGCCCACGCGAGTTCAGGGCGCATATGTAGACGAGCCTGAGATACTGAAGATCGTTGAATTTCTGAAGAATCAGAGCTTCGGTGAAAATGACGAGAACTACAGCCGCGAGATAAGCGAAAAGATAGAGAAGGAAGCGGCACGCTGCGGACAGAAG
Source organism: uncultured Ruminococcus sp. (assembly GCA_900551005.1). Classification (GTDB taxonomy): domain Bacteria; phylum Bacillota; class Clostridia; order Oscillospirales; family CAG-272; genus Apopatosoma. Next base: position 6,489 of record URUL01000069.1, on the reverse strand, counting down.
AAGGGAAGCGGAGGAGGACTTGCCGCCGCTACCGCCGAAGGAGAAGGCGACGACAAGGCGGATCCGATGCTCGACAGCGCCATCAAGCTGGCGATAGAGAGCGGCAAGATTTCCACTTCACTCATACAGCGAAAGCTTTCACTGGGCTTCGGACGCGCGGCAAAGCTCATCGATATCATGGAGCAGCGCGGCATCGTCAGCGCGCCGGACGGACAGAAGCCGAGAAATGTTCTGATAACATATGACCAGTATCTTGAGATGAGTATGCAGAATCCGCCTTCCGAATCGGAAGAGATAGAGGACAGCGACAAATTTTGAGGACGCGATCGGAGGTAACGATATATGGGAAAACTGATAGTAATAGACGGGCTTGATGGCTCGGGAAAGACAACAAAAAGCAAGCTCCTCTATGAGGAACTGAAGAATCAGGGTAAAAACGTAAGGCTCATATCATTCCCGAATTATGAGAACGAGGAGGCGACGCTCGTGAAGATGTATCTGCGCGGCGATTTCGGCGACACTCCCGATGCGGTGAACGCATATGCCGCCGCGACCTTTTACTCGGTCGAGAGATATGCTTCCTTCAAAAAGGATTGGGAGAGCTTTTACCGCGAGAGTGATTCCATCGTCATATCATGCAGATATACTACGGCGAATGCTGTGCATCAGCTCGCCAAGATGGACAGAGATCTCTGGGATGAATATCTCGAATGGCTTTATGATTTCGAATACAATAAGATAGGTATACCGAAGCCCGATCTCGTGCTCTTCCTCGAGATGAAGCCGGAGATATCCGAAAAGCTTGTGGCTCGGCGCAACGCGCAGACGGGCCAGGAGCTTGATATTCATGAAAAGGATAAGGATTATATGCAGAGGTGCTATAAGGCGGGGCTTTATTCCTCGGATAAGCTCGGCTGGGAGCGCATATGCTGTTATGACGGAAATGAGCCGAAAACAGTTGAGGAGTTGATGGAGGTCATAACGGAAAAGGTTACAATGTTCCTTGATGTGAACAAAAGCTAAGGGGGATTTTTATGAAGAAGGTAGCATTGCTTTTCGCTTCCGGGACGGAAGAGATAGAGGCGCTGACACCGGTTGATATTCTGCGCCGTGCAGGTGCGCATGTCGATGTGATCGGCGTAGGAACAAATGAGCCTGTCGGCTCGCACGGAATAAGGATCAAGACGGATATGATGCTCGAGTCGGCAGATCTTCTTTCCTATGATATGATAATAATCCCCGGAGGCATGCCGGGGACGACAAATATCGAAGAGACAGGCATAGCCTCGCTTCTTAAAAAGGCAGATGCCAAGGGAATATTTATCGCGGCGATATGCGCTGCGCCGATGATACTCGGAAAAGCCGGACTGCTCTCCGGCAAGGAGGCGATATGCTATCCCGGCTTTGAAAAATATCTTGACGGAGCAAAGCTTGCCGATAAAAAAGTAGTGAGAAGCGGCAATATCATCACGGCAAAGGGAATGGGTGTCGCTTTGGAATTTGCTCTTGAACTCATAAGCGTTCTTTACGGAAAGGAGAAAGCGGATGAGATGGCGTCATCCGTTATGGCGAAATAATTATGTACGAACTCAGACAGCACAAAACCGAGATACGCACTGCATATATGGAAAAGCGGGCAAATATGTCGGCAGAGGAACGCGCCGCAAAAAACGCGGCTCTTTGCAAAAGTGTTCTTGCCAGCGCCACATACCGTTTCGCGGATACGCTTCTTCTCTATTATCCGAGGGAAGATGAAGTTGATGTTCTGCCGATAGCGCGTGCCGCTCTTGATGCAGGCAAGCGTGTCGCCTTCCCAAAGTGCCATCCGGCAGATAAGAGTATGGATTTTCATTTCGTTTCCTCTCTTGATAACTTTGAAAAGGGCGAATACGATATCATGGAGCCTGTCAATTCACTTGGCATCTATAATAAGGAAAATTCTCTGCGGGACAATTGCATATGTATCGTTCCCGCCGTTGTATATGATAAAAAGGGTTACCGTATAGGTTACGGCGGCGGATATTATGACAGATATCTATCGGGCTTCCGCGGCACTGTTGTCGGCATAGCATATCGCAATTTCATTTTGCCGAGTGTTCCGCATGGACGTTTTGATGTAGCGGTCGATGTATTGATAAGCGAAGGCGGAATATATGCAAAAAGCTAAACATCCGGTCACGCACCCGTTTGTCTTTGCGCCGATACTCGTGCTGATACTCATCTTTTTCATAACAGTATCGCGCTTTATTCCGATGAACAAGCTCGGAATAACGGGGACATGTCTTTTGATGTGTCTTTTTCAGGCTTTTATGTTCGGCATCCCCATAGGCATTTACGCATATATGCGCCGCGGTGCTCTGCGGACTGTTTTTGAGGGCAGGCTCTCTTTTTCGGGCGCTCCTGTCATCATTTTCGGTGCGCTTATGCTTATTTTCCAGAGCTGTGTGCTGAAATTCGGAATCTTCCGCTTCGGCTATCATATAGACGCATATCAGCTTTACGGAAGCAGCTTCGATGTTTCCGCAGGCAGCGCAGTTCAGCTTGCCGCGATAACGGCGTCTTATGCAATCGTTCCCGCGATAGCGGAGGAAATAATGTTCCGCGGGATAATATCAAGAGAATACCGCATAGGCGGGCCGGTATACAGCGCCGTCTTATCATCGTTTTTCTTTGCGATGATTCATTTCGATGCGGCACTTTTTCCTGTGTATTTCTGTGCCGGACTTATGCTTTCCGTTGTGCGCTTTGTAACGGATTCGCTCGCTGCTTCTATGGCTGTCCATGCAGCGTATAATATCTTCTCGGTCTTTCTCGAGAGATATGTCTGGCTCATGTCCTCGAGCCCCGACAGTCAGCTTCTTTTCTGGTTTATACTCATAGCGCTTTTCCTTCTTTGTGCCTTTCTTTTCTTCCGATTTTCTGCTTCCGAGCTTGAAAATGCGGCGTATTCTGACAGGGCATATCCTTTTGGAAAGGCAGGCGTGAAAAAGCTGCCGCTTTATATCGATGCCTTGATATCGCCATCTGCGCTTATCTGCATCGCCGTATTTGTCGTTTCCGTAATAATAGCGGCGATAGTATAAATTTATACCCTTATGCAGAAAATATCCCTGCAAACAATATTTTCTCATGCGGGGGTATATTTATGAAGAAAAAAAGAATCCCGGGCGGCGTGAAGATCTGCCTTGCGGTCATATTCCTTTCGGTAATGGCTTCGGCTTTTATCATTTCTGCCGCAAATGATGCTTTTGCTCTCGTGAAAACGGGCACGGATTCAACTATAACAGTGGATGAGGACGACAGTGTTCTCGATATGGCAAAAAAGCTGAAAAAGTCAGGCGTGATAAGGTATCCTCTCGCTTTCGCGGCGTATACGCATCTTCGCTTCGGTGATAAGCTTACGGCAGGCGACTATACGGTAAACGGCGGTATGAGCTATGATGAGATACGCCGCGCCGTTACTCCAAAGAAAAACGGGCGCGAGCAATTCCGTCTGACCATACCCGAGGGATATACAACAGACGCGATAATCGATCTTTTTGTGAAGAACGGCGTAGGCACGCGCGAGAAATTTGCCGAGGTCATAAACAGCTACGATTTTGATTTCGATTTTGTACGTGCGATTCCGGCAAGGGAGGGCAGGACATATCGGCTGGACGGCTATCTTTTCCCCGACACATACTTCTTCTATAAGGATTCGAGCGAGGTAGAGGCAATAGGGAAATTACTGCGGAATTTTGACAATAAATTCGGAAATAAGCTGCGTGAGGATGCGGCTTCCTCGGGAATATCATGCGATGATGCGGTGATTCTCGCTTCTATCATAGAAAAGGAAGCATTTTTTAAGGAAGATATGCCGAAGATATCCTCTGTTTTCCACAATAGGCTTGCAGGAAGCAGAAAATATCTCGAAAGCGATGCCACCGTGCGCTATTTTCTTGCCGTGTCGGGAGAGGATGCCTCTTCTTTCACCGCAGAGCAGATGAAGATAGAAAACCCATACAATACCTATAGAAGCGAGGGCTTGCCTCCCGGAGCCATATGCAATGCAGGTGCAGATGCGCTCTATGCCGCGATATATCCCGAGGAAACGGATTACTTCTATTTTGTATGCGATAAGAATAACAACGCTGTTTATTCAAGGACATACAGTGAGCATCTGCGTGCTATTCAAAAAATACGCGGGCAATGATGCCCGAAAAGGATGAATTATATGACAGAATTACTTTCTCCCGCGGGCAATCCGGAGAAATTGCGTGCCGCTTTTCTCTATGGGGCTGATGCCGTATATTTTGCAGGTGAACGCTTCGGCATGCGTGCCGCGGCGGACAATTTCACTCTGCCTGAGATAGAGGAGGCCTCTGCCTTTGCGCATGAGCGAGGGAAGAAACTTTATATAACGCTCAACACCATGCCGAGAGAGGATGAATACGGACCTCTCGCCGATTTTCTTCGTGAGCTAAAGGCGCTCGGCGATATGCCCGATGCCGCCATAGTTGCCGATATCGGCGTGATGGACCTTATACAGAAGATTATGCCCGATATGGAAATCCATATTTCCACGCAGGCGGGGATTGTCAGCTCTGCCGATTGCAATGCATGGTACAGGCTCGGGGCGAAACGCGCCGTTGTCGCCCGTGAGCTTTCGCTTTCCGATATCCGTGCGATACGGGAGAATATTCCCGCTGATATGGAGATCGAGGCTTTTGTGCATGGCTCTATGTGTGTTTCCTTCAGCGGGCGCTGTTTGCTCTCCAATAATCTCGTGGACAGAGATGCAAACCGCGGTCAGTGCGCCCAGCCGTGTCGCTGGAACTATACGATCTCCGAGGAAAAGCGTCCCGATATGCCCTTTCCGATAGAGCAGACAAGAGCAGGCACCTTCATCATGAGCTCCAAGGATATGAATATGCTCGCGCACGTTCCGGAACTGATAAAATGCGGTATTTCTTCCTTTAAAATAGAGGGCAGAATGAAGAGCGCCTACTATACTGCTGTTGTGACAAACGCATATCGCGCCGCGATAGACGGATATTTGCGCGACGGCGATGCCTATAAGCTCGATGAGCGTTGGCATCATGAACTGGACAGCGTCAGCCACAGGGAATATTGCACGGGGTACTATTTCGATGACCCGATGAAGAATGCACAGCTCTGCGAAAATCCCGGATACATGCGTGAAAAGGCATATCTTGCGGTAGCTTTGGAATATGATGCTGAGCGCGGAATGGCGAAATTTCGTCAGAGGAACAAGGTGAGCTGCGGCATGGCGGCAGAGCTCATATCTCCCGGAAAATTCGGACGCGCCTTCACCGTGGAAAAGCTCTATTCGGCAGAAAACGGCACGGAGCTTGAGAGCGCACCGCATCCGTTCATGGAATTTTGGATTCCTGTTCCGTTTGAAGTACATGCGGGGGATATTCTTCGCGGCGCAGGCGAGTAAATAAAGAAAAATACATAGCGGGCGGCAAATTTGCCGCCCGCTTTGTCTTATTCTACTGAAAAAGTATATGGTTGTCACTTTGTTATAAAAAGTAACATAAGTCGATGTACTTTTTATCATCAAAGATTGAAAAGTTTATTTTCCTTATATTTCGGTTCGCAGGAGAGATTGATTTTCAGTCTGCGCATGAAGGCAAGGTCTATGCTTGACAGAATGACGGTGGAGTGCGCATGGCATCCGCGAAGCTCGCTCAGCTTGGAAAGAGCTTTTGCCGCGTTTTCATCAGTTGCCGCATTGACGGAGATGGCGATAAGCGCCTCGTCGATATGCAGGCAGGGATTCTTGCTTCCGAGATATTTTATCTTCAGCGTCTGGACGGGCTTTAAGAGATTGCCCGGAACGAGCTCGACTTTATCGTCTATACCCGAGAGGTATTTCAGCGCGTTGATGATCATGGCGGCACATGCGCCGAGTGTATCTTTTGTCTTGCCTGTGATGATGGTCCCGTCTGCCAGCTCTATCGCGGCACAGGAAGTACCTGTCTTTGCCTCAAGTTCAACGGCAGGACGAACGACTCTGCGGTCATATGGAGATATGCCCGCTTGGTCCATGATCATTTCGATGGTCTCTATTTCCTTTTTGGAGTTGCTTTTTCCGCCCTTGATGCTGTCTGTAAGAGCACGATAATAGCGGAAAATGATTTCCTGGGAAGCGGCTTCTTTTACGGCTTCGTCATCGAAAATACAGTAGCCCGCCATATTGACACCCATATCCGTGGGCGATTTGTAGGGGCATTCGCCGTAAATTTTTTTGAATATCGTGGAAAGGACGGGGAATATTTCGATATCTCTGTTATAATTCACGGTAGCCTCGCCGTATGCTTGCAGATGGAAGGGGTCGATCATATTGACATCGCTCAGATCTGCCGTAGCGGCTTCGTATGCAAGGTTGACGGGATGCTTGAGAGGAAGATTCCATATCGGGAAGGTCTCAAATTTTGCATATCCGGCATCAATACCGCGTTCATGCTCGTGATAGAGCTGAGA
>URUL01000068.1 GCA_900551005.1 uncultured Ruminococcus sp. | reverse complement strand
CGCTTTGGCAAAGCGGGAAAGGACAGGGAGATATCTAAGAGGGAACCTCTTAGATGACTTTTGGTACTTTTGGTCATGCAAAAGTACATGAAGCATAAAGTACTTTTCGCCTGTCCGAAAAGTACGAAAAGGACAAAAAGAGGAAGGGATTCCTCTTTTGAACTCCTTCTGCATACGCGACTGAATCGCAGGAAGCATGCGTGGCAAGTGGGTGCGGGCGATGGGCAAAACAAAAAAATAAACTCTGTCTCTCCCACATGGCTTTATCCATACCACGCGTGTGAACAGATCACACGAAAGAACCGAGCAGATTCGCGTATGCGTTGGTTCCACGCCCGCATATAAAGGAAGTGGCGGGCGTGCATGAAGTCTGTGCGCTGACAGAGCCAAGGTGCCGGGCGCGCTTTAGCAAAGCATGAACCCCTGCCAGAGCAAAGTCGAGCAGACAACCCGTGCATTTGAACCTGTACTTCTGGCTTTACCCGAGGTCGGACGGTTCACTCGATATGTTCGCACGGGAGGGTGCATATTGTTCGCGCTTTAGCAAAGCGGGAACTGACAGGGAGATTTCTAAGAGGGAACCTCTTAGATGACTTTTGGTACTTTTGGTCATGCAAAAGTACATGAAACATAAAGGAATTATCTCAGTATTTTTTGACAGACTGAAAGGCGGCTCATCCCGCCCTTTTATTACAAAAAATTGAGAATATTTTCCTCATTCTCTTGACAAATATTCTGAAATAAGTATAATAAGTATGAAAAATTATACTTATTATACTCGGAGGATTCTATGGGGAAGAACGAAAACAAGCTTATGGATGTTGCAAAAATTGGCGCAAAGGGACAGATAGTAATCCCGAAATCCATGCGCGATATGTTTGACCTGAAGCCGGGAGATACCGTACTTCTTCTCGCGGATAAAAGCCGCGGCATTGCCATGAACAGGCTGAGCGCTGTTACCGACGCGGTGGAAAAGGTGATGATGGGAGAGCCTGCAAGTGCTGAAAGCAATTTTGCCGCAGAACTGAAAACCGTTATCGAAAAAACGGCGTCACGGTAGAGGATGATAAGCGCTTCGCGAATGAATTCAAGTTACTTTCAGAGGGAGAGGAATGATCATGACAGCTATAGAAATATCGGGACTGACAAAGAAATACAAGGATGTGACGGCAGTAGACAATATGAATCTGAAGATAGAGGATGGCGAGCTTTTTGCCCTGCTCGGCGTGAACGGCGCGGGAAAATCAACTCTTATCAAAATGATGTCCTGCCTTGCAGCACCTACTTCGGGCGATGCGAAAATATTCGGTTCGAGCATACTGACAGGGGCTTCCGAGGTAAAAAAGTGTATCAACGTATCGCCGCAGGAGACGGCTGTCGCACCGAATCTCAGCGTCCGTGAGAATCTGGAGTTCATTGCGGGCATCTACGGCGTCGAGAATCCCGGACAAAGAGCGGCACGGGAGATAGAGGAGATGGGGCTTTCTTCCGTCGCGGGGAAAAAGGCAAAAATGCTCTCGGGCGGCTGGCAGAGAAGGCTCAGCATCGCTATGGCGCTGATATCCGAGCCGAAGCTGCTCTTTCTCGACGAGCCCACACTCGGACTGGATGTCATTGCCCGCCGAGAATTATGGAGCGTGATAGCCTCGCTCAAAAACCGTACCACGGTCATACTGACAACACATTATCTCGAAGAGGCGGAAAGTCTCTCGGACAGAATCGGCATCATGGCGCACGGCGCTCTTATCGCATGCGGAACGGCAACAGAGCTGGTGGCAATGTCGGGCAAGAGAAATTTTGAAGACGCGTTTGTTGCATTGGCAGGAGGTGAAAACATATGAAGAGGATGCTTGTTTTTTCGGGCAGAAATGCCAAGGAGATACTGCGCGACGGAGTGACGCTCTTTTTCGGATTGGCTTTTCCGCTTATTTTGCTTCTGCTGATGACGGCAATTCAGGCGAATATCCCCGTCGATCTCTATAATATGGAAAAGCTGTCACCCGGTGTTGCCGCCTTCGGGCTTTGTTTTCTTTCGCTTTTCTCGGCAATGCTCATTTCCAAGGACAGAACGACATCTTTTCTGATGAGATTGTATTCTTCGCCTATGACATCGGCTGATTTCATTCTCGGCTATACCTTGCCGCTCATACCCATGGGCATAGTGCAGAGCATCGTATGCTTTGGCGTGGCGATGATATTCGGCCTTTCGCCAAATGTAAATGTTCTTATCGCCATAGCCGTGCTTATCCCCGCCGCCTTGCTTTATATAGCGATAGGGCTGCTTTGCGGAAGCCTGATGACCGATAAGCAGGTGGGCGGCATATGCGGTGCCCTGCTGACGAATCTTTCGGGCTGGCTTTCAGGCGTATGGTTTGACCTCGCTCTCGTCGGTGGCGCTTTCGAGAAAGCGGCACGCGTCTTTCCTTTTGTCCATGCCGCCGATGCGGCAAGAGAAGCAATTGCGGGGAACTATGCCGCCATTCCCGAGCATCTCACGGTGGTACTGACATATGCCGTGGTCCTCTTTATCCTCGCGGCGGTGATCTTTCGCAAAAAAATGAAGATATGAATGTATTTACATATGCGGCGATCCTATCGCCGAGTTGCAAAAATTAAAAGGTATCATTTTATACATGAAAATTATACATGAAAAGTCAGAAAATATATGTCTCCTTATAATATCAACATAGAAAAATGTCGAAGCGTGTATTGACAGGTGTGGTGATGTATGGTATCATATTATCAATATTGCGTACCGGTCAAAATGTTTTGGGAGAAGCTTTTATGAACCATGATGATATTACAAATAAAAATCCGAAGCCTCCGAGAACTTACGGAAAGATATTTTTCGTGGGTAGAAAATGGGAACTGTTTCTGATAGACGTATTTTGCTTTATCACGGTATTTTTTGTACTATACGGAGTCGATTCCGTTATTTCCGATCAGGAAAGCGTGTTCAAGACGAATATAATCTTGTACGCTGCCATCATGTGGATCATGCCGTTTATCGCCCGGCTGATGTCAGGTGCTTATAGCTTTGTCCTGAGATATGCAAATTATCAGGCATATCTCAGAATCGTCATCGCCGATGCCGCAGGAGGTGCGGCGGCGCTTTTGATCACATGGCTTGCAGGCTGTAATCCGGGCTTCTGGCAGAGTATTTCCATAATAGCGGTATACTGCCTTGCGACATTGTCATCACGTTTTATTTATCAGCTTTTTTACCGCAAAGAGAATGCGCGCGAGACAGATAAGGAGACACCTTCTCATAAGATCGGTGTGGCGATAGTCGGAGCCGGCAGAGTCGGTGCGCTTCTTGCCGATGAGCTGACGTGCAATCCGAAATCACATTATACGCCGATCTGCTTCATCGACCGTAACAACGATAAGGTCGGCTCGATAATAAACGGTATTCCGGTTTATGCCGAGGACAGAGAAACGATAAGACGCATCAAAAATCTGCCGATACAGGAGATTTTCATAGCTCTGTCAAATATATCAAATGAGACGGCAAAGTTGCTCTATGATATGTATAGCGTGACGGGTTGCAAGGTGAAGCTGTATGATTTCCCGCTTATAGAGAGTGGAGAGAGAAGCTCCGATATGGCGCCCGGCAAGCGAGTGATCCGTGAATTCAAAATAGAGGATCTGCTTTTCAGAAAGTCTATTGATATAGATAAGACCCATATGCCCGAATTCTATTCCGGCAAGACGATTCTTGTCACGGGAGGCGGCGGCTCAATAGGCAGTGAGCTTTGTCATCAGCTGGCGAAGCTAAGTCCGAAGAAGCTCATCATACTTGACATATATGAGAACAATGCATACAATGTTCAGCAGGATCTTATTCGCAAATACGGGGAAAAGCTTGACTTTTGCGTGGAGATAGCTTCCGTGCGTGACAGGAAAAGGCTGGACTGCATATTTGATACATACAGACCTGATATCGTATTCCATGCGGCAGCTCATAAGCATGTTCCGCTGATGGAGCACAGCGCCTGCGAGGCGATCAAGAATAATGTTTTCGGCACATATAATGTCGCCGATATGGCAGAAAAATACGGAGTATCAAAATTCATTCTTATATCTACGGATAAGGCGGTAAATCCGACGAATGTTATGGGCGCATCAAAGCGTATGTGCGAGATGATCGTGCAATGCCGTACAGACAGCAAAACGTCTTTTGCGGCGGTGCGTTTCGGAAATGTTCTCGGAAGCAACGGAAGTGTTATTCCGTTATTCAAGAAACAGATAGCGGCGGGCGGGCCCGTTACGATCACCGATAAGCGCATCATAAGATATTTTATGACGATATCGGAAGCGAGTCAGCTTGTATTGGAAGCCGGAGCGAAAGCTTTTCGCGGTGAACTTTTTGTGCTGGATATGGGTGCCCCTGTCAAAATACTCGACCTTGCCGAAAACATGATACGCATATCGGGCTTTATACCGTATGTCGATATCGATATCAAGGAAATCGGGCTTCGTCCGGGAGAGAAGCTCTATGAAGAACTTCTTATAAAGACGGAGAATCTCAGAGAGACCGATAATAAGCTTATCTTCGTGGAAAAAGATACGTCTTTTTCGCGCGAGGCTGTCGATGAGAAGATAGATATTCTTAGAGAAGCGGTAGCAGCAGAAGAGAATGAAATCGAGCCCGATAAGATAAAAGCGGCTCTGAAGGCAACCGTTCCTACCTACAGAGATCCTGAGGAGGTCAATCTCGAGGCTGAAAAATCGGAAGAGATGCATATGGCGGAGAGTGAGCAGAAGATCGTGATCTGAAAACTGCAATACCGCGGCGGAAGCCGCGGTATCATTATAACTTGGGGAAGGTTTTATGAAAGAAATATATGAAAAGCTGACGGCACTCTCTGATGAGGAATATCGGAAATTCAATTCCGCTCTCATACCCAATATATCGCCCGATTTAATGATCGGCGTGCGAATACCCATCCTGCGCGGTCTTGCGCGCGAGCTTGCGGGAACGGAGACAGCAGCCGTTTTCCTTGCGGAACTGCCGCACAGATACTATGAGGAGAACAATCTGCACGCCTATCTGCTTGAAAAAATCAAGGATTATAACATTTTGACGGCAGAGCTGGAGCGTTTTCTGCCATATATCGACAACTGGGCGACTTGTGATACCTTTCGACCGAAGGCACTGGCAAAATATCCGCAGAGAACGGCGGAAAAGGCACTTGAATGGATGCGCAGCGCTCATACTTATACCGTGCGATACGGTATAGGCGTTCTCATGAGCTTTTTTCTCGGTGAAAACTATGATATCACGTATCCCGAGGCTGTTGCCGCTGTGAAAAGCGATGAATATTACGTCAATATGATGCGTGCATGGTATTTTGCGACGGCAATGGTTTCACACTATGACGATATCGTGAAATTCCTCGAGGACGGGAGGCTCGATAGATTCACGAACAATAAAACGATAAGCAAGGCGTGTGAAAGCTATCGCATATCAGCAGAGAGAAAGGCTTATCTCAAGACGCTTCGAAGCGAATAAAAAATCAGGCTGTCTCAAAACGCTTTTTGAGACAGCCCGTGTTTTATTTTGTTATATAAATTACCGTCAGAGTGACAGGCACAGATACTGATTTGTCGTTTTTCGTGCTTGCTTCTTTCTGCACGGGATCGTAGGCGAAGGAAAATGCTCCCGAAAAATCACAAGCTCCGTCGGTATAGACGCTCCTGTCATAGAGGGCTATGCCGATCCATGAATAATCTTTGTCCGGCAGATCGATCTTGTCTTTTAAGTCGGTGGTCTCTCCTGCGGCTATATAAAGCTCCCATGTGTAACTCTCACCTGATTTTATTTCCCAACAGTCTATCATGGTAGGACACCCTTTGGCGTAGCTGTCTGTGGAATGGAGTCCGTGTCCGTTTCCGTCGGAGAAGGAAAACTCTATTTCGTGATTGTGCTTGTATATTCCCTCGCGGCATGAAGTCGGCAGGTGCTGATAAAATGATGAATCGGAGGTGTTTGTCACCTTCACATCGACGCGGGAAAACCCATTGCTTTTTATATAAAAATCTCTTCCGAGTTTCTCGCTTGAATATCCGTGTACCGTGATCTCGAGCTTTATCCCATCGGGGCTTTCCGAGGTGAAAACGCGCGTCTCTGATCTTTCATCGGCGGGTGCGACCACCGGCGGTTCGATGACGGTCGCAGATGAGGTCGTCGCTGATGTCGAGGCGGAGGTGGTCTCTATGTTGCTGCCTGTCGCTTGCGATGTTGTAACAGAAGAGGGGATGCTGTCGGTCGGGTTGGCGGGTGATGACGCGCACGAAACTGACATGCAGAGAAGCAGGATCATGCTCAGGATAAGAATCGGTGTTTTTTTCATATTTCAGCCTCCTTTGTCATGGCTTTTATTTTGATTTGAAAATAATTTTTAAAATTCAAAAGTCCACAATGGCATCACCTCATTGCAGAAAAACGCACAGCAAGATCATGATGCTGTGCGCTTAAAATAAAGCAAATGTCGTTTATGTGTGATACTAACTATACGCACAATGGGCATTTTTATTATATCAAATTTATTCAAACTTTCGTGTATATAATACCATAATTTTTACATTTTGTCAATATGAAGAAGAACATTTCGGAGAAAGATGAAAATACAAACAAAATCATTGCTTTATCGTACTTTTGCATGACAAAAAGTACATGAAGTACAATAAGATGAAATGTACTTTTCGCTTGTCCGAAAAGTACGAAAAGGACAAAAAGAGGAAGGCTTTCCTCTTTTGAACTCCTTCCGCATACGCGACTGAGTCGCAGGAAGCGTGCGTGGCAAGTGGGTGCGGGCGGCGGGCAAAGCAAAAAATTCAAGTCTATCTCTCCCCATGGCTTTCTCTATACCACGCGTGCGAACACATCACACGAAAGAATCGAGCAGATTCGCGTATGCGAAAATCCACGCCCGCATATAAAGGTGTGGCGGGCGTGCATGAAGTCTGTGCGCTGACAGAGCCAAGGCGCTGAGCGCGCTTTGGCAAAGCGGGAACTGACAGGGAGATATCTAAGAGGGAATGTCTTGGATGACTTTTGGTACTTTTGGTCATACAAAAGTACATGAAGCACAAGGTACTTTTAATGCAAGATGACAGCCATATACTATTTTTATAAATTGACGGGCATGTGCTGTGCGCACATGCCCGCTGCGTTATTTATGATAATTTCCTCCCGCGGATATATTCAGCGCGCGGTATATCTGCTCGAGCAGAAGCAAACGCGCCATTCTGTGATTGAAGGTCATTTCTGAGAGAGAAAGCCGCATATCGCAAAGCGATTTTATGCTTTCATCCAAACCATAGGGACCGCCGATGATGAAAACCATATGTGAGCATCCCTCGTCCTTCAGCTTTTCTATCTTCTCGGCAAAGGCAGGAGAGCTCATCTGTTTTCCTTCAACGCAAAGAGCAATCTTTCGGCTCTTTTTCGGCAGGACCTCAGCTATCCTCTTCGCTTCGTTTTCCATTGCCAGCTTGCGCGCCGCGGCAGATGACTCGTCGCCGACACGGAATTCCTTCAGTTCTATTTGCGAAAGCTTGGCATAAGCACCTATTCGCTTTTCAAATTCGGCACACCCCTCGGAAATATATCCGTCCTTGGCGCCGCCTACATATATGATCGTAATATTCATATTTCCTCCGCTTAAAATTCCGCAAGCAGGACAGGCTCGCTCGGCGCACAGACAGTCAATCGTGCTTCCCCGCACAGCTGGGATGCCACCGTTTTTTCGGCGAGCGGCGGATAATTATTTTCACGGCTGAGATGTGCCAGCATGATTCCCTTCGTCCCCGATTCCTCCAACTCGGCGGCAAAGGCGGCACTGTCATCGTTTGAGAGATGCCCCGCAGAGGAAAGGATGCGTCTTTTCAGCGGATAGGGATATGAGCCGCACATGAGCATCGCCTCGTCATAATTTGCCTCGAGGACACAATAGTCCGTGCCCGCCATTGCTCTGCGCATACCGTCCGTCACGTACCCCGTGTCCGTAGCTATGGAAAAGGATTCGCCCGTATCGGCGAAATCCAATCGGTATCCGACGGAACAGGCACTGTCATGCGACGTTGCAAAAGAGTATATATTGATATCATCTCCGATATTTTCGGAGAACAATATATCGTGCTTTACGAAGCAATCCGAAAGCATGGCACACGGCACGTAAGGCATATTTTCCGCGCTCGGCAGCGTGATATGAACGGGAATTTTTCTGCTTTTGCAGAAAACGTCAAGCCCGCGAACATGGTCTATGTGCTCATGTGTTATAAAAATCGCGCTTATATTTTCGGGGGCAGAGCCAACTGCACGAAGAGACGCGCAGATCGCACGCGCGCTGACGCCCGCATCGATAAGAAGCTCGGTCTTACCGTGGCGCACAAGCGTACAATTGCCGCTTGAGCCCGAAAAAAGAGAATATATCTGAGTTTTCATAGTTCACCGATCAAAGAAAAACAACATCACAAAGTCTGCCGCTATAGAGAGACAGAGCGAGAAAAGAATTACGGAGAGTATCTTTTTTGCGGTCTTGCGACGCGGAAGCCCTGCGAGAAACTTCTGCTTCTTCTCCTCGGTCCAATCCGTGCCGAAATAATCCTCGGGATGCTCGAAAATGCCGTTTCCGATCCCGCGGCAGAGCACGCATATCGATACGGCGCAAGCGGCGGCAAGAAGGCAGTATATCTCCAGTATCGGTATATATACGCGAAGATACTCGGACAAAGCGACGATGCCGAAATAGATCACCATAAAAGCACCGGCACAAAGCAATGCCAGACAAAGGCGTATTATCAGCCGCCATTGCACCTTGGTCGGTGCCGGCGGACGTTTGATCGGGGGAAGCATTCTTTTCTCTCCTTGGTTTTTCAATTTGTTATGCGAAGCGCGCTTTCGTTGCGGATATCGAGCGCAACGACTGCGCCCTTCCCGAAGGCGGATTCCATGACGGAAACAAATTCTTCGAAGATCGCCTCGGGAACGAAAGCCTGTGCCGTTCCTGCAAATCCGCCGCCATGTACTCTTGCCGCGCCTTTTCCGCCCATGATCTCACGTGCGAGCGTAACGGCAAGTGTGATACCCTGCTCGGCAGGTGCTTTGCAGGTAAAATAGTTTTGCAAAGCCATGGCACTCGACGTACCCGAAGCATTCACCTCAGAAAGAAATGCCTCTGTATTTCCCGCAGCGGCAGCCGTCATAGCCTTGGCAACACGTTTATTCTCACTCATGAAATGGAGCGCACGAAGAATCGCACGATCGCCAAGCTTCTCGCGCAAAGCGGGAAGCTCCGAAACAAGCTCTGCTTCCGAAATGTCGCGGAGCACTTCTTTTCCGAAATGGGAGGCTACCGCTTTCATTTCTGCAGGAACGGAAGCATAATCGTCATTGAGATCGGCATGCGATCCTCCTGTTCTGATGATGCAAAGGCGATATCCCTCGAGATGAAGATCTGTTCTCTCCACAACGGGAGCGGCGGGGTCTTTGAAATCAATATATACAAGACCTCCGACAGCGCAGGCGATCTGATCCATAAGGCCGCAGGGCTTGCCGAAATGGCGGTTTTCCGCACGCTGAGACATGCGCGCGATATCGACATGTGAGAATTTATTGTCGTTATAATAAGCATTGAATATCGTACCTATCATATTTTCATAGGCGGCAGAGCTGGAGAGACCCGAGCCGCCCGGAACATCGGAAATCATATATGCCGTAAATCCGCCCACCTTGCCGCCGTTTTCGACGACAGCGGCAGCCACGCCGCGCACGATAGCGGCAGAAGTGAATTTTTCGTCCTCATGTACCGAAAGGTCGGAAATGTCGATTTCGTCTTTGCCGAAGCCTTCACTTTCTATGCGTATGACGGTGCCCTCGGTGGGATAGACCGCCGCTATGATATCGAGTCCGACAGAAGCCGCGATGACCATGCCGTGATTATGGTCGGTATGGTTGCCGATGATCTCCGTTCTGCCCGGAACAGAGAAGAAATCCGCCTCGGCTCGTCCCAAAGAGGAAAGTGCACGTTCAAAACGGCTCTTTGCATACTCTGTATTTTTGCCGTACAAATTTAGAAATGTCTTGCTTTCACAAAGCGATCTGATATTCATATGTAAACCCTCCGAATAAAATACTGCTTCGATGTGTCATAAATATGGCAAAAGCTTGCGGTGCAAGCCTTTCTCTGCCTATTATAACAAAGTTTTTTCCCTTTTACAATGTGTTTCCCGAAATTTTTTCAAAATCCTCGCGAAAAATATTTGACAATTAAGCGGCAGTATGATACAATATAAAAAACATTTTCATGAAATCGGAGGACAACCGCACATGGCGCTTGACAGTGTTGACAAAAAAATAATCCGTTGTCTCCAGGATAATTCGCGTATGAATGCTTCGGCTATCGGTGAAGCCGTGAATATGTCTGTTTCCGCTGTTATAGAACGCATTAAAAAGCTTGAAAATGCGGGAATCATAAAGAAATATACGGTTTGTCTCAATGAAGAAAAGCTCGGCAACGATGTTCTCGCCTTTGTGGAAGTGAGCACCGAACAATACAAATATAATGAAGTGATAAGCGGCGTGCAGGAATTTGTACGCAACTGCCCGCAGATATTGGAATGTCACGTCGTCACAGGCAACAGCGATATTCTGCTTAAGGTCGTTACGGAAAGCACGAAATCACTCGAGCAGATACTGAATAATCTCAAGGAAGTGAAAGGCGTCTCCTATACAAGGACGGCGATTGTTATGTCCACTCTGAAATCCGAGGTCTCGACAGGTTTCTCAGATCGGACATGACCATCTGACATAGTACAGTAAAACCTCCCGACGGAGTTGCCGTCGGGAGGTTTCGTCTGCTGAAAAACAGATGAAAATAGTTACTTATGTCTTAACATACTTTTGAATGACCAAAAGTAACAATAAGTAAAGGTACTTTTCGCCTGTCCGAAAAGTAACAAAAAAGCACTATGTACTTTTCGCTTGTCCGAAAAGTACGAAAAGGACAAAAAGAGGAAGGCATTCCTCTTTTGAACTCCTTCCGCATAC
>URUL01000067.1 GCA_900551005.1 uncultured Ruminococcus sp. | reverse complement strand
GAAACGAGTTTGACATTCAGATAAGAATCTCCCACGCCAGTTATTTCCCATGAAATGCAGGAATAAAGCGATGAAAGTGCTTCTCTGCCGCTCTCCGAGAGCTTTTGCGCCTCTGAAAGCACCGCGGCAAAATATGAGGATTGTGCCTGAGAAACATATTCGGAAAAGCCTTCGATATCAAAAAGGCGTATCTTTTCCATAGCCGAGCCAAACGTCGTATCCGCACCTGTTGCTTTCCCGCAGGAAGCAAGAGAAGCAAGGCACAAAGCAAGAGTAAGCACGGCAAGAAGCAATGATACTATGCGCTTTTTCAGAAAATTCGCCCCTTTCCCATTATATTTAGTATAATTATATCATATTAAGTCCGTTTTGTACAGAGGTTTATTTCAATTATTTTGAAAAAAGTCCCGTATTTTTTGACTTTTTTCTGCCTCTTTCCCCATAAAAATGTATTTGTGCGCTTTTTACCGGCTGTAAAAAGCGGCAGAAGACTCAGCCTCTGCCGCATTATGTATCTGCCCTGATACTTCAAAGTTCCAATTGACATCAAAGTGCCTTGACGATGCTCTCCGTATCCCTGGCTATCATCAGCTCTTCGTTGGTGGGGATCATATAGACCTTAACCTTGGAATCGGATGCGGAAAGCTCCGTCACACCCGACGAGCCTTTTGTTTTGGCGTTCACTTCATCATCGATCTTTATGCCGAAGTATTCCATATTATGACATACGCGAGCACGTGTTTCCGCGCTGTTTTCGCCGATGCCCGCCGTGAATACCACAGCATCGAGACCGTTCATTGCCGCCGTATAAGAACCGATATATTTCTGTATCTGATATGCCAGGATTTCCACAGCGAGCTTTGCACGCTTGTTTCCCTCCTTGACAGCCGCCTCGAGATCTCTGCTGTCGGAAGAAATGCCGGAAACGCCGAGGAAGCCGCACTTCTTATTCATGAAGTTGCTCATTTCATCGGGAGTGAAGCCCTCGTTCTTCATGATATAAGGAACGATAGCAGGGTCGATAGAGCCACAGCGCGTGCCCATTTCCACACCATCGAGAGGTGTGAAGCCCATGCTCGTATCCATACACTTGCCGCCCTTTACAGCGGAAATGGAGGAGCCGTTTCCTATATGACAGGTGATGATCTTCGTTTCCTCAGCAGGCTTGCCGAGTATCTTGATCATCTCGCCCGAAACATAGCGATGCGATGTTCCGTGAGCACCGTAACGGCGGATATGCTTCTTCTCTACCATCTCATAGGGGATGGGATAAACAAAAGCCTTCTCGGGCATGCTCTGATGGAAAGCGGTATCAAATACGAGAACCTGGGGCACATTCGGCATAACCTCCGTGCAGCCCTTGATCCCCATAAGATGAGCGCCTGTATGAAGCGGTGCGAAATCACGGCAAAGCTCAAGCTTTGCGAGAACTTCTTTTGTAACAAGAACGCTCTCAAAGAAGTAGGGACCGCCATGCACCACTCTGTGACCTACCGCCTCGATCTGGCTCATATCCTGAATACAGCCTATCTCGGGATCGGTAAGCGTATCGACTACCAGCTTTGTGGCAACGGAATGATTGGGCATGGGAAATTCTTTTTCAAATTTTCTGCCGTCAGCCGTCTTGTGAGAGAGGAAGCCGTCAATGCCTATTCTCTCGCAGATACCTTTTGCGAGAACATCACCGCTGTTTGTGTCAAAAAGCTGATATTTGAGGGATGAGCTTCCCGCGTTTACAACTAAAACGTACATAATAAAAGATGAAACCTCCGTTTTGGACTTGATTTTTTTTATTTTTACATTATACTTATTATACAGGAAGTTTTCGACAATTTCAATAGTAAAAATCAAAATTATGGAGAATTTTATGAAAATAAGTGCCATAATCTGTGAATATAATCCTTTTCACTTCGGACACGCCTATCATATTTCCGAGATAAAGAAAAATTCCGATGCAGTCATAGCGGTCATGAGCGGCAGCTTCACTCAGAGAGGCATTCCCGCCATAGTTTCAAAATACGAGAGAGCGCACATGGCGCTGGAGGGCCGTGTCGATCTCGTGCTCGAGCCTCCCATTCCCCACTGTGCTTCCACTGCACAATATTTTGCCCGCGCGGGAATCGATATCATTGAAAACTCGGGCGTGGTATCTGAAATATCCTTCGGCAGCGAGAGCGGAGATATCGCGCGGCTCACGGCAGTAGCGGAAAATATGAACAGCCCCGCCTTTGAAGCCGCGCTCGCGCAAGCCTCGGCAAACGCTCACGGCGCGCACTTCGGCAAGCTTTATTTCTCGGTATATAGCGAGCTTTTCGGCAAAACTCCCGAGACAGACGGTTCGAACAACATTCTCGCAATAGCCTATCTGCGCGAGCTCTTGCGGCGTAAAAGCAGCATCACGGCGCATACCGTGCGCCGTTCGGGCCTCGCCTTTAATGATAAAGACGGCGACGGCTTTCTCTGTGCCTCTGCCGCCCGAAGGATGATATGTGAGGGAGAAATGCCGCCGCTTCCGAAGGCAAGCGAGGATATAATCCGCGCTTGCTCTGCCATCGGAGCCATCGCGAGAGAAGAAAACCTCTTTCTTCCCTTTGCCGCTTTTCTGCGAGCATCGAGCGTGCAGGAGCTGTGCCGCTTTTGCGAGATGAACGAAGAGCTTGTAAGCCGCCTCATCTCCGCTGCTCATTCCGCCTGCAATATGGCATCTCTGCTTGAATTTTCACGGACCAGATCCTATTCCGCCGCAAGGATAGACCGTGCCATGCTCTTCTCTTTTCTCGGCATAACGGAAGCGGATCTCGGAGAAGTTGGCTATACGAGCCTGCTCGCCGCAAACGAAACAGGGCGAAAGATCCTCTCTGAAATCAGCAAAAAAGGTCATCTTTTTGTCCTCACAAAACCTGCGGATTACAAGACGAGCCCCTTTGCGGCACAGTATGAAACGGCTCTTCGTGCGGAAGCGCTCTGGACGCTTGCTCTCGACAAGCCCGCACCTGCCGACATGCTTGTAAAATCAAAGCCGTATATCAAATAATGCGGTCTGAAAAATTTCTCTCTTTTTTATCGTACTTTTGCATGACCAAGAGGAGGGTTCAGGGTGGCGAAGCCACCTCTGAACGGCGTCGCCGAGACGGAGTATACCAAAAGTCATCTGAGATGTCCCCTCTCGAAGATTTCCGTGCCGATATATGCTCAGCACATCAGCTATATCATTGTACAGACTTCATACGCGCCCGCCGCTTCTGCCCTTCTCTTTTTGTACTTTCGGCTTATCTTTTGCGATATAATTATCAAAAACCACCTCTGCCGCGTAATATGGCATGAGGTGATTTTTATATGTACAGCGGTTCTTTTGTCGCACTTGTAACACCGTTTGATTCAAACGGCAAGGTAAACTATCTGAAGACAGCGGAGCTTATTGATTTTCATAAGAAGAGCGGAACAAACGGCATAGTTCTGCTCGGAACAACAGGCGAAGCGCCGACCGTGACCGAAGGCGAGGCGGAGAAGCTGATTCTTTTCTCGCGCGAAAATGCGGGCGATATCCCGCTCATTATCGGCTGTGCTTCCAACGATACGCGCACAGCAATTGAAAAGGCGCGAAAATATGAGGCGCTCGGAGCAGAGGCGCTTCTCGTTCTCACGCCGTATTACAATAAGGCAAATAATGAAGGCATGATACGTCATTTCACGAGCATAGCCGATTCTGTAAGCATTCCGATCATAATATATAATGTGCCCTCGCGCACGGGATGCTGCGTCTCTGTCACCGCACTGGAAAAGCTGTGCGAGCATGAAAACATCATCGGAATAAAGGATGCTAGCGGCGATTAGACGTATTTCATGCGCGTATCACGGCTGATACGAGATGATTTCTCGGTTTTCTGCGGAAATGACGATATCGCCGTTCCGATGATGGCGGCAGGTGCCTGCGGCGTCATATCCGTTCTTGCGAATATATATCCCGCGCAGGTAAGCAAAATGACGGCGCTCGCTCTCTCGGGAGATTTCGCCGCGGCGTCCAAGATACAGAGGAGATTTCTGCCGCTCATAAATGCCCTTTTCTCGGAGCCGAATCCCATTCCCGTCAAAGCCGCCATGAACAGGCTCGGCTTTGATGTCGGCACATGCCGTCTCCCGCTCTGCGAAATGAGCCGTGAGAAATTTGCCGTTCTCGACTCCGAGCTGGAAAAGCTGCGATGAAAAAGAGCGAAAAAGCGGATTCTTTCCGCTTTTTATATTGATTTCCAAGAAAAAGAGTGATATAATGTAAAGGAACTGTTCTCGGTTCGGTGAGTTCGTAACCATCCTCACCTAAAATAAAACTAAGGAGTAAAAAAATGAAAGAAAAAACACGTTTCCTCACACGCGCGGCTCTCATCGCCGCAATCTACGTCGTACTGACGGGCATATCGTATTTTGCGGGGCTCGACAAGGGTGTCATACAATTCCGTATTTCGGAAGCGCTCTGCTTCCTGCCTTGCTTCCTGCCTGCCGCGATACCGGGGCTTTCCATCGGATGTCTCCTCTCGAATATCATCTACGGCGGCGCTCTCCCGGATATCATATTCGGCAGCTTCGCAACGCTCATCGGTGCTCTCGGAACATACTTTCTGCGTAAATATCCTCTGCTCGCTCCGATACCGCCCATTATCGCCAACGCGCTGATCATTCCGCCGGTGCTCATATTCGCTTACGAAGCGACGGAAGCATATTGGTTCATATTGCTCACGGTTACGGCAGGGGAGGTTCTCTCGTGCGCCGCGGTCGGATATCCGCTCATGTTCCTGCTGAGAAGATATAAGCTCTTTTCATTTGAGCTGCCGAAAAAAAAGCGGTAAAAAGCAGAGGCTTGCGGCACTTTCCGCATATATGACGTTCATGGATGAAAAAAGTATTAGAACGGCTGCGAAAGAAGCTCTCGGAAAATAAATTTTGTTTTATAAACTCAACCGACTTGAGAGATACATCAATCGATACGTTATTGAATTCCGCACTTATATATGCTAAAATGAAGATGCAATAAAAACTGACGTAAAAATTTTTTTTAAAAATAGCAAACCAAATCGCCGTATCAGACACTATATATTTGAAGCCGGCAATAAAAAATCAAACTGAGGAGAAAAATATGGACTTTAAGCAAAACGAAAAGTACTTCCGAAGCAATAATACGCATTTTTACATAGGCATAGCCATGCTCGCCGTAGGTGTAGCATTGGTCGTGCTGCAGCGCGCATTCTGGCTCTATTTCTATCTTTTCACGATCGGTCTGGCACTCGCCGTCATCGGTGCGCTTCTTGCCTTTGTTCCCAAGTGGGGTCGCTCAAGCGATAAAGACATAGACGAGCAGATAAAAAATGAAACAGACGGCTATCTGAAAAAAAAGATAGATGAGCTCGCCCTCTACGGCGCGCTCTCTCCGAATGCCGATTCCATAGTTATCGCAGGATATATTTTCGACTCTGAAAATGCACTCGTGCGCCGCGGACTGGACGGCAAAATACGCGCATCGGAATATTCTGTCGCCGCCATAATCATAACGAAAAACAGCGTTGTTACGTCAAAGAAAACTTTTTCACTCACAGATGACAGAAAAAGCGAAGAAACAAATGAATTTCTCTTCACGGAAACTGACCGCGTCGAGGTAACCGACCGTATGACGGAATTTCATGACGGGAAAAACAACTGTGAAATGAAGACATCGGAATTTGTCATTTACAGAGAAGGAATCAATGTATTCCGCGCACCGACAGCGCCGAATGCGCTTGTGGAAAGTGCCGCTGAAAACATAAACATGCTCATAAAGCGGGCAAAGGCTGAAAACTGAAAATGATGCTTTATCAAAGTGAGGCTGATAATATAGCCTCACTTTTTTTCTCGTGTTTATTGACATGTGCCGCTATAAGATGTATAATAATAAAAATATAATATATTTTCGAAAATCAAAATAAAAATAAAATAAACGGAGTAAAAAACATGAAAAAAATATTGGCATTGTCAATGACTGTACTGATTCTCACATCCGCGCTCGTTTCCTGCGGAAAAAGCGATGTTCCCAGTGGCATGAAACGCGTGGAAAGCACCTTCATAGAATACGACTTCTTCGTGCCTGCAACATGGAATATTGATGTTTCAAACGGCTTTGCCGCCGCGAGCGATACAGCGGGAAGAACCGTCAGCATGACTCAGGTAACGCCTGAAGACGGCTATGAAAGCATCGATGATTACTACAAAAATTATTATATGAAAACTCTCGGTGACACATTCAAGGGCGCCACCCTTACGGAATCGTATACCGAGGATCAGATGCTCGGAAATGTGCCCGCATGCAAATACGTTCTCACCTTCAAAATAGGAGAAAATGAATATACGGCACTCCAGGTCGTCGGCGCATATAAATATCATCTGTATATCTTCACGTATTTCACGACTGCGGAAAACTACGAAGGCGGACTGGAAAGCGCCGAGAAGATGATAGAAAATATCAGATTCTGAGCGGAGGACAAAATGGTATCTTATCTTGACAACGCCGCCACGACAAAGCCCTGCGAAGCGGCAGTGGCGGCAATGGAGCATGCGACCGCCGAAATTTACGGGAATCCCTCTTCCCTCCATATGATGGGGTTGGAAGCGGAAAAAGCAATCAGCGAAGCCCGCGCCAATATAGCAGAGACGATGACTCGCCAGAAGCTCGCCGACGTCAAAAAGGCGGACAGGCAGATCGTTTTCACATCGTGCGGC
Organism: uncultured Ruminococcus sp.; assembly: GCA_900551005.1. GTDB lineage: Bacteria > Bacillota > Clostridia > Oscillospirales > CAG-272 > Apopatosoma. Next base: position 4,339 of record URUL01000067.1, on the reverse strand, counting down.
ACGGAGGCAAATAATCTCGCCATCATCGGCACAGCCATGTCGAAAAAACGATTTGCAGGCGGCAAAATCATACTCGGCGAATCGGAGCATTCCTCTGTTATCGAGTGCGGCAAGCATCTCTCCTCGCTCGGCTTCAATGTTGTGACCATACCGTCGCCGCGCGGCATCTGGGATATGGAAAAATACCGTCGCGAGCTCGACAAGAGTGTCGTTCTCGTTTCCGCCATGGCGGTAAATAACGAGACAGGTGCGCTTCACGATCTCGAAAATATCGTGAAAGCCGCACGTGAGCTTGCTCCCGATGCAAGCATTCATTTCGATGCCGTCCAAGCCTTCTGCAAATTTCCGCTCGCGCGTTTTCCCGATGCCGACCTCATATCGGTATCCTCGCATAAGATATACGGACCGAAAGGTGTCGGCGCGCTCTATATATCGGAAAAAATACTGAAAAACGGAAATATCTCGCCCGTCATTTTCGGCGGCGGTCAGGAGCAGGGATTGCGCTCCGGCACCGAAAATGTCGTCGGCATAATAGGCTTTGGTGCCGCCGCAAAAGCCATCGGTGCGGATATGGCAGCCAATGCAGCTCATTTTGCCGACCTCTGCGGCTATCTCTGCGAAAAGCTCACTTCTCTTCCCGAAGGCTCCGTGATCATAAATGAGCCTGCCGTCCGTGTCAAGCATATCGTCAGCCTTACCGTACCGAAAATACGCAGTGAAACAATGCTCCATCATCTTTCTGCGCGCGGTGTCTATGTTTCATCCGGCTCGGCATGTTCCTCAAATACCAAGCACAAAAGCAGTGCGCTCTCTTCCTTCGGACTTTCCGATGCACTCGCCGACTGTACGATACGCATCAGCTTCGGACTGACAAATACGCATGAAGATATCGATAATCTCATCGCGGGTCTCGCAGACGGGATTTCGCATCTTGCAAGAAGAAAATAAGGGTTTACTATGGAATATATAACAAATTCTCCGAGAGAAACGGAAGAGCTCGGACAAGCACTCGCGCAAAAGCTGAAAAGCGGCGACTTCGTAGCTATGTACGGCGACCTCGGCGTGGGAAAAACAGCTTTTGTCCGCGGAGTGGCAAGCGTGCTTTGCCCCGGTATCCGCGTACAGAGTCCGACATATACCATCGTCAATGCCTATCGCGGGAATATACCGCTTTATCATTTTGATATGTACCGTATAGACGGCGAGGAAGCGCTTTATTCATGCGGCTTTTTCGATTATCTGGACGCAGGCGGCATATGTATCGCCGAATGGTGCGAAAATATCACCGATTTTATTCCTGACGGTGCGGTAAAGGTTTCCATCAGTAAGCTCTCTGACAGCCCCGATACCCGCCGGATAAGCATAGAATAAAAACGCACGGAAAAGAAAGGATTTGAAAGTATCATTACTTTCACACAGATTTATAATGAAGATCTTAGCTCTCGATACGACAGCCAAATCCGCTTCTGTGGCAATCACCGAAAATCATGAGCCACTTGCCGTTTTCACACTGGAAGCGGGACTGACGCACAGCGAAACGGTGCTCCCGATGATAAAAACGGCTCTCGAATCGCTTCATATGTCGGTTTCCGATATAGATATGTTTGCCGTCACGGCAGGTCCGGGATCTTTCACCGGTGTACGCATAGGCATTTCCGAAATAAAAGGGCTGGCTTTTGCTTCAGGCAAGCCCTGCATCGGCGTTTCAACGCTTGCATCTCTCGCATATAATCTGCGGACGCTGAGTGAGGACTGCATACTCTGCCCTGTCATGGATGCGAGAAGAAATCAGCTTTACAATGCGCTCTTCCGTCTTGAAAACGGCATATTGATCCGTCTTTGCGAGGACAGACTGATCTCGCTTGCGGAGCTTTCGGCAGCGCTTGCTGCCTATGATAAGCCGATATATGCGGCGGGCGACGGATATCCGATTCTGAAAAAAGCCGTCGCCATCCAGGAAACGCCGCGTCTGCTTATACCGCAGAACGGCTACTCCACGGCACTGCTTGCTCTTGATATCTACGAAAAAGCGGAAGATAAAAGCATTTTCGGCGATTCGGCTCTTTTGCCCGTATATCTGCGTGCTTCCCAGGCGGAACGCGAGCTTACGGAAAAAGAACAGAAAACAGTATAAAAGAAAACAGTACAGATAAAATAATCCGAAGAAAGAGGAATGAACATGAAAAAAATCGTTTTCGGCGCAGACCATGCAGGATATGCATATAAAAATGAGCTTATAAAAATGTTCGGCGGCATGAGCTATGAATGTATCGATATGGGAACAAACTCCGATGCCTCGGTAGACTATCCCGAATATGCGGAAAAGGTCTGCAATGCTGTCAATGCCGGTGCGGATTTCGGAATACTCGTATGCGGCACGGGAATCGGCATGAGCATCGCGGCAAACAAGCATCGCGGCATACGTGCCGCCCTCTGCGGTGATACCGTCTCTGCCAAGTTTACCCGTCTGCACAACAATGCGAATGTACTCTGTATGGGTGCAAGGATCATCGGTATCTCCACGGCAGAAGAGATTGCAAAAATATTCGTGGAAACGGAATTTGAAGGCGGTCGTCATCAGCGCCGCATAGACATGCTCGAAAAATAAGCGCAAAAGCGAAAGCTTCGACTTTTTGAGCAGTCACAGAATCGAATAACGAAAAAACGGTATCGCGCCTCATTGATTTCATGGGGCGCGATATCAAGAAATATGGCAGTTTGCCATCTAAAGCGATATGAATGAATATACCTTATCAACAGGCGAAAGCCTTGCCTCTGTCGTAGCACCGCTTACGTCATGGTATCGGGAAAATGCCCGTCCTCTGCCTTGGCGGACAGAGGCGACTCCCTACCATGTTTGGCTTTCCGAAATTATGCTTCAGCAAACACGCATTGAGGCGGCAAAGCCGTATTATCTCCGCTTTATCGCCGCCGCTCCTACCGTTGATGCCTTGGCATCCATGCCCGAAGATCAATTGATGAAGCTTTGGGAGGGACTCGGTTATTACAGCCGTGCCCGCAATTTACGTCGCGCCGCGCAGATCGTCATGGAAAAGTATCGCGGCGAAATGCCGAGAAGCTATGACGAGCTTCTTGCCATGCCCGGTATAGGGGAATATACCGCGGGTGCCATTGCCTCGATTGCTTACGGCTTGCCCACCCCCGCCGTGGACGGAAACGTCCTGCGCGTAATAGCGCGTCTGACGGGGGACCGCGCGAATGTATTGGCCCCCGCCACAACAACACGGATCACCGTTTCCCTGTATGCGGTATACGCTATGGCAGATGATCCTGCCGCACTCACACAGGGTCTAATGGAATTGGGAGAGGTGGTGTGCGTGCCGAACCGTATCCCTGCATGCGAAGCTTGTCCGCTCGCCGCTTTGTGCCGTGCAAAGGCAGAGGGCAGCTATGCCGAGATTCCCTACCGTGTTTCCAAAAAGGAGAAAAGGACCGTAGCGAAGCTCGTATTACTGCTATGCGATGAGGAAGGACGCTATGCCATCCGCCGTCGTCCGACGGAAGGTCTTTTGGCAGGCATGTGGGAACTGCCCTCCGTAGATCTGCCAATCGAAAAAATCAATGAAAACGAAGCTTTTCTTGACATGTTAGCGTGTGATTTTTGCAAAGAGCACGGACTTCTTGCCATCGACAGTCTTGCCGCGCCCGATGCACGCCATGTTTTCACACACCTCATCTGGCATATGCAGGCGCGCCGCCTTCAAATTAAAAAAACACAAAATGCAGATTCCTCCCTGATTTTTGTCACGCGCGAGGAGCTGAGATCGACATATGCCCTGCCCTCTGCCTTTCGTGTCTATGCTCGGATTATATATGAAGAATAAAACGCACTTGCAGGCTTAAAAAGTATACTTTTGCAAAAAATATGATCTTATCCACGGGTTTGCAGAAGATTTCAAATGCGGAAGAAAAACGGAACGGTATACTGCGACGGCCGGTCTTGCAGAGTTTATATTCGGAGTTGTTTTGCCGGTGCTGTCTGTGCTGCTTTTCCTGTTTGTATAAATTCCGGTCTATCTTTCTGAGATCCTTGCTTGCCACCGCGGGTGATAATACAAAAAGCGATAGAGAGTTCGAGCTTTCTATCGCTTTTTATTTCCTTATAGAGTGCTCCGCAAGCGAAGCTGTTTCCCATTGTCAATGTCCGATATCCTCAAAAAGAAATCGAGTGCCCATAACTCAAATCCGTTATGAACACTCGATATGGTCGGAGTGAGAGGATTTGAACCTCCGGCCTCTTGGTCCCGAACCGTAAAAGTCCTGTAAAATAAGGACTTTTGGTTGATTTTCGGTACTTTTTAGTCTGAAATCACTGCTT
>URUL01000066.1 GCA_900551005.1 uncultured Ruminococcus sp. | reverse complement strand
GTTTGTCAGACTTCAGAACAAGGGCATGAGAGTTCTCATACAGACTGAGAAGAGAGCGCGCCTTGTGGATTACAGCAAGGATAAATATTATGTGTGCCACGTGACAGATGTGGAGGAGACTAACGACATCAGCGTGGATGAGGAGAAGGCTATACAGAGCATACTCAAGGAAAAGCTTAAGGAAGCATTTGACGAGGGTATAGTGAAGAACAACGTTCTGTACAGGGAGATACGTTCATTCAAGTCTGTCAGAAAGCTGGTTGACAGCATGGCCGACTATGTGAATATATCTGATGACAACAGGCAGGAGCTTCTGGAGATGCTAGATGTCAGAAGCCGCGCTATGAGGTTGATACAGATAATGGAGGAAGTTCTCGAAATCGGCAAGATCAAGAAAGAGATCATGGAAAAGGTCAATCAGGAGACCGCTGAGAATCAGAGAAAGTATGTGCTCAGAGAGCAGATGTCCGTTATCCGTAAGGAGCTTGGTGACGACGGCGTAGATGCAAATGTCAGAGAATTCCAGAAGAGACTCGATGAGGCGGGCTGCAGCCAGGAAGTATACGATAAGATAGAAAAAGAGATAAATTACTATAAGGGCATACCTCAGAATGCAGTGGAGAGCAGTGTGTCGGCAAACTATATCGATGTGATGCTCAGCTATCCGTGGAATGTGTCAACGGAAGATAATAATGATCTGCAGTCAGCCATAGACATACTTGACAAAGATCACTATGGCCTTGAGGAGGTCAAAGAGAGGATCGTTGATTATCTTGCTGTTCATATATTGAGCAATAAGGGGGACCTTCCGATCATTTGTCTTGTGGGACCTCCGGGAACAGGAAAGACATCCATAGCAAGGTCGATAGCCCGTGCAACATCGAGGAAATATGTCCGCTTATCACTGGGCGGAGTCCACGATGAGGCGGAGATCCGAGGTCACAGGAAAACATATGTGGGAGCTATGCCTGGAAAGATTGTACAATCCATGATAAAGGCAAAGACGAACAACCCGCTCATGCTTCTCGATGAGATAGACAAAATGGCAAGCGACAGCAGAGGCGATCCCGCCTCGGCTATGCTGGAGGTGCTGGACGGCGAGCAGAATAAGAATTTCCGCGACCATTTCGTGGAGATGCCCGTAGACCTTTCGGACTGCCTCTTCATAGCCACGGCAAATTCCATGGACGGCATACCGCTCCCGCTTATCGACAGAATGGAGATAATCGAGCTTCGCGCCTATACGAGAGACGAGAAGCTTGCCATAGCGCGAAATCATCTCATTCCCAAGCAGGCGAAGCGCCACGGGCTGAACGGCAGAAATTTCAAGGTGGACGATGCGGCACTCGGCATGATGATAGACGAATATACGCGCGAAGCAGGCGTGCGCTCGCTTGAGAGAAAGATAGCACGCTGTGCCAGAAAGGCGGCTAAGACCGTCTCTCTCGGAGAGGCAAAGAGTGTGCATGTGACGGCGGCAAACCTTGCCGATTTTATCGGCACGCAGAAGATGCCGCGCGAGAAGATCTCCGATTGCGATGAGGTGGGTGTTGTCAATGGTATGGCATATACCGAGACGGGTGGAGACCTTCTGAAGGTCGAGGTGCTTTCGTTTGACGGAACGGGAAAAACAGAAACGACAGGCTCTCTCGGAGATGTCATGCGCGAATCGGCGCATGCCGCGATAAGCTATATCAGAAGCCGCGCAGGCGAGCTCGGTATCGACAAGAATTTCTATAAGAACAAAGATATACATATCCATGTTCCCGAGGGTGCCGTACCGAAGGACGGACCGTCCGCCGGCGTCACGATGGCGACGGCTCTGGCGAGCGAGCTTACGGGCATACCCGTGCGCCGCGATATCGCCATGACAGGCGAGATAACGCTCCATGGCAGAGTTCTTGCCATAGGCGGGCTGCGCGAAAAGACGATGGCGGCTTATCTTGCCGGCGTCAAGACCATTCTCATTCCGAAGGAAAACGAAATGGATATGGAGGAGATTGCTCCCATCGTAAAGGAAAATGTGAAGATAGTTCCCGTTTCCCATGCCGATGAGGTGCTTGCCCTCGCCCTCGTGCGCGATCCTTTTGCACAGGAAGAAGCGGCAGAGGAAGGGCATGCAAAAAACGGTGCAGAGACGGAGATCATCCCGATAAATCCCGTTCACAATTCCGAGATGAGTTGCTCCGTAAGATAATGCGCGGGGCGATTTGCACGGAAAACGACTGAAAAGGAGCGCATAATGGCGATAAATACACAGAATGTTTGCCTGAAGATGACGGCAGGCAGAAAAGACCAATTCCCCCGGGATAATCTTCCGCAGATAGCGCTTTCCGGTCGTTCCAATGTGGGCAAGAGCTCGCTTATCAATACCGTTCTCGGCAGAAAGAGCCTTGCGCGCACGAGTGCCGAGCCGGGCAAAACGATCACGGTGAATTTCTATGAGGTAGATAAGAAGTTCTATCTGGTTGATCTTCCGGGCTACGGCTATGCGCGAAGAAGCGCCGAGGAGCAGAAAAAATGGTCGGCGCTGACAAACGCCTATGTGGCGGAGGAAAAGCCCGATATGATCGTTCAGCTCATAGATCTCAAGGTCGGGCCCACCAAGGACGACTATATGATGTTGGATTGGCTCGCCTCGAGCGGGATACCGTATATCATCGCGGCGACAAAGGCGGACAAGCCGAATAAGACGGACAAGGCGGCAAATCTCGCCGCACTTTCCTCGCATCCGTATCTTGCACCGCCCTATGCGCCGGAGAAGATACAGGTGATTGCCTTTTCCTCGCATACCGGCGAGGGAAAGAACGAGCTGCTCTCTGTTTTTGAGAGCGTGATAAAAAAATAAAACACTTTTATTAGGGATATAAGATGGATAATATAATAGCATGGCTGAAAGAGTTTCTCATTTCGCTTCCGGCGGTTTTGCTTGCGCTTTCCTTTCATGAATTTGCGCATGGCTTCGTCTCATGGAAGCTGGGCGACCCTACGGCAAAAAATCTCGGCAGGCTCACGCTGAATCCGATAAAACATATCGATCCGATAGGCTTTGCCTGCATGGCACTCTTTCACTTCGGCTGGGCGAAGCCCGTACCCGTGAATGCACGGTATTATAAAAAACCCCGCGAGGGAATGGCTCTTGTGGCTCTGGCAGGTCCCGCCATGAATCTGATACTCGGATTTTTCGGCGTAGCTCTCGTCAAGCTGCTGTGCCTCATCCCCATCAGCAGCAGCAGCTTCATGTATAATTTCATGAGCATACTGCTGAGCATGGTGTGGTATTTCTGTACGCTGAACGTTTATCTCGCCATCTTTAATCTCATTCCGATACCGCCGCTCGACGGCTCGCGCATCGCTTTCATTTTTCTGCCGACGAAATGGTATTTCGGCATCATGAAATATGAGCAGTATATCGCGATCGGCATGATGGTACTGATGCTTCTCGGCGTATTCAGCAGCACGATAGGCTGGGTCGGAACATGGGTGATACGCGGCTTCGATTTATTCTGGAAGCTGATATTCAGATTTTAGGACGGTTCTCAGATGGAACAGCTTGTTTTCAAGACAGAAATATACGAGGGTCCGCTCGATTTGCTTCTGGACATCATCGCAAAAAACAAAATGAGCATCTTCGATATCAAAATATCGCTCATTTTCGAGCAGTATATGGCATATCTCAACGAGATGCAGGAAATGAATATGGAGATAGCGGGCGAATTTATCACGGAGGCGAGCCGCCTCATGCTGATCAAAAGCCGCATGCTCCTGCCGAAGCCGGAGGAGAACGACCCGAGGGCAGAGCTTGTCGTCCGCCTGATGGAATATAAGCTGGCAAAGTCTGCGGCGGCATGGCTTCATGAGAGGGAAGAGGAATTCGGCGGCAGATTTCAGAAGGACACCGATGAGATAAAGCCGGACAAGCATATTCTCATAGAGCTGGACAGCGCGCTTCTCGGCGCGGCGATGAAGAAGGTTCTTGCCCGCATGGCGGAGTTTGAGCAGGCGGAGCGCGAAAAGCCGAACGTCATCGCACCGCTCATCAAGCGCAAGCAGGTATCCGTCGCAGGCAGGATCGTGCATATCCTGCGCTGTATGGTAAAGCGCAAAAGCGCGCATATAGATGAAATTTTCGATGAGGTGACGAGTCGAAGCGAGCTTGCGGCGACGTTTTACGGGCTTCTCGAGCTGATAAAGACAGGAAGGATCATTCCGGAGCGCGCGCAGGATGATGACACGGGCTCAAACGTCATTCTCAAACTGAATACGCAAAGAAAAACAAATGAAGAGAAGGAGGAGCAGACTTGACGGAAGAGACGATCGCCCTGCAGGGTGAAAACGGCATCGCCGCATTTGATGAAGACAGAAAAACGCTTTCCTCCGATGAGATAAAGCGCATAGCGGAAGCCGCACTTTTTGCGGCAGGCTATCCGCTCACCTTTGAGAAGCTGGGCGAGGTCATGGGAATCTCCGCAGAGGAGGTCCGCTCGGTTATCGGGGAATATAAAAAAGAATATGACAGCGATCCCATGCGCGGCATACAGCTCCTGATACTGGGAAATGCCTGCCAGCTTGTGACAAAGGAGGTCTATGCCGACTATGTAAAGGCGGCGCTCGGCGTGCGCGACGGCGGCAATCTGTCCAAGGCGTCGCTTGAGACGCTCGCGATCATCGCCTATAATCAGCCGGCGACACGCTCGTATGTCGAGCAGGTGCGCGGTGTGGACAGCAGCTATTCCATCGGCGTGCTTCTCGAGCATGAGCTCATAGAGGAGAAGGGCAGACTGGATGTTCCCGGCAGGCCGAGACTCTATGGGACAACAGAGGCGTTTCTGCGTACCTTCGGCTTGTCCTCTCCCGAGGAGCTTCCTCCGCTGGAGGATGCGCCGACAGAGGCGGCGGCAGAAGCCGCGGCAGCAGATGATGCGATGGTCGGCATCGTGGGAGAAGCCTCATGAAGGCGGCAATCATCATTTCTGCCGTCGTGCTGTTTTTTGCGGCACTCGGCATGATCCCTATCTCGATAAACGTAGCCGCGGCGGGAAAAGGCAAGGATTTTCGCGTGCTCGTCCTTTTTCGCGTGCTGCATATCCGCGTTCATTCCATAGCGGCGGGCGGCGCCAAAAAGGCAGAAGCCGCCGATACGCCGACCGAGCAGACGGAAGAAAAGACGTCCGCAAAAAAGAAGAAAAAGGCGAAAAAGTCTGCCGAGAAGGAAAAAAAGAGCATCGGCGATATCGTGGAGCTTGTCAAGCTTCTGATCGAGATAGCCAAAAAGGTTCTTGCAAAGACATGGCGCTATATCCGCATAAGAGTCGATTGCTACGACATCACCGTCGGCACGGACGATGCGGCAAAGACGGCGCTTCTCTACGGCGGTGTTTCTCAGGCGACATCGTATCTTTTTACGCTTCTTGACGAGACGGCGAAGTTCCGCGTGAAAAGAAAAGCTCCCGTGAATGTAGGCGTCGATTTTCTCGCGGGAGAGACAAAAGCCCGTGTGGAGATGGATTTTCGCATCCGTCTTTGGCAGATAATATCGATAGGGCTCTGCGCCGGGATAACGTATCTTCGCGGTATGAAAAAAGCCAAATCGGAGGAGCGGGACAGGCGCAAAGACAAAAGCGAAAACGAAAACAAAAATGCAAAGGCAGATACCAATATAAAAGAAAGCAATAGCGACAAAAATTTCGGAAAGGCGGAATAAAACAATGGAAGAAAACAGAATCAGCTCCCTTATCTCCTCATCATTGGAGGGCATACGCGACCTCGTAGACGCGAATACGATCATCGGCACGCCGATAGAGGCGGGCAGTACGGTGATCATCCCCGTATCGAAGATATCCGTCGGCTTTGCGGGCGGCGGAAATGATTATGCGGGCAAGCACTGCCGCGACGGACAGAATAATTTCGGCGGAGGCGGCGGTACAGGCGTTACGGTTACTCCCGTGGGCTTTCTTGTCGTAAACGAAAGCGGCAGAGTCGAGATGGTCAATGTCAATAATCCTACCGGCGGAAACGATATCGGCTCCTCTATCGAAAATATCATAAACAAAACCCCCGAGCTTATAGAGAAGATCAAGGGCATTTTCAAGAAAAAGGAAAGAAAAGAAGAAGAAAAAGCCGCCGAGGGTGAGGATTTCAAGGAAGAAACCGCCACCGAAGAAAAAGGCGAATAAATTTTCATTTTTCTCCATATTGCTAAGGAAAAAAGTATGGAGAATTTATGAAGAAAATTATTTTGATATCCATTCTCGTGCTCGCCCTGTTTGCGGCAGACGGCTCTCTTTTCTGCCGTATCGCGGCTTTGCCCGCCGATTCGGCAAAGAGCTGTCTTCTCATGACGGGCGACGGCGAGATCATATATGCTCACGATGAAAATACGCGCCGTGGAATGGCGAGTACGACGAAGATCATGACGGCGCTCATCGCCATAGAAAACTGCGATCCAAAGAAGCTTATTTCCGTTGCTCCCGCCGCGGTGAATGTGGAGGGCTCATCCGTCTATCTCTATGCGGGCGAAAAGATAACGATGGAAAATCTGCTTTTCGCGCTGATGCTTCAGAGCGCAAACGATGCGGCGGCGGCAATCGCCATAGAAATAGCGGGAAGCATAGAGGCTTTTGCCGATATGATGAATGAGCGCGCAAGAGAAATGGGGCTTTGTGATACGCATTTTGCAAATCCTCATGGGCTCGATGATCCCGAGCATTATACCACGGCAAAAGAGCTTGCCGTTATCGCCGCCGAGGCACTGAAAAATCCGAGATTTGCCGAGATCGTGGCGACTGCACGAAAGGCGATTCCGCTTCATGACGGAACGGCGACGCGCCTCCTGATCAATCACAACAGGCTGCTGCGCACATATGATGATGTGATAGGAGTCAAAACGGGATTTACCAAGAAATGCGGAAGAACGCTCGTTTCCGCGGCAAGGCGTGACGGGGTGACACTCATCTGCGTGACGCTCTGTGACGGAAGCGACTGGCATGACCACAGAGAGCTGCTGGACTATGGTTTTTCGCTCTATGAAAACGAAAAATTAGCTTCTGCCGATGATTTCGGAACGAAGCTTCCCGTTTGCGGCGGAGAAAAGGACACGCTCCTATGCAAGATCGAGGAGGATGTTTTTGCCACGCTGAAAAAGGATCACGGGAAGATACAGACCGTGCTGAAGCTGCCGCGGTTTCTCTATGCAGGCATTTGCGCGGGAGAAAAGATCGGAGAGGCGGAATTTATCTGCGAGGGCAGAGTGATCGCGCGCGCGGATATTGTGGCGGCGGAGAGCGTGGAGAAGGCTTCTCCGAAAAAAGGCAGAAAGAAATGACGTGTTTCTTCTAAGAGAAGCACCGCAAAATTTATATATAAGAGGAAAAGCTTTGGAAGAAATGAGACTTCAGAAATTCCTTTCGGCGCAGGGGCTCATGTCACGCCGTGCCGCCGAGCAGGAAATCGCCGCGGGCAGAGTCAAGGTCAACGGCGAGGTTGCCGATATCGGCACGAAAATAGACCCCGAAAAGGACAGGATCGAATATAAAGGAAAGATCATCGGCGCAGGGGATAAGCGAAAAATATATCTTATGCTCAATAAACCGCGCGGATATCTTACCTCCATGAGCGATGACCGCGGCAGGCCGTGCGTTTCCGAGCTTGTCGCAGATGCGGGTGCCCGCGTCTATCCCATCGGCAGGCTCGACCTTGAGAGCGAAGGGCTTCTGCTGTTTACAAATGACGGCGATTTTGCAAATAAGCTGATGCATCCGCGCTATCACAAGCCGAAAACATATCATGTCAAGCTGGCAGGAGAGATAGAGCCGGAGCAGGTTCTCCGTCTCTGTGAGCCGATGGAGATAGACGGGTATATGACAAAGCCCGCCGAGGTTTCGCTGATAACGAGAAAAAAGGAATATTCCGTCGTTGCGATAACGCTTTTCGAGGGGCGCAACAGGCAGATACGAAAAATGTGCGAGAAGCTGTCTCTTTATGTGCTTTCTCTGCGAAGAGTCAGCATAGGAGAGGTAAAGCTCGGCGACCTTCGCCCCGGAAAGTGGAAATATCTCACCAAGTCGCAGATACAGCTGTTAAAAAAGGAGGCGAAGACCGATGTTTGAAGTAAAACCGATAGAGAGTAAGGAGCGGCAGAAGGAGCTCTGCGCCAAATGCGGCGCGCCTTACCGCGAGGAGTGCTTCGCCTATTCGGCAATAGAGGGGGATACGCTGCTCGGCATATGCCAGTTCCGGATAAAGGACGACCGCGGCTATATGTATGAGCTGAAATGTCCCGAGGGCATAGATGATGAAGAGGTGCTTTTCATCATGGGGCGTGCCGCGCTGAATTTCATCGACCTATGCGGCGCGCACGATGCGGAAAAATGCGTTGACGACAAGATGGCAAGAAGGATAGGCTTTATCGAAAAAGACGGCAAGCTGGCAATGGACCTGCGCGGCGTTTTTGACGGGCATCATCACGGCAAAGCCGAGGATAAAGAGAAGTGACGGGAGTTTTCGAATAAAAAAGCTTCATATTTAACATAAAAATCACAAATCACGTATTCGGAGGACATAATTATAATGATAATACAGTTAGAAGAAGCGAAAAGCAGACTTCTTGCACTCGAAAAAGATGTCAAGGAGCTCGGCGATTCATTGAAAATAGAAAGACTGCGCGAGCAAGCAAAGGAGCTGGAGGCGCAGACACTTGCGGAAAATTTTTGGAATGATCAGGCTACCTCGGGCAAGGTGCTTCAGGAGCTGAAGCGCACGAAGGACAAGATAGAGGCATATGAAAAGCTCTGCACTACGGTTTCGGATGCGCTCGTGCTCGCGGAAATGGGCATAGAGGAAAATGACGAAAGCGTATGCGACGAGGTGCTTTCCGAGGTGAAGAAAATAGAGTCGGAGGAGGAGCGCATGCGCATAGACGCATTGCTTTCCGGAGAATATGACAGAAACAATGCCATTCTCTCATTCCATCCGGGCGCAGGCGGTACAGAGGCGCAGGATTGGGCACTCATGCTCTACAGAATGTATACCCGATACGGCGAGAAGCACGGCTTCAATGTCAAGCTCGTAGATTGGCTCGACGGAGAAGAAGCGGGTATCAAGAGTGCCACCATCCTCGTAGAGGGCACGAATGCCTATGGCTATCTCAAAAGCGAGCACGGCGTTCACAGACTGGTACGCGTGTCTCCCTTTGATGCCTCGGGACGCAGACATACATCTTTTGCCTCTGTGGAAGTAATGCCGGAGCTGGATGACGATGTCAATATCGAGATAAAGGACGAGGATATCGAAATAACCGCACACCGCTCCAGCGGCGCAGGCGGTCAGCATATCAATAAGACTGACTCGGCGATAAGGATCGTGCATAAGCCGACAGGTATCGTAGTCGGTTGCCAAACGGAACGAAGCCAGCTTCAGAATAAAGAAACCGCACTGAAAATGCTCAAGAGCAAGCTCGCCGAGATAAAACAGCGCGAGAATCTCGACAAGATAGAGGATATCAAGGGCGAAAAGACAAATATAGAGTGGGGCGCTCAGATCCGTTCCTACGTATTTATGCCGTATACGCTTGTGAAGGACAACAGAACAGGCTATGAGGACGGCAATATAACAGCCGTCATGGACGGCGAAATAGACGGTTTTATCAATGCTTATTTAAAGAGCAAGGTATAAAAACAAAAAATATTATATTAAAAACAAAAAATATTATATAAGGAGGACATGGAAAATGTTCAAGAAAACCAAACTTTATGTAGGCGTTGCTCTCGTGGTAAACGCACTGACCTCATTCATCACATTCATCATTCTTCTTTGCAAGAAAAAGAGCTCTGCAGGCGCATTTCTTGCCGTTTCCGCTATGAGCGGTGCTGCAGGTGCTTATCTGCTCTATGACTGCAAGGATGAATTTAATTTCTGCGATTGCGATTTCAACTTTGATGACGATGTATGCGATGACTGCGACTGTGAAGATTGCGACTGTGATGACTGCGACGGAAAAATCGACGACATGAATCTCGAAGGCGACCTTTTCTCCCGCGAGGACGAAGAATAATTGACAAAAAAACCGAAAATATCGGTTTCTGACGGAAGTCTTTAAAAAAACGGCAGAGAAGCTTTTTCTCTGCCGTTTTTTGCGCTTGTATGACGGCAGCGAGAAGAGGAAATATCTTCCGCAAAGAGATGCGATATAGCAATTTATGTAAGAAATGCGACCCTTTTTCCTTTTATATGTATCGGGTGAAATATTTTCCATTGATTTTGTGTCTGTTGGTATTGTACAATTATGGCATAACCATGTCCCGCAGGGAAATACAGTAAAAAAGGAACAGTCACATGAAACCGATTTTTTCAAAAAAGCGGATATTGTCCGCAATCTTTATTCTCGCATTGCTTAGCGGCTCCGTCCTGCTTTGCGCTTGCTCATCTGCCGAATATCCCGACGCGGAAAGGATATTCTTATCGTCTGATACCTCGGTCACCTCGAGCTCACGCATGACGGGAAGCACCGCACAGACCACATCTGATGCGACCGTTTTACATACCACGAGCGCGACACGGGCAGAAACGACCGCGACAAGCGCGACACGGGCAGAAACGACCGCGACAAGCGCGACACGGGCAGAAACGACCGCGACAAGCGCGACACGGACAGAAACGACCGCGACGACAACTGTCGGGCAAACAACGAACCCCGCGGAAATGACGCCGCCGGAGCCGTCGGGCAGTACCTCAGAGGCGGAAAGTACCACCTCAAAGCCACAAGAGACCACTTCCGCTACCGAAAGTCATGACAAAACCGTATCGATGGTCTTTACCGAGACGGTGGAGATCCCCTATGAAACGGAAACACGCTATTCCGATAGTTATTATGACGATGAAATTATCCTTCTGCGCGAGGGGATCCCGGGCATAAAAGTATATACGACGACACGGCTCTATCGCGAAGGGCGCGAGGTGGGAAGCTTTGTCAGCGAACACACAGAAACATATCCGCAGGACGAGATCGTCATCATAGGAACGAAGATTTCTTATACGTCGGATTTTGAAACAAGAAGGAGCGATCTCCCGTATACTACGGAGCGTATCGAGGATAACACTCTACCGTACGGAGAGGAAAATGTCATCACACAAGGCAAAAAAGGCACGCTCACCGAGGTATATGAGATCATATATTATCGCGGGGCAAAGCAGGAGGAGATTCTCGTGTCAGCAGACCGCACGGAGCCCGTAAATGAGGTAATCTCCGTCGATACATACATTACGCCCTAACCCGACCCAGCACCCTAACCTGAGCAATCACACAAACCACATACAAAACACGTACCCTACAAGAGCA
>URUL01000065.1 GCA_900551005.1 uncultured Ruminococcus sp. | reverse complement strand
TATAGATCATCTTGACCTTGCCGAGATAACTCTCCTGCAAGAGCTTGAGGACTTCCAGATTATCACCCTCAATGTAGAGGTTTTCGGTGGTGTCCCAGTCCTTGCTCTCTGCCACACAGGGGCGCAGCGTCTTCCGGATCGGCTTGTTGGCTTCTACGATTGCCGCCTTCTTACCCACCCATGTGAACTCGTATGCCTCGTCTCCGTCCACCACGTCCGGCGAGAGCATCTGTTTCAGCAGTTCAAAGTTGACCGCCCGTTTGTACACCTTCTTCTCCGGCGTGCTGTGTTCCTCGTCCAGCATCTCCGTGATGCAGTTCGGAAACAGGGCAGCAATGTGGTCTATGTTCTGCGCCGTCATATCCGGCGATTCCATGCGTAGTTTATCCATTGGTAGTTCCTCCCTGATTATCAATAACTTCCAATTCGGACAAGTATGCTCTTATCTCTTTATTCAATGAACTCATATCTTCCCGTATTTTCTCTGACTTCTGATACTCTTCCGGGGTAAACCGCTCCTTCTCCTTTTGAGGCGCAATATATCCGACATTCCATCGACGTTCATATGCACTAAGCTGTTGCTGACATTTTATCAAAATTGCGTAATACTTGTCGAAGAAGTTTTCTGATATGAAGGGCTCATTTGCTCTGAGCATATCCTGAGCTGCGATTGTCGCATCATTTGATTGTAAATACAGCTTTTTTTCTCTCTCGGACTCCTTTTGCTCGTCTGCAATTTCATATGCAAATCCGGGAGGAATCAAATTGGTAATCATCTTGATCATTTCGAAATAAGCTAAGGAAAGCTTTCGATAGATTTCAAATTCTGCATCGAACCTGGTTTTGCTAACATAGTTTTTTGCAGCCAAACTTGTCCGGTATCGTTCCATTTCTTTACTCAAGCCTTGCTTATAGTCCTCAAAATCCTTCTCTAATTCCGCTTTGTAGGCTTCGAGGTCCTTTTCAATTTTTAGCGAGTATTTCTGTTCTAACCTCGTTGCAATCATTCCAGAAGCAAACTTTGCACAAGCAACGATTATTATACCGACTCCACCAACGCTTGTTACAACTCCGAGGACAACCTTCCAAATTTCACTCCATCCCATTGTTTCTTTCCCATTCCTTTCTCATTTTTTTCAACTCCGCGTTCATTTCCATCTGCCTATTTAGCTGCTTCTCTCGCCGCATTTTGTTTTCCAGCGTGGCGATCTGCTTTTCAAGCTGCGTCTTCTTTTCATCACGCTCAACAGACGCTTTCAGGCTCTCACCGGAATCCGGTTGCAGCTTGTCCCCGGCAATCTGACGGATAAGGCTTGCGTAGACGGCATCCATATTTAAGCCATCGAGGCTGAGATGCAGCTCGTCTTCCGGCATCCAGTCGGTGTGATAATAGCGGCTCACCTTGAAGGCGTTGCTGCCGGATGCGGCAACTTCTTTATAGCCAATCCACGCTTGAGCCTTTCCGTCACAGGTCAGAATAAAAAGAATGTGGTACGGGATTTCCTTGTCGATCTGTTTCAGAACAGCCTCATCAAGCAGCGGCTCGTTCAGGTGCACTTCAAACACTTCAATTTCCGTTACGGCTTCGCCCGCAGCAATGTTGAGCGTGGAGGCTGCCAGCTTATTTCGCCAGTATACAATGCGTATCTGATCGACAAACACACGACGCAAGGTCGGAGAAACATCGAGGTTCTCATAGAACTTTTGCTTCGGTATTCTTTTGTTAAATTCCGTAGACACAGGAAACCCAAGCATTGTAAGCCCTCCTTATTTCACAACCAAGAAGCAGATCAGCTCAAAATCATCCAGTCCAGACACCGCACTGAGCAGGGCGGTTGTTCCTCCGCTCTTGAACAGGCTGTCAATATCGTTTTCTTCTTTCACGTCGATAATAGAATTGATCGCCTCACTCAGCAGTTCAGAGACTTCGCCCATTTTGCGTCCATCATCGGTTTCGTCATTGAACTGCTTGCAAAGCTCCATGCACGGCTCGCTCTTGCCACGACAGAGCAAGCGCATGGTGTCGAGCAGTTTTTTCGGATTGAGGTAATCGCAGACGATTTCGCCTTCTTCACTGATATAGACCATGTAAAATGGATGAATCCGGTTACGGTTGTCAATGTTCACGCTGTCGTTGATGTTGCGGAGGACAAAGATCACACCGGCAGGAGAATCCTCTGTCTGCCCGACAACGGTGTGCAGACCCTTTGGCGCGGTTTCGATGTCCTCGTGCTGCTTCATGTATTCCAGCAGATCGAGTCGGAACTCGTTTAATCCCAAATCCATAATGGAGATGCCGCTGGTCATGTCTTCAATATCCACGACTTCTTCTTGCAGCCGTTTTAGCTGTGCACGGCGGTATTCAAGGTCGCCCTTTTCCTCAGCATTGATCAGGTCATCATCACCGGTGGAAGTCATAACCGAAATCTTCATGCGGGTCTCCACGCGGCTTTTCAGGTTGATATACTCGTCGAGATCCATATCCGGCCAGAAGTTTACAAGCTGAATGTGGTCGTTTTTGCTTCCGATACGGTCAATTCGTCCGAACCGCTGGATAATGCGGACAGGGTTCCAATGAATATCATAATTTATAAGATAATCACAATCCTGCAAGTTCTGACCCTCGGAAATACAGTCGGTTGCAATCAGAATATCAAGCTCATCGGTACTTCCGGGCAGGAGTACCGACTTTCCTTTGGAAACGGGTGAGAAACAGGTTAGAACCGTGTTGAGGTCTGCCCGGAGCTTTGGTATAGTGGTTTCCCCATCGACCGTTCCGGTAATTTCCGCCGTATCCAATCCAAAATTCACTTTTGCAAATTTACCTACATTTGCGAAAAGATAATCGGCAGTATCAGAAAATGCCG
The DNA here is from genome assembly GCA_900551005.1 of uncultured Ruminococcus sp. Taxonomy (GTDB): domain Bacteria; phylum Bacillota; class Clostridia; order Oscillospirales; family CAG-272; genus Apopatosoma. The sequence goes on along the minus strand of URUL01000065.1, from coordinate 8,805 downwards.
TAAAGATAATGATTTTCTTATTGTCTGGGTTGATCGGATGCTCAATTTTCTTCCGGATCAAGCCGAACAATGTTTGCAGTTTCGTGTCATGCTCCGGCGTGATGTCCGCAATCATCAAAGACAGAAGTTCCAAATTTTCCGCATCCTTTTTAAGCTCACGCATCCATGAAACATAGTCCATGTCAGCAAGGTCAATTTTGACCTTCTTGCCGACGGAGAAGAAGTCGGTGTTCTGGTCATCGTAATCGAAATCATCTGTATCGGAAATCTCAGTCAGATTGAGAACACATCCTCCGGACTGATAACCATTGATTGTACCGATAGTATCGTCAATCAGTTTCCGAATACGGTCAACTGTCAGGCGGAATGACGCGACCGAGCTTTCCAGACGCTTGAGGAGATTGATGCTCATAAGGCGTCGAATCCCTTCTTCGCGTCCCTGCTGAGTCAGGCTGTTTCCCTTGTGATGCGTCATATCGATGTACTTTGCCAGTTTCGACGGCATGATATAATTCGACGGCGTATAAATCGTCAAATTCAGCGACATAAGCAGGCTGTAAATCTCATTATAGTTAATCGCATCGTTCAGATCAGTCAGACAGGGACGCAGAGAAATCGGCGGCAAACGCTCCGGGAACTTGCCGATGTCAGAAGTGTTGTAATACTTTTCGATATGCTTTCTTGACCGCGCAATCGTCACGCTGTCCAACAGTTCAAAGAAATCAAAATCCAGAGTCCGAAGAAGTTCGTCCGTCGTGCGTTCTTCGGCAGGGAGCTTGCTCCAAGCATTGAAGGCTTTCTGCGCCTGACGAAAAATTTCATCAATGCTTTTTTTGGTATCAAGCTTTTTGTTTATTTGCGAAGCATCACCCTCGTAGGCGAGCGCAAGTTGATTTTTGAGGTCAATAAACTTGTTATTGACCGGCGTTGCGGAAAGCATCAGTACCTTCGTTTTCACACCGGCACGAACGACTTTGTTCAAAAGCTTCAGATAGCGGTTTTCTTTTGCGTCCTCACCGGAAACCTCGCCACCGTTGCGGAAATTATGGCTCTCATCAATGACAACAAGGTCATAGTTTCCCCAGTTCAAGCGATCAAGATCAATACCGTTTGACTGTCCGTGTTCACGGGAAAGGTCTGTATGATAGAGAACATCGTACCGTAACCGATCCGTTGCAATGGGATTGTTGATATAGTTACCCTTGTATGTATTCCAGTTCTCTGAAAGTTTTTTCGGACAAAGAACAAGTACGGATTTATTGCGGTTCTCATAGTACTTGATTACAGCAAGAGCAGTAAATGTCTTACCGAGACCTACACTGTCCGCCAAAATACAGCCATTGAATTTCTCAAGCTTGCTGATGATGGCGAGAACAGCGTCGCGTTGAAAGTTATAGAGCATTCCCCATATTTTGCTTTCCTTAAAGCCTGTTGCTTCATTGGGAAGCTCGTCCTCTGAAACATCATCAAGAAACTCTTTGAAGATATTATAGAGCGCGACAAAATAAATGTACTCCGGAGCATTTTCGCGATAAGCAACCGAAATATTTTCGATTACGATATCTGTTACTTCCTGTAACCTTTTCTTGTCATTCCAAAGCTGCTCAAAAAGTTTGATAAAATAGCCGGAATTCTCATAATTCTCCGTTTTTTGCACGGGATAATAGGCATTATTTCCGCGCTCACAGCCAAGATCCACCGTGGAAAAGCCATTGATAGGCATATACGCAGTTTGATCCACTGCCATAAATCCAATCATTTGCTCTTGCGTCACATTGGATTTAAAAGTTACTTTACGTCTAATCCAATCGGCACATTCTTTTGCAATTGCCTTCTGCGTCAATTCATTGCGAAGCTTCACTTCGAACTCTGTACCGTACAGACTGCTCTCTCTCGAAATGCGTGGAATATAAAATTCGCGTTGTGCCTTTGAGGTTTTTTCAGTCGTAAAAGTAGGTGAAGTGAAAATAAACCGCAGTTCATCAATATTTTCAAGCTGTTTCTTTAACTCTTTATAAGCGTATATTGAAAAACAAGCCGCAGCAATAAAGACCTTGCTTCCCCTCTTTATAGTAACCTGCAGGTCATCTTTTAGCGTGTTAGTTATGTTGTCAATTATCTGCATATTCTCACCTCGTCATTGCTGTAAATTAATATTAGTTTATTGTGTCTAAACGCACTGCCTCACAAATATCTCCAATATCACAATTCAGATAATTGCAAATGCGCAGTAAAACCGACAGTGCAACTTCCTCACCTTTATTAAGTTTGCTCATTGTTCCCGCCGAAATTCCAACCTCACGCTTTAGTTCAACCTTTGTTATGTCTTTTTGAATAAGTAAAACCCATAACTTTTTGTAACTGATTCTCATGAATTGCTCCTTGTTTTAACTCCAAATACATAGTATCTTCATTATAACACAGTTAGCCCTTTTTTACAATATCAATGATTGATTTTTCGCAGAAATACTTCAAGAAATCGACTAATACCGTTTGAACTCAAATAATTAGTTCAATGTTTTGATTTTTCTATTGACAAGAACCAAAAGTTCTGCTATACTATAAGAGAACCACTTGTTATGATATGGAGAGTGTATGAAAGTATTAGACGAAAACAAACTACAAGCAATGGCGGCGTATATCACCGATTACATTCACGAAAACAACGGCGAGTCGCCAAAATTTTCGGAAATTCTGAATTACATGAATATGAGCAAATCGGTCGGCTATCGTTATCTTACACGGCTCAACGAGAGAGGTATTATTACTTATTCCGGCAAAGGAACGCTTGCGATTGCCGGGCAGGAAAAAATGAAGTCAGGATTCCGCCGCCTTCCGATTCTCGGTGCTGTTATCTGCGGATCGCCCGAGGAGCAGGAGCAACATACTGATGGTTACCTTGCCATACCGGAGGAATGGGTTGACGGTGAGTGTTTTTTACTCCGTGCCTACGGAGATTCCATGATTGACCTCGGCATTGAGCAGGGCGACTTAATTCTTGTAAAGCGAAAATCCGAAGCCACCGACGGGCAAATCGTTGTTGCATTAACCGAAGAGGGCAACACGCTGAAACGGATTCGTTTTGAGGACGGAAAACCGGTATTGTATGCGGAAAATCATACTTATACAGACAGCAAACGAATCATTCATCCGAAACAACTATCCATTCAGGGCATTGCCCTGAAACTGATAAAGGATCTCAAATGACCGAACAAAAACAGCTTCACTCGCACGAAGAACCTCTATCCCTCCCCCGGCAGATTGTTGACATAATCGTATCAACTCTTCAAAACGGCACTGCCAAAGAAGTAGCGGAACGCAATATGGCTGATCGACTGGATATATCCGAGGTGTTGCCGAATGTCGATACGACAAATTGGTGTGAAGAAGCACAGGACTATCTAAAAGAAATCTATCGTATCGTAAAAGGGACAAGCCTTGACACACGGCACGATCTGAAGCTCTCTTTTCCACCCTCCGATTTTTCAAAAACCGATGATCCGGTTTCGCTGACATACGAGGGATGCTACAAAGCTGTTGGCTATTATACCGCCATCATCAATGCCTCTCCGGAACTCAAAACAGCATTCATTGAGGCAATGGCACAATACGGCATTGATGCAGACAACTGTAATGAGCTTCTCAAACGCGAATGGGATATATGGGCGTATCTGCTCTCCCTGCCAGAGATCGCAGAACTGACAAAATCCATGCCGGCATACGAAGATTACAACCGGAGCAAGCCCGAAAATCGTTCTTTAATCAGTGCGGCGAGAAAAATTGAACATACAAAAAACGGAGCAATCGTTGAAAAAGTGTCGATAGAAACCGGCGGTCCGAAGGATGAAAACGGCAAGGCTACACCGCTTGAAATTGCATCGTCGGATGATATGGTTGCAGAGATCACAGACCGTATCATGGTGCAACAATGTCTTTCCCTGCTGAGTGAAACCGACCGTGAGATTCTGATTCGCCATGCGAACGGTGAAACCTATGCCGCCCTTGCGAATGCTTACGGTTATAAAACCGCGGGCGGGATGCAGAAACGAATTGCACGGATAAAAAAGCAAGTTGTCAGCCAAATGGGTACCAATGCAAAATAATCTTTTCCGCACATTTGCACGGAAATCATAAAAGCCCTATACTATAAGCAGAAAGGAAGTGAGCTGGTGGCAAAGAAAGAAGTCGAAGGACTGGTGGCGGTGATTTACGCCCGCTATTCCAGTGAAAATCAGCGCGAAGAATCCATTGAGGGACAGATGCGAGAGTGTTATGCTTTTGCAAAGAAGAACGGAATTTCGGTTGTCGGTGAGTACATTGACCGTGCCTTTTCTGCCAAAACAGACCGCCGTCCGGATTTTCAGCGCATGATCAAAGACAGCGCAAAGCGCAACTTCAATTTGGTTATCGTATGGAAGCTCGACCGTTTCGCCCGTAACCGTTACGACTCCGCTCACTACAAAGCGCTACTAAAAAAGAACGGCATTAAGGTAATGTCTGCCGTAGAGCGCATCTCCGACGGCGCCGAAGGAATTCTGCTGGAATCGTTACTTGAAGGCATGGCAGAATACTATTCCGCCGATTTGTCTGAAAAGGTACTGCGCGGGCACACCGAAAATGCGCTCAAATGCAAGTATAACGGTGGGACAATGCCGATCGGATATTATGCCGATAAGGAACAGCATTATGTCGCGGACTCTTTAACTGCCCCATTCGTTTTAGAAGCCTTTCGACATTACGATGAAGGTCTGACAATGAGTGAAATCGCTGCCGTTCTGAATCAACACGGACTCAAAAACAAACGAGGCGGAGATATCGACATAGACAGCGTTTCACGGATGCTCTCCAATCGGAAATACATCGGAGAGTATAGATACCGCGACATCGTAATTCCGAACGGAATTCCCGCGCTGGTTCCCCAAGATCTGTTTGACCGTGTACAGGAGAAAATTGCAAAAAACAAAAAGGCCCCCGCCCGTCACAAAGCGGAAGACGATTATCTCCTGACTACAAAGCTGTTTTGCGGCGAATGTGAATCCTTGATGGTCGGTGAATGCGGCACAAGCCGAAGCGGTGCGGTTCACCATTACTACAAGTGTACCAACGCAAAACGACACGGCGGATGCCGAAAAAAATCAATAAAAAAGGACTGGATTGAAAACCTTGTTGTTTTGGAGATTCGGAAAAAGCTTGAAGACGCATGCTTTATCGATGATATCGTTCACGCATTCATGGAGTTCCAGACTGCTGAAAATACGGTGATCCCACATTTGAATCAATCATTAGCGGAACTCAACAAGTCCATTGACAATATTCTTGCTGCCATAGAACAAGGGATTTTCACCCAGTCTACCAAGCAACGGCTTGAAGAATTGGAAAGCAAGAAAAAAGATATTGAAATCGAGATCGCCAAGGAGAGCATCCGACGCCCGTTACTGAATGAGGACCAAGTACGATTTTGGTTTGAGCGTCTGCGTAATTTGAACATAAACGAACTGTCCCACCGGAAACGACTGATCGACACATTTTTGAATTCTGTGTTTGTTTACGATAATAAACTGCTTATCAACTGCAATTATCCCAACACAAGCACAATTGTGCGATTTTCCGATATAAATGCAACACTCAACGGTTCGGATATAATCGCATGTGGGCGACCAAAATCGCGGTTTTGACCGCACAAAAAGCCGCAAAGTAGGATTACTTTGCGGCTTTTTCATTACATCAAGAAAGGATTATATAATGATTATTTTAAGACTAGGCAAAGCAAAAAGCATTTTGGATGGATCCATAAATAGCGCCCTGACTGCTGTTGAAACCTATAATCGTCCTCGCACTATGTTTAGAATTGAAAATTATATAGTCCTTATGATTATTGCTTGGACAAAATTATTTCATGCCTTCTTTCAAAGCGAAATTGGCGAAAAGTATTTTTACAAAGAAAAAAAATGGACGCTATAAAAAAATTGATGGTGAGAAGAAGGCGTGGGAGTTAGCTGAATGCATTAAAGAATATCAGAAAATGAGAAAAGCCTATCCCAATTTGTCAGAAGCAACTGTTGCTAATTTAAACTTTTTCATTGGGTTGCGTAATAAAATCGAGCATCGATATTGGGACGGATCATCATTGGATATTCTTCTTTTTGGCGAATGTCAAGCACTATTGTTTAATTACGAAACTCTGGTGGTAACACTATTTGGCGATGATTATTCAATAAATACATGCCTTGCATACTCATGCCCCTTGATGGCTTCGAGGAAGGTTTCCAGCTGATTGTCACCGAGGATCTGCTTTTCGGGATAATTGCACTTGGGCACGGTCGTGCCGTTGGTGGGGTTTTTCGCCAGCAGCCTCTCCTTGACCGCCGCGTCAAGGGCTTCGTGAAGCATCATGTGTACACCTCAAAGATATCCAAGGGATGGTATTCGCTCTCTCCTGTCACATAGGCTTCCCAAAGTAAACAGTTGAGGAACTGCGAGAGATTGACGATCTCTCCGATCTTATTCTTTGCGATGGTCTGGTCGAGCCCCGCAAGGCTCTTTGGCATGTTGACGTATTCGGTCTTGCCGACAGGCTCTGCCTTGCATACGGGGACTTTGAGAGTATCGTATGCGTTGACCACACCGTTTACGATCCATTCGTCATTGGTGACGAGCATGGAGTCGGAGTCGTAATCGCAACCGTTGAGCCTCTGTTGGATATTACTTTCAATTGCATTCACACAAATGATATTAGGCGTGAGATTGAAATAACGCAGAAGGTCATAGCAATGCACGTTCTTTGCGAGGTAGAGATTGCCCATGGTGATGTGAGGACTGCGTGCGCAAAGCACCATCTCGCCGTGAGCGAAGCCCGTGGTGCATACCTGTCCGTCCTCCAGTGAAAAGGACTCGGTCGGTTCGTAGCTCTCGTCGGTGAGTGCCAATAGAAATTCGTAGGCGTTGCCGAACAGAACCTGATAATTTCCGCAGACGGCGACTCGTCCTTTCTTCAGCTTTCTCTTGAAATACTTGGTGGTATCGCTGCGGAAGGATTTGTAGAACTCGGTCTGCTCGAACAGCGGCGTGCGGCAGGTCATGTCGAGAACGGTATCCCGACGGTATTTGGCAAGGTCGGGAAGTTCCTGTTCCGCAATGGTGGCGTGGTCGGTGGTCATGTTGATCTGATAACGCAGAACGGGAGATCTGTCCAGCATATCCTGCAGATAGCGGAAGGACGGCTCGAGGAGCTTGCCGATACCCTCACGGGTAAGCCCGAGGGTGTTGAGAAGCTGATAGTTGGTATACGCCATATCTCCATGCATCAAGGGAGCATCATGGTCTGCCTTGACCACACCAAACTCGGAGTTATTCTTACCCTCGTAGAGTGCGTCAAGGAAGTGCTTGCACTTTTCCTCGAAGGGCATATCCTTCGGCATGAATTTGAGATACTTGACGCTACTCTCGGTGATGACCAGCTTGACGTCCTTGATATCTCTCGCCGTGGTGTAGCCTGCGAGCTGGCTGACGTACTCGATATCGTTATCAAAGAACCAGTCCTGCAGGTTGGTATTGAAGGCGCAGGTCTTGAAGAAACGGTTACGCAGAAGCATCATTCCGTGGTCGTTATATCCGCTCTCAAAGAACACGCTTGCATCCAGCAGAGCCTCACCGTCCCAGATCACGTTTTCGATCTCGGTTTCTTCTTCCTCTGCCATGAGGTCGTGAGCGTCTGTTTCCTTAACGCAGACGGCATCTGCTTTGAAGCGGCTGACTCGGTCACGGATGATGAGGATGGACTTCTTGGGGAGCTTGATGACGTTCTCGATGCTACTGAGGGTGAGCGCGATATACGCCTGCCAGGAGGCTTGGTCGGAGGCAGTATCTGCAGAGAGGTCACAGGAGCTCCACGCCATCATATCGGCATAGAGAGGCTCGGCAATGAACAGACAGCGACCGTCACGGCTCGCGCCCGCGCTTCTCTTATAACGAACGTAATGGATGCCGTCGATGCCGAAGCCGTGTGTGTAGAGGTATTCACGGATCTCCAGACAGGTGATGTCCGTGGGGATGGTCTTGTCGCTTCGCTTATATGAATGCGTATCGACATCGTATCTGAAATACTTGCCGAGCACGGCATCCGGTATCGGTTCTTCCACGGGGGCATATCCGCTGTTCTCACGGAAGGATACGTCTATTGCGATCAGCGTTGGTCGTCCATTGACAATGCGGACACAGATGTGGTCTTGCATATCTTCGTCGGTCACGGTGTATCCGTTCAGAACGTAGCGGTTGCCATAGGATTCGTAGACCTTGACAGCTCTGTTGAAGGAGAGGTTTACAACGGCACGGCAGAAACGCTTCTTGCCATCGAGATAGGGATATCCGATCTCGTCCTCATGCCGATCGTACACCTCCGCGAGCTTCAAGGTATCAAGACTCTCGTCGAGAATGCCTCGGAAGGCTTGGGGATCGGGCTTGCCGTCCTTGGTGGCAGTGAAGCCCTCGTTTTTATACAGCACGCTGCCTTCAAGGGACATGATGCGCATGCCTTCGTATTTCTTTGTCGCCATCGTAACACCTCCTTCTTCTGTGATGCTTCTATTTTACCATTTTTTGCGACTTTTTTCAAGGAACTCTTTGTGAATTCCGGGAGGAGAAATCTGTCCTTCAAAGATTTCGGACAAAGGGGGAAGGCAAAAATCAGTGGGTCACAATGACCCATTGATTTTCGATGACCTCGCCGAGCCTTTTCTTTGGTACAATATAAGCGTAGCCCTATTCTGAGATTTCGGAGTAGAAAGCTATGCTTATTTTTGTTATAAT
>URUL01000064.1 GCA_900551005.1 uncultured Ruminococcus sp. | reverse complement strand
TATCACGGCTGGGGACCTGGCGTCATTTAGTGATGAACGTGAACGGAGATTTTTCCTGTTGTATCCGTCATGCATAAAACAGATACTTCTTGTGCAGCCTGGCTGACGGCGGTATAAGAGGGTAATATAAAAGACAGTCTGCGCTCGGAGAAAGCTGTATGAATAGATTTTCGGACAGGGGTTCGACTCCCCTCGGCTCCACCAAAACGGGCAAATCCGAACTGTTTCGTAACAAAGGAACTGTTCGGATTTGTTTTTTTATTTTGAGTATCCATATTAAATGATACCGCCGAGAGCGACCAAACGGTCACTCTCGCGGTAACTATTTAGTTTTTAACACCCCAAATGCAGAGCGGTGTTTTCTCGTTCGGAACAATCAGTTTGTTTTCTTTGATAAGCTCCTCCATCAAGAAAGCAGCTACGTCAAGACGATGATGAATTTTTGCAATATCACCGCACTGTCCTTTGAGAGAAGCGGGAGCGTGCTCGGCAAGTATCTTCTCGGCTTTATCGGATATATCGATCATACAGTTTGCCACTTCTTCAGAAATTTCAGAAGTCAGTTTGCAAATTTTCTCAAAAACTTCGGTTTCAAATACAAGAAAATTGGCAGATAACTTATTGTCATTGCAGCGAACGAAATTATTATCTATTAACCACGGAAGCGTGATATTTTCATGGTCGGCGTCCATGCAAAGGATCGCATCGCACATCGCTTCGGCTTTGTCTTTAAAATATGAATGTTCGTACATCTGCGCTTTTACTGCCACTTTATAGTTTACTGCCGCGAACCACGCAGTTTTGGCTTTATTATCTGTTCTTAATGTAATGCCAGCAAAATGATGGTTTGCATAATCGTTATCGTATCCGAATATCCACCCGTTACAACCAAGAGGAAGCTTGTTGGGGGTTCCCAATGGAGACTTTTCTTTTGTTAATCCATAACCGTTCATGAACGCAAGATTTAAAATGCCAAACAGCAATCGGTTATCATCATAATCGTTCCCGTTGAAATCAAGCGCGCGAATCTGCGGCAAAAGACTTACTGCTTTATCAAATACTGATTCGGCCACATTGGCGTAGATCGCGGAAGTGTTCTTGACGAATTCCTTTTCGTACGCATCCGTCACAATCACGATATTCGCCTGATACTTTTCCCCGACCTTTTTCAGCACGCCTGCTTTTTCCAAAATCTCAATTTCTTCCTCAAGATAAGGCATAGAAACACCAAGTTCCATGGAAAGCGCATCTGCCGTCATAGCCTCATAATATGTGGCCAACACGATAGATCCGGGAAGTTTTCGTCTAAACAAATCGTAATATTTGTTCCAATCCCCCCAAAAGTCAAGTCTGAATATTCCGGGGTTGTAGCTTTTTTCTCCAAGTGTTCTCGTCATACCGATACCTTCCTTCAATAATTTGCGTGTCTTAAACAAATGGTATTTTACCATTTCCACGCTGATGTTTTGCTCTTTTGCGATTTGAGAACAACTTTTGTTATCAACATAATAAGCAACACAGACCTCACGGTGTGTTTTCTTCAAAAGAGAAAGCTCGCGGCGAAGCAAATATATTTCCTCACTCTCGGTTTCCTTTTCTATGTACTCCTGCTCTGGAGAGAGGTCGTACACACCTATGTTTTCTTCTGTTAGTTCTACGTTCTGTGCGGCAAGCTGACTCTTACGAATAAAGCGAAGGAATGTGTTTTCGGCAATCTTCCAAGCAAAGCCCCAAAAGGCTTCTTCATTTTGAAGATTGCGAGCCGAAACGATGATTTCATATACGATTTCGGATGCGAGATCATCCACTTTATCTTTATCATAGAGTTTGGAAAAAGCGTAACCGTAAATTGCCGTTAGATTTTCAGACAGCAATTCCGATGCTCTTTTGTCGGTCATAGTTGTTCTCCTGTGTTTTGAAAGCTTTCACTTATATAGTGTCAGCGAGAGTGTATCGGTTAATTGGTTTGGGAATATTTTTGAGATAATTATATCATAAAATTGTGAATTAATCTATAACGAAAGCGCCGAGAACCATAATTCAGCTCTCGGCGATATTCTGTTTACTTTTCAACACTCATCCAACAACCTTCTGCACCAATACCATCCTCGGGAGGTGTTAATACGCCTTTTTCGATAAGACATTCAACAACTGAATCGAGAATGGGAAGATTTGCAAGATTATTAGCCAATCTCCATTCCCCAAGGAGATAATCGGGAACAGATTTTTTGATAAGTTCTGCAACCTTCGCTGCCACAATTTCAGCATCGGCATCGAAATATCCATTCTGTAAAGCATTACTAATATCAAATAGTCTATCTCTATCTGAAAGCGCATTTACAAGAATCTTGGTGTAAAGCATATTTCCATCACGATACAAATAACCGCACTCAATGGCTTTTGCCGCGTGCTCCTTTTCTGTTTCTGACAACGATGAAATATCGAGACCTTCAATTGCACGGAGCGCAAGTTGAATCTTTGGTTCGTTAGAAACGTTTAGACCGCAACTAAAGTGTTTTTTAATCCGTGCGATGTAGATATTATCAAGATGAACGTTAGAGAAGCCACACACATTTTGCGCGTCAACGCCATCCCATCCGCCGCCGTAATACTTGCCGTTATCTACATATCCAAACACGCTGAAGGGACGATCTGTTTTTTCAACATCCGCAAAATGATTTTTCTTCAAAGCACACTCAACACAATGGGAGAAGGCATCAGCAATACAGAATACCTGCTGCCAAAGGATAAGATTCATGTCAACTTTCTTGTTCAGATACGGGAAAGCAAGATATTCGGCTTTATGTTCCTCGATATAGTTTGATATGATTTCGCAAATTTTCGGTAATTGCTCTGTGTAAATTGCATTTGCTTTTTCAAATACATCCTTATCAAGCAAAATGAAATTAAGCGCATATTTGCCGTTTTCCAAGCGACGAAGAAAACCGTACTTTCCATTTTCGCCTTTACGGAGGATTTCAAGTTCTTCTTCAACGTAAATGGTGGGAACGTTCAGTTCCTCTGCAATTTCAGAAGCACTCATCGGCTTCTTGTGGCAAAGCCACACAATATGATTTGAGAACATTCTCGTGCATACATTACGCGGATCTCCCCATGCGGGACTTCCTGCTCCCCAAATCACGAAATTAATTTTATCAAGCGCCACCGGCTTATTATAAGTTTCTGCCATTTTTTCTACCTCACTTTTAATCTTTTGTCTTGCCGAAAAGAGCCTTTGACGAACAGCACCTTCACTTGTTCCTTGCGCTTTGGCTATTTGAGCCGTGGAAAGACCATCTATGTAGAACATTATCATAACTTCGCGGTATGCTTTTGTCAAAAAAGCTATTCTACGATATACAGAAGTTAATAATTCTGCGGTATCATCAGAAGTGTCTTCTTCCGCAACACCGAGCAAAATTTCTTCCGAATCGCCTTCATAGATAGTTTCCGCGCGTTTTCTTCGATTATTTGAAAAATCGGCATAAACATTACGAGCCACTCTCCAAATAAACGGATATACGCTTTCGATCTCTCCATCACTATTGGCAGTTTTAACGAGGGAATAGATTATATCCGAGCATAGTTCCTCTGCCTCGTAGCTGTCGTTTGTTCTTGCGTAACAAAAGCCAAATAGCTTATCAAGCAAGTTGTCGTCAAAATATTTTAGCAAGTCTTGTTTTTTCATCTGTTTCTCCAAGCGATTGATCAATGCTTTCACTTATATAGTCCGTGTGTTTTGGAAATTGTTAGGTCGAATTTATAAATATTATAACATAAATTTGTGAATTAGTCTATAACGAAAACGCCGAGAGCGACCAAAAAGTCACACTCGGCGGTGCTACATTATATTAAAGATTTAATTATACAAGTATGCTAACCAGTCTGATTTCAGTTCTTCATAACCTTTTCCAAATGTTTCCTCCATATCCTGCGAGTAATAGGCATCGAGTACCTTTTCAATACCGTATGTATCAATCAGATAAAGAACGAGAGAGGTCGCTTGTTCGTAGGAAAGCTCTCTATCATGATAACGAGGACAATCTCGTCAGTTTTCCGTCTCCCGAAATTACCGTTGAATGCGGTTCAGATGTATTTCCCGAGACATGTCCCGAACCGGTCGACATAACAATCGAAGGCTGCGAGGACGCTATCGAATTCGATGCGGGCGACCTCGGCATGGAATCGCCGGGACGCATTTTGCAGTTGACCGTGAGACTGAAAAATATCTGCCCGAATAAGCGGGTTGCTCTGGTGGCAATCGTTACCGAGCTGGACTGTAATGATATCGAATACCGGCGGGGAATGAAAACCATGACCGTTCCCGCTCATGCAGGCGATTTCTGCCGCGATGTGACGATAAGGTGTATTAAGTTTATTCTTCCCGAAGATCCGGACGTACCGCGCACCGAGGACAGAGGGACATGCAGAAAACGCCGTTTTAAGGCGAGATTTTTTGCGCACTATATTGACAGTGATTTTGATTGCTGTGACGTGACGATATCACTGCCGAAAAGGCGAAAGCTGCAGGAGAAATCACAGCAGTCAAGAAAATTTATCGGATGTTGATACCGACAGTCGGCTGAAACATGAGAAAAAAAGCGCCCATGAGCCGTCATGCTCTTCGGACGCTTTTTGATGCGCATGCGTATACATGTAAATAAACGGGCGGTATGTGCTTTGGTTCTATTTCAGCTTGTTGAGCTTGGAAGTGTTGACGATAGAAATCAGCGCCATAGCTTTGTCAAGCGGCATCTCGGGATCTACATGGGCATAGATCTTATTGTCTTTGCGGATGGCAACGACGTTGACGGAATACTTATTGCGAAGATTCAGATCGACCAGGTTTTTCCCCACCCATTCGTCTTTTATATTCAATTCAATGATGGACAGCTCATCCGATATCGATAACAGATCGACAAATCCGGAGCTCATCAGATTTTTGGCAAGCCGTATGCCGGATTCGTTTTCCGGAAAGACGACGATATCCGAGCCGACCAATTTCAAAATTTTTTGATGCCGTTCGCTTGCGCATTTGGCAATAACGGTTTTTACACCCTTTTCCTTGCAGAGAGTCACCGCCATGACGCTTGCCTCCAAATTGCTTGCCATCGCTACGATGACCACGTCTACATTTGAGATGCCGAGCTGTGAAATGACTTCCGGATCTGTTACATCGGCGCATTTGCAAATGGGAAGCTCGCTTATGGCATCTTCGACGATGCGTTTGTTGATATCCACGGCGATGACGTCCATTCCGTTTTTGACGAGCTCTTTCGCTGCCGCCATACCGTATCTTCCGAGGCCGAAAACGGCGTAAGATTGTTTCTTCTGCATGTGATAAACTCCTTTTTATCCGATAGTGACTTCTTCTGTGGGCTCTTGAATGATATTCGTGCTGGTCTTGCTGCTTTTAAAAGCGATGGCAAGTGAGATCGGTCCGACACGACCGCAATACATGGTGCAGATCATGATCATTTTCCCCGCAAGATTGAGGCTCGGCGTTAAATTCCGTGACAGTCCGACCGTGCCCGTCGCGCTGACTGCTTCAAATATGATATCCAAAGCGGGCGCATCTGTGACTGCTGACAGAAGGACGGTGGACAGATACATGATGGAAAACGACATGATCACGACCGTAATGGCTTTGCTGACGAACTGCTTTGATATGCTTCTTCCGAACAGCGCGGTATGGCTTTTGCTTTTGATCATGGAAGCCGCGGTAAATGCCAAAACCGTCACGGTGACGGTTTTCACACCGCCTGCCGTTCCGACGGGAGAACCGCCGATAAACATGAGCAGCAAGGTCAAAAATGCGGATGCGTTTGTCAGATTCTCCTGCGGTACGGTGGCAAAGCCTGCCGTTCTGGTCGTCACCGATTGGAAAAACGACACCTGGATCTTATCGAATACCGACATATCTTTGATGGTCAGCGGATTGTTATATTCAAAGATAAAGTATAAAACGGCACCGCCTATGATCAGGATTAAGGTCGATACGATGGCGATCTTACTGTGCAGGGATAAATTTTTGAAAATGCCGGACTTCTCGCGCCCGTGACTTCGTATGACTCTGACGACGTCCCACCAGACGATATAGCCGATGCCGCCGAGAATGATCAAAACGGATGTGGTGGTATTGACGAGCACATTCGTTGCGTGGCCGCACAGGCTTGCTTCCCCGATAATATCGATTCCTGCATTGCAAAAAGCGGAGACGGAATTGAAAAAGGATATCCAGATCCCTTTCGGTCCGAATTCGGGAATGAAGACAAACATATATGCGATCGCACCGATGACTTCAATAATGACGGTGCCTAAAAGAACTTTTTTTACAAATGCCACAAGGCCTGACATGGAATTGAGATTAAACGAATCCTGAATGAGCATTCTGTCTGAAATGCCGATCTTTCTGTTCAGTATCAGCATGACGCCTGTCATCATCGTTATGACACCGAGACCGCCGATCTGGATCAGTATCAGAATGACGATCTGTCCGAAGATACTCCATGTGGAGTATGTGGTGAGGGTGACAAGACCCGTCACGCAAGTGGCGCTGGTGGCTGTGAAAAGCGCATCTATATACGGCACGGCAGTTCCGCTTGCCGAGCTGATCGGAAGCGCAAGAAGAATACTGCCGATCAGGATGGCGATAAGAAAGCTCAGCAGAACTATTTGCACCGTAGACAGAGAGCGCTTGCTTATTTTGATCATATATACACCTTTTTCAATGGGAAAATATCTTTTTGCCCGCTTTTTAATGGTAAAGCGGCCATCGTATGGACTTTGCATCGCGGGAATTTCTTCTGAGGAAAGATTATATCATACTTTTTTCTGTATGTAAATACTTTTTTCGATAATTATTCCATACCGCAAATATGGAATTTTTGGCTTTTTTGCCCCAGGCGGAGGAGCGGCAAGCCGCTTGCCTTGACGACGGCGCACGGCTCGGCAAAGAGGAAATATGCCATCGGTTTTCCTACTCTGACAGTATATATCCGATGGCATGTTTATTTTTTGCGTGAATTATATGCTTTCCAGAATCCGCTGTATGATTTATAGCCCACTGCCTCCGAAATGTCATAGAGGCTCATTCCCGAGCCGAGCAGGCTGTGTGCCGCTTCCATGCGCTTTCGTGTCAGCTCATTGCGAAAGCTTCTGCCTGTGATTTCCTTGACGATGCGTCCCGACTGTTTTTCGGAGATTCCAAGCTCTGCAGCAAGGTCGGAAAGCCTGATATCGCGGCTGTAGTTATTATCAAGAAATTCGCTGACGATAAATTTTTTGTCCTGTATCATCGGCATGGATTTTTTTGCGTATTCATCAAAACCGCAGCATATCACGCTGAGATAGGCGGAAAGCTCGGCACGCTTGTCCTCTCCTGCGCAAATGCATTGTTCGATTTCGCGAAAAAGCTCTGTGGGATACTTGTTGACTTTTATTTTATCACTCGCTATATCTGCCTGAAAGGCGCAGTGAGTTGAACCCGTTCGGTTTGATATACACTTATGAAAAGTCTTTGGCGGTATGAGGAGCGCATCTCCGCCCTTCAGAGTGATATTTTTATTCCCTATTGCATATACGGCTTCACCGCTGAACTGGATATGAATTTCTCCGTATCTGTGGTTGTGCAAATTTTCCGTAACTCTTTTGTGATCGAAAAAGCCGTTTTGCATGAACAGCTTATGGCAGGCATCTCCGATATAGACAGTCATTTCATAATTCATAAATAACTCCAATATTTCTTCAAAAACCATTTATTTTGATATTTGTCCTCGCCGTCAATTGACTGAAAACCAAAAGTACAGTATAATTACGATACCATCATTATATTTCGCGATATTGCAGGCAAAATACCTGCAGATCAAGGTTTATTATATATATTCTATCATAAAAAAGATTAAATGTAAATATTTTTACTAATTTACAAAAGGAGTTTTTGCCATGACTAAATTTACGGGTATCATGCCGGCGCTGGTGACACCGCTCAAGCCTGATGAATCGCTGAACAGAACCGCTTTGACCAAGCTGGTGACGGATCTTGTTTCCGCCGGTGCGGACGGTTTCTATGTGGGCGGGGCGACAGGAGAAGGAATCGCCCTGCGCAGAGAGGTACGTGAGGAGCTCGCCGAGGGGGCAATCGCCGCTGCCGGCGGCAGACCGTGCATCATTCATATCGCTTCCACTGATTTCAGCGAGGCGACAGCACTTGCCAAGCATGCGGAAAAATGCGGAGCCGCGGGAATCAGTGCCATTCCGCCGCTGTTCTTTTCTTACAGAGCAGATGATGTATACCATTATTATAAAGCTCTCGCAGAGGCTGTTCATATTCCTTTAATGATATATTACAATCCCGCGGCGGGCTTCAAGATCAATGCGGAATTTGCTGCACGCGCCTTTCAAATAGACAATGTTACCGCGATCAAGTGGACCAGCTCTGATTATTTCGGCATGCTCATGGTAAAAGAGCTCACTCACGGTGAGATGAACGTGATAAACGGTCCGGACGAAATGCTTCTCATGGGACTTTCTGCCGGTGCGGACGGCGGCATAGGCACAACATATAATTTTATGTTTGATATCATAAAGGAGGTCTATGACCGCTTCAGAGCAGACGATATCGACGGTGCAAGACGCGCGCAGACGAGGGCAGATAAAATTATAAACGCGCTTTTTGAGTATAATATCATTCCCGCAACGAAGGCTATTCTCGAGAAGCAGGGATATGCTGTCGGAAATGCGGCTTTTCCGTTGACACGCTATACCGAAGAAGAAAAAGAGCGTATTTGCGCAAAGATTGCGGCGGCGGGGCTTGTCTTTTGATACAAGTCTGAGGAACATTTCTTTTAAGAACGTTTAAATTGCCCGATGTCCTTCCCGCGTATTGACGGAATCGCGGCAAAAATGATATAATATCAGTGAGAAAGCCTGCTCATATAAGCAGGTATTGAAAGTTTCAAAAAATATTAAAAAATAAAATACAGAAAGGGGTACTTTTATGAAAAAAATCTTGACGGTTTTGCTTGCGGCTTCCATGATAGCACTTACGGTCCTGATGACCGCGTGCGGTTCCGAGCCTGAGCAAACAACAACAGCGTCGCAGACGACGGGGACAACACAGGCTACGGAGACCACCGGCTCCGAGACGAGCGCTTCCGGCACCTCCGCGACCGGCACATCCGCAACTTCCGCATCGACGGGAGAATCTTCCACGACGGCTTCCTCGGGAAGCACACAGGTTCTTACCGGCAAAGAAAAGCATCCCGACTTCATGGATGTCAACTTCGGCGGCAGAGAATTTCATTTTGCTGTTGCCGTAGGAAGACAGCAGGACTGGGACGTTTATGAAATAATGGCAGAGGCTACCGGAAACGACAACATCATCACTGAGGCTATCATAGATAGAAACAGCGTTGTGGAGAGTCTTTACAATTGCAAGATAAAATGTACGGGAACGGGTTTCCCCGAAAATCTTGTTGCAAACGATATGCAGCTCGGCACCTCGACATATGATTTTTGCATGCCGATGGGACGTAATGCTGTTGCTAATCCCAGCGTATATAATCTTGCGGCACTTGATATGGATCTGACCCACAGCTGGTGGAATCAAGACTTTATAGATACCTTCGGCGTAACGATTGACGGAACCAAGAGGGTTTATATGACGACAGGCCATTTCAATCTTTTGGCATACGATTCCACATGGGCACTCTACTTTAATAAGGATGTCTATGACAAAGTCATTGCCAGCGGAAAATCCGATATCGATATTTATGCGGAAGTGAAAAACGGCACATGGACGGTTGACAAGATGATCACTCTCATGGATGCTGCGGCAACAGATGTCAACGGTGACCAGACGCTCAATTGGGATGACGGCGACATATTCGGCTGTGTAACGTATGCAAATCTCTATATGATTCCCGCGATATGGCGCGGTTTCGGCATAGATTCCTTAGCCACAGGTGAGGACGGCTCCCTCTCGCCGGTGAGCGCCGCAAACACCGATATAGCCCTGCTTTCTTCGAAGGTAGACAAAGCCATTGAGCTTTGGGGCAGAAGTTCGATGACTGCGGTGACGGGAACTGCCGCACTCGATGCTCTTTCCAACGGTCAGGCACTCTTTATTTCGGAATGTCTTGCTTTGACAAACAGAGGCGCCGATGAAAACGCAAGATATTCCATCGTTCCGTTCCCGAAATATGATGAGGCACAGGAGAGATATTATCAGCATGTTTGCGATACGGTATACGGAATACAGGTATCTGCAGCAACAAAAGATCTGAATCAGGCAGCTACGTTTCTCGAGGTATTCGGCTATCATTCCATGATGCTCCTGTATCCTCAGTACGTAACCTTCCTCAAAACGCAGTGCTTCTGTGAGGATGAGGCGGGCGAAATGCTTGAGATCGTATTCCAAAACCGCGTATTTGATCTCGGATATTATGCAAAATATGAGCTGGCAAGCAGAATCAGCACATTTATTTCAACGGAAAAGAACATGCTGTCAAAGGCTATTGCAGGTATATCAAGGGCAGATGAACAGAAGCTTAGTGATTATTACAACGCTT
Source organism: uncultured Ruminococcus sp. (assembly GCA_900551005.1). Lineage (GTDB taxonomy): Bacteria > Bacillota > Clostridia > Oscillospirales > CAG-272 > Apopatosoma. Next base: position 1,189 of record URUL01000064.1, on the reverse strand, counting down.
TCAGAAAATTGGAGCATTAAAATCGCCATTTTTTGAAATGAGGGGGGAATTATATGAGTGATTTTATCCCGCGTCCGGAATATCCGCGCCCGCAGTTTGAGAGAAAAAGATGGATCAATCTTAACGGCGAATGGGAATTTGAAAAAGATCATTCCGTGAGCGGAAGAGAACGCGGCTTATATAAAAGTGTTGCTCTTTCGCAGAAAATCATCGTTCCTTTTTGTATGGAAAGCTGTCTCTCAGGAATAGGAGATACGGATTTCTGCAATTGCGTATGGTACAGGAAAAATATAGAGCTTCCCGACTCGTGGAAAACTGCCGACGGCAGAGTACTGCTGAATTTCGGTGCCTGCGATTACGAAGCTACGGTCTACGTAAACGGGCGCACGGTGGGAAGCCATATAGGCGGATACGTCGGATTTTCCTTTGATATTACCGATTTTCTTGTCGACGTCGGAAATTTTATTACCGTAGAGGCAAGAGACGATCTGCGTTCCTTTAATCAGCCGAAAGGAAAGCAAAGCTTGGATTATGCATCGCGCGGATGTAGCTATACCCGCACCACCGGCATATGGCAGACCGTATGGCTGGAATATGTACCCACCGAATATATCCGTCAGGTGACGTATACTGCCGATACTGACGTGCCGTCGCTTACCGTGCAGGCAAAGCTTTCGGGAAAGGACGGACAGGTATTTACGGCAGAAGCGTTTTTTGACGGCAGATCTGTCGGAAAGGCGAGCGGCAAAGCGCTTTTCGGCAATTGTCTGGTTACGATAAAGCTGTCCGAGCTTCATCTATGGGAAGTCGGTAAAGGCGGTTTGTATGATCTGAAGCTTACCTTCGGAGACGATGAGGTGTACAGCTATTTCGGAATGAGAAGCCTGAGCCTGGATGACAGCGCGCTTGTGATAAACGGGAAAAAGATCTTTCAGCGTCTCGTGCTGGATCAGGGCTTTTATCCTGACGGAATCTATACGGCTCCGTCAGAGGAGGCACTTGTCGCCGATATTCACAGGGGCATGGAATGCGGCTTCAACGGTGCACGGCTTCATGAGAAAATTTTCGAGCCGCGTTTGCTCAATCATTGCGACCGTCTGGGATATATCGTATGGGGCGAGCACGGCAACTGGGGCTTGGACACGACAAGAAGAGAGGGATGGCGCGCTTATATATCAGAGTGGTCCGA
>URUL01000063.1 GCA_900551005.1 uncultured Ruminococcus sp. | reverse complement strand
TTGACTTCAGCTGCGCCCTGTTACTTTGCGTAGATTCCACCGCTAAGTCCTACAAGACCGTTGGAGATCATAAGTGCAAGAACTTTGTTGAATCCTGTGTTGATGCCCTGAGCACGAGCCATCTGTTCGTTACATCCTGTCGCACGGATGGATGCTCCGAGTTCTGTTCCGAAGAAAAGATACAGCAGGGCGACGAGGAGTACCGAGCATATGACGAGTATGATGATCGCTGAAGTGATATCCATCTGGGAGAGCAGAACATCATAGCTTCGTGCGGAGAGGGATTGATTTGCTTTGCCCATTATCTTCAGATTTACCGACCAGAGGATAAGCTGAGTCAGTATGCCGGAAAGTATGGCGGGAATGCCGAGAAAAATATGAAGAGAACCTGTGATCATTCCCGCGAGAACACCTGCGAGCGTTGCGAGAATCATGGCAAGCCAGACAGGCTGCCCATTTATGATAAGCATGGTGCAAACGGCGGCACCCGTGCATATAGAACCGTCAACGGTAAGGTCGGCTATATCCAGAACCTTATACGTTATATAGACGCCGATGGCCATAATGCCCCATATCAGACCCTGGGCTACGGTTCCCGGCAGTGCTGAGAGAAATTCCATGAATTATTCCTTTCTTTGCTTTGACGGAAATTTATTTTACAGAAGTATAGCCGTCGGGAACGGTGATGCCGAGTTCTGCACAGATATCGGGATTGTACATCTTCGTGGCGGGAGCATATTCTATTGCCATAGAGGAAATATCAGCTTCGCCTGTGAGGATCTTTGCTGCCATTTCGCCCGTCTTATAGCCGAGGTCATAGTAGCTGATGGAAAGTGTAGCTACGCCGCAGGCATTGCATATGCCCTGTTCGCCTGCAACTACGGGAACCTTGCGCTCTCTGACAATATTGCCTATTGTCTCAGCGCAGGAAGCGGCTGTGTTATCTGTGGGAATGTAAATAACTTCGCTCTGCATGGCAGCTGTGGTGGCAACGGCGGATATATCGGTGGAATCACTGAAGGAGTAACGTGTGCATGTAACACCCTTGGATGTGAGATATTCCTCTACGACTTTTACCTGATATTCGGAGTTAGCCTCAGCGGAGCAGTAGAGAAGTCCTACTTTTTTAGCTTCGGGGAAGAGCTCGAGTATCATATCTGCCTGCTCGGTAAGAGGAGCGAGGTCGGATGTGCCGGATACGTTTCCGCCGACTGTGCCGGAGAAGTCCTGGATACCGAGTGCTACGCCATATTCCGTAATGGATGTGCCGAGTATCGGAATGGTGTTGGTGGCATTGTATGCTGCCTGGAGAGCGGGTGTTGCATTTGCCATGATGAGATCAACGTTCTTTGATACAAAGCCTGTAACGATCGTGGAGCAGGCCGTGGTGTCGTTTGCGGCATTCTGCTCGAGGAAGGTAACGCTTTCTTCTCCGAGGGCCTTTACAAGGGCGTCCTTGAAGCCCTGTGTTGCGGCATCGAGTGCCTCATGACGTACAAGCTGGCAGATACCTACCGTGTAAGTCTTTTTTGCTCCGCAGGATGCGAAGGCAAGCGCGCAGCAAAGCATGATAGCTGCGGCGAGCATGAGAGAGATTGCTTTTTTCATAGCTGTTTTCATTTTTAGTTTTTTCTTTCGGTTTTTTTAATTGAAGTATTCGCCGATAAAAAATAAAGCGCACGGCTGTGATACCGTGCGTAGTAGTTTCTTTATCGGAAACGGAAAATTTTCTGATTATGAAACGTATTATCAACCTGCATCACAAAATTCTATTACTTCTGCCATAAAAGTAATAGTAAAAGGCGTATGCAAAGTTGAGAGTGCGTCTCATACTCGGTTTCCCCTTCAATTTATTTGCACACATTATACACCTCATGCCGGATTTTGTCAAGACAAGAATGAAAATTTTATCGAAAATGTTGAACAAAATATGAATAATGTCGTTTTTCGGGAGTGATTTTTTTAGAAAAATGCGAAGCAAATGCCGTATATGGAGAAAAGTAGCGATAGGTCGGGACTTGCGGTTTTGCAATAAAGAAAAGCGGCATTGCGGTGAAAACGCAATGCCGCCGAGCAGCAGGCGAGCATCGGCGCCCGCCCGCCGTTATTTCTTGGCTCTTATTTTGTCTGTGAGAGCATGTATTCTATTTATCGGATTGAGAAGGTCGGAGATGGAACGGTCTCTGTTGAGCGCATCGATAATATAGGCAACGTATTTGCACATATTTACTTCCGTATACCAAGGGCGGTTGATGATCTCCTCGGGACGGTAGTTCAGGTTTGTGGTAAATATCCTGTCTATTTTACCTGCTTCGTAAGCCGCATCGAATTTGGCGCAGCCATTGCAGAAGAGACCGAATGTAGAGAAAACGAATACTCTGCGAGCGCCCTTTTCCTTGAGCTGCTCTGCAATATCAAGAACGGACTCGCCGCTGGAGATCATATCGTCTACGATAATGATATCCTTGCCCTCAACGGAATTGCCGAGAAATTCGTGAGCCTCTATCGGGTTCATGCCGTTGATGATGACCTTGTAGTTTCTACGCTTGTAGAACATACCGAGCTCTACATTCAGTACGCTTGAAAAATACATCGCGCGTCCCATCGCACCTTCATCGGGAGCGACAATCATGGTCGTCTGCGGGTCGAAGGTTATATCGGGATATTCTCTTGAGAGAGCCTTGAGCATCTGATAAGAGGAACGTACGTCGTCAAATCCGTTTCTCGGGATGGCATTCTGCACTCTCGGGTCATGTGCATCGAAGGTTATGATATTGGTGGCGCCCATATAGGCTATCTCCTGAAGAGCGACGGCACAGTCGAGCGACTCTCTCGCCGTTCTTCTGTGTTGTCTGCCCTCGTAAAGCATCGGCATAATGACGGATATACGGCGCGCCTTGCCGCCGATGGCGCAGATGATACGCTTCAGATCCTGAAAATGGTCGTCCGGACTCATGGGAACCTGCATGCCGTACATATTGTACTTCACGCTGTAGTTGAACGGGTCAACAAAAATATAAGTATCATGACCGCGCATCGTTTCATGAATGATACCTTTTGCTTCGCCGGTGCCGAAACGCGGGCAATCCGCATCTACAAGAAACGTCTCCCTTTCCTCATCTTTTCTCCACTGCTTGAGATACCAATCTACATTGGAAAGAAATTTTTCCGTCCCTTTCATTCCCACAATGCTGAGTTCGCCGAAATATTCGCTGTTCATAAGTCCTTACCGTACCCTTCCTGGTTTTTAAATTTTGTTTTCCTATACTTTGCAAAAACGAAATTACAAATTGAAAGCTACTTCTATTTCCTTTACTTCATCATCGTTTATCTTGACGACTTTACCGTCGATGGCGGCTGTCTCGACAAGCGATTTTGCGCTGTACTCCATAACTTCGAGTCTGTCAAACGCATTGAGAAGTGAAGTGCCCGCAGCGATAATGCAGTCATTTTCGATTATCACGACAGGATTCTTTATTGAGATCTCGGAAGCAAGCATATCGGGCTGCATAAATGATAAGCCGAAGGGATACTTGCGCACATGCTTGAGTGCTATATAGCTTTCGGGGATGAGTCTCGCATCAAATTCCGCATCCGTAACGGCAAAAGCCATGATGTGCGGCGGATGAGCGATGATGACGGATTTTATATCGGGGTCTCTTTCATAGAGCTTGGCATGGAGCAGAGCAGAGCGGGAAGGCTGCTTGCCTGCTTCGCGCATGCCGTTCTTGACATGAACAAGATCTTCCGGCTCGAGATATTTTCTGTCCTTGGCATAAGGTGTTATGATGAAGGAACCGTCGGAAAGCTTGCAGGAGAATGTACCCTGATCGCTTGTGAAGAGCTGATTGCCGTATGCACGATGGATAAGATCGCACATTTCGCGGCGAATCGATCTCTCCTCGCTGGAATATTCCATCTGGATGAATTCATCCATCTTCGGCATGGTCTTCTGCTTGTATATTTCCATATGCTTTTCGGAGATACCGCGCGCCTTGCGTCCGAGTGTATTTGCGTTTATCTGAATTCGAGCGCAGTAGTCGAGTGTTTCGAAGCTCATGAAAGCGGCGAAGAGGCTCTTTGCACCGATGACAACGCCGTGATTCTCGAGCATAACGGTATTTATGCCGCGCTCAAATTCGGCTGCTATGTTGTCGCCGAGGGTCTTGCTTCCCGGGAGAGCGTATTTTGCCATCGAGACCTCACCGCAGAGCATTCTGGCATTCGGTACGAGCGAGGTGTCGGGGATCTGAATAACTATGCTGAAGGCTACGAGCGCCGGCGGATGAGCATGGAGTACGGCACGCAGATCGTGGCGTAGCTTATAGACTGCGCAATGGAAAGGATATTCAACAGAGGGGCGATGGATACCTACGATGGTTCCGTCGGGCTTGATCTGCATGATATCCTCGCGGCGAAGATTGCCTTTATCCACGCTGCTCGGGCTGATCCAGACAGTACCGTCCGAATCACAGATTGAGAGGTTGCCGCCGGAAGTAGTTGTCATGCCGTAGTAATAAAGACGATTCATGATCATAACTATCTGGTCGGCAGGATGCATCATGTCAAAATTCATATTCCTGTCCTTTTCTCGGCGGCATATATATTTTTTTCCTTAAGCGCTGCCGCCGCGGCGTTTTTTATTTTTCTCTTTCGAGTGAGGATCAAACGGTAACGGTTATTTTTTTCAGTGTCTTGGAGGCGTCGGGGTCAATGCCTTTTGTCTCTGCCAGCTTGCAGGCAAAGAGCTGGAAAACAACAGCTGCCGAAAATACGTTCAACGCATCCGAAGCGATGCCTTCCTCCGAGACAGATGGAATCTTGAGAACTGTGACGGTATCTTCATCGCAGTATTTGTCGCTGTCTGTTATGACTATTATGTCCGCGCCGATTCCTTTCAGTCTGCCTATGATCATATCGACATCGTCGATAACGGGACCGTCAAGCGCCACAACGAAAACAGGATCGCCTGCGTGGAGCTGTGCTATCGGACCGTGCTGAAAATCGGAAATGGCATAACCGCGCATTTTAATATTGTTTGTCTCGAGGATCTTCAGCGCACCCTCGAGTGCTATCGGATAGGCAAAGCCGCGACCGAGAGAAACGGCGGATGTCATCTTCGTATATTTTCTCGTGAGTACGGAGAGCGTCTCGGGCATATAGGAGAGCAGCTCGCCCACTGCGTCGGCAACCTTTGAAAGTCCATCTTTCAAAGCCTTGTTTCCCGAAATTTCGGCGGCAAGCAGACCGAGCAGCATCATTTGGGAGGTAAAGGTCTTTGTGGCGGCAATGCTGGTTTCTTCTCCCGCATGACAGAAGAGCGTATAGTCTGCACTCTGTGCAAGATGGGAGCCGCAGACATTGGTAATGCCTGCCGTGAGCGCACCGCTTGCTTTTGCATCCGATATGACGGAGATAACATCCTCGGCGGCACCGGACTGGGATATGCCGATGACGAGCGAGTCACTGTAATCGATCTTTGCACCGTATTTGGAAACGACGGAAGGCGTGGCGAGTCCGCAGGGAATACCGCAGGTCAGCGCAAAAAGATACTGTGCATATGTAGCCGCATGGTCGCTCGTGCCTCTTGCCGCAAAGTATATCTTGCGGATATTTTTCTTTTTTACCTCAGAAGCGAGTGACGAGATCACGCTGCCGTTTTTATCTGCAAGATCTGCGAGAACGGAGGGCTGCTCTCTGATCTCTTTTTCGAGATTCATCATGATTTTTACTCCTTAGAATATGCCGAATTTTACCCGTGCGAAGGTTTACGGCAAAATTATACATTTTCGTTTATAGTATAATATTTATTATTCTCTGTGTCAATGGGAAATCTGCACAAAATTTAAAATTCCGACATAATTTTTGTGTACTTTGTGAGTTTCCGCTGATTGCGTTTGTAAAAAGTGCGCAAAAATATTTCCGTCACGCGGAATATGACGGAAATATAAGATATTATACAATTGTGTTATTTGATTCGCGCGCAGTTGAGGACCGCGATCAGCGTCACGCCGACATCTGCAAGCACTGCAAGCTCCATGACCGGATTCCATATGAGGCATATCACCATGATAAGCGCTTTTACGCCGAGTGAGAATATGATGTTTTCTGTGACGATCTTCCTCGTCCTCTTGGCGATTTCAACAGCCTTCGGCACATTCTCAATATCGTCGTTCATGAGGACGATATCAGCCGCACGCGCGGAAAGCGCCGCTCCGCCCTTACCCATGGCAAAGCCGACATCACTTCGAATGATGACAGGCGAGTCGTTGAGTCCGTCGCCGACATAGGCAACACTGCCGCCGCGGCTGTTTTTCGCATATATCTTTTCGAATCTGTCCAGCTTATCCTGCGGGAGAAGCTCGGCGGAATATTCTTCTATGCCGACTTTTTCGGCAAGGCGTTTTACAGCGGCTTTCTTGTCGCCGCTGAGTATTTCGAGATAGGAGGCACCGAGGCGGCGAAGCTTTGAGATAGCCCTTGCCGCATTCTCTTTCGGCGTATCGGAGAACGTGATGACGCCGATATATCTGCCGTCAGCCGCACCGTAGATGCAGGTTTCATCTTCTTTTTCAAAGGTAATATCGGGATATTCTTCGTGCAGATATCTTGCTGAGCCGAATACGGCACGGATTTCTCCCGAGGGAGTTTTCAGCAGGGCCTCCGTGCCCTTGCCTGCGGTTTCATGGCTTTCCGAGGCTTCATAGCCCATTTTGCCCGACATATCTGCGCAGAAAGCAGATGCCAAAGGGTGGGAGGAGCGTGAGAGCACGCCGAGAGCGGATTTTATTAATTCATTGCGGTCGATCGCGGGCTTGATCTCTTCCGTTTTTATCTTGGCTTCCGTGAGCGTACCTGTCTTATCGAAGGCAATGGCACATATTTTTGCGGTACCGTCCACCGCCTCGCCGCCTTTATACATGATTCCTTCCTTAGCCCCGACGCCGATTGAGGTGAAGTAAGCGAGCGGAATGGAGAGAACAAGTGCGCACGGGCAGGAGACAACGAGAATGGTGAGCGCTTTCTTCAGCCATATTGCAAAATTTCCGCTTATAGCCGCACCGAGTATGAAAATAACGAGTGCCAGCCCCATCATGACAGGCGTATATATTTTTGCAAAACTGCGGATGAATTTTTCGTTTTTCGATTTGCGCTTGCCCGCTTCCGTGACGGCATCCGCAAGCTTGGAGGCAACGCTTTCGCCGTATGGCTTTGTCACCGTCATTTCAACGGCGCCGTCGATGCAGATAAATCCGGAGCTTATCGCATCGCCTTCGCCTGCTCCTACGGGAAGGCTCTCTCCCGTGATGCCGGACGTATCAAAGTTGGCACTGCCGGAAGCGATGATACCGTCGAGCAGAATCTTTTCGCCGGCGTGAAGGGAAACACGTGCGCCCACGGAAACATCTTCGGGAGCTTTTTCTGCCCATACGCCGCCCTCGAAAACGCGGACTTTTTTATCCGACATATCGAGCATGAGAGAAATTTTCTTCTTTGAATTGTCGAAAGCGCGATCCGAGAGATATTCGCCGAGCGAATACAGATACATGACGGCTGCCGCCTCAAAAAATTCCCCGAGGCAGAGCGCGCCTATCGTTGCTACCGCCATCAGCGTATTTTCCGTAAAAAAGCTGCCGTGTATGGAATCCTTTACCATATTTATGATGATCGGTATGCCGTAATAGGTATAAACCGCAAGGGAAGCGGCTATCCATATCGCAGGATGTAAGTTTTTCAGCACGAAGCCGTGCGCGAGAAGAAAGGCGAATATCATCAGCGCGCCGCCTATGGCAAAGAAAATAATATCTTTTTTGACGTGCGCCTCTTCTTCATGAGCACCGTCGCCGTGACAGCTACAGCCGCCTATTTCATAGCCGCCGTGTTCATGCCCGTCTTCATCATGGCAGCAGCAACAGCTGCAACTGCTGTGGTGTTCATGCTCGTGCTCGTGCCCATGCTCGTGCTCATGCTCGTGCTTGTGCTCGTGTTCGTGTTCGTGATCGTGTTCGTGCTCGAGGGCACCGCAGGTGAATTAGGTGTCTTTTTCTTCGTTTTGCTGCTCCGTGTCGCGCTGTGATGTGCGGTCTTGGCGTCTCCGGCAGGGGCTTTTCAGGGTCCTCCGCCAGGGAATACGTTATATTCTGCCCGGAGCGGGTCTGGCGTATGATGTTCGAGCGGCGCAGTACCGCAAGCTGATGCGAGACTGCCGATTGGCTCATTTCTGTCTTTTCGGCGATGTGCTTGACGCAATGCGCGCCGCTGAGAAGCACGAAAAGGATTTTTATACGCGAGCTGTCGGAAAAAAGCTTATAGAAATCCGCAAGCTCATAATATTCATCTTCGGTTGAATGCATAATGTTGTCCTGAAACATATGGCTCTCTCCTTTTTTGTGAATATATGAATATATGTTCATATATTTTATATCACAACATTTCTGCTTTGTCAATAGCTTTTTCCAAAAAGCAAAAAATATTTTCCCGGCGCCTGCCGACAGATCCAAAGGAAATTTTTTGTGAAATTTTTGTTTGCAAGAGGAAATACTATAGACTTTTCGGGGAAAAAGTGGTAATATTATAAATAAAGTTAAAATAAAACGGAGGACAGAGCTTTGCAAAAACGCAGAACTTCCTTTTATATCTATATCGCGGTGATGGCGGTGCTTACCATCGCGCTCGCCGCATTTCGAACCGTGACTCTGGCACAGTCGATTTCGGAAAATGTGTCCCTGAAGGTCTTTTCCGAAGCTTTTTATACCTCGGATACGGTCTATAAAATATCGATTCCCGTTTTCATTCTCCTTTCGGCACTCGTATTGATATTTGTGTGCAAAAAGAAGACCGTGATGCTTTCACCCACGGAGAGCAAGGGTGGAAAAACAGCGGCGCTTATCTGTGGTGTGGGTTTTCTTCTCTGCGGTATAATGATGTTCATGGGCTGGTTTGCCGAGGTGGGAAAAGGCGGAATCGGTCTGCTGAATTTCGCAAGGCTTCTGTGCGTGCTTCTGATATTCCCCTGCGGTATATATTTTCTTGACATATTTTTCGGCTTTCTCAAAAAGGAGAAAATATGGCTCTTTGCGCTTTGCCTCCCCGTATGGGCGTCGCTTCAGATAGTGACGGAATATTTCAATTCGTATTTCGCTTTCCATAATCCCATCCGAGCTTCGGGAAACGTTGCACTCGCCTGTGCGATATTGTTTCTGCTGCCGGAAGCACGGGCGAATCTCGCGTATCCCTGCGGCAGATTTTTCATGGCGATCACAGCAGCACTTCCTTGCCTTGTCGCTTTGCATATTCTTCCGCTCGTGCTGACTTTGCCGCTCATTCTTTACACGGACGTGCCGTTTTTCTCGTTTGAGCTGCTTCCCGATATGATCCTTCTGCCGCTTCTGATTTATATGACGGCAAGATGCTTTGCCTCGCTCAAGAAAATAACCGAAAATAACTGAAAATTTTTTTTAAAAAACCTATTGACAAATGAAAGTTTTGCCTATATAATAACTGCATAATACAGCAAGGGCGCTGTGGCATATGCCATAGCGCCCTCCTTTTTTTAATTTTCAAATTCAATCAAAGGAGAATAATATCATGAAGGTTTCTGAAGTTTACGGTTCTATGGTTTTCGGAGACAGCGTTATGCGCGAGAGACTTCCGAAGGAGGTTTACAACCGTCTGCGCAAGACCATAGACGATGGAAAAAGTCTGGATCCCGAGATTGCCGGCGTCGTGGCAAATGCGATGAAGGACTGGGCGATATCGCTCGGTGCAACGCATTTTACGCATTGGTTCCAGCCCATGACGGGCGTTACGGCAGAGAAGCATGACAGCTTCGTTTCGCTCACTCCCTCGGGAATCATAATGGAATTTTCCGGCAAGGAGCTGATAAAGGGCGAGCCGGATGCCTCCAGCTTCCCGAGCGGCGGTATACGCGCCACATTTGAGGCAAGAGGCTATACGGCATGGGACGCAACGTCATATGCTTTTGTAAAGGACAAAACGCTCTATATTCCTACGGCTTTCTGTTCCTACGGCGGAGAAGCGCTTGACAAGAAAACACCGCTTCTGCGTTCCATGGAGGTGATCAATAAGCAGGCAATGCGCATCATGAAGCTCTTCGGAAACAAGGATGTGAAGCGTGTTTATACAACCGTGGGCGCCGAGCAGGAATATTTCCTTATCGATAAAGCGCTTTTCGATGCAAGAAAAGACCTCGCTTTTACGGGACGCACACTCTTCGGGGCAAAGCCTCCGAAGGGACAGGAGATGGAAGACCATTACTTCGGTTGCATCAAGCCTCGCGTAAAGGAATATATGGAAGAGCTGGATTCGGAGCTGTGGAAGCTCGGCATTCCCGCAAAAACGGAGCATAACGAGGTGGCTCCCTCTCAGCATGAGGTTGCCGTTGTATATACGACGACGAACACGGCAACGGATAACAACCAGCTTATCATGGAAATGATGAAGAAGATCGCTCCGAAGCACGGTCTTGCCTGCCTGCTTCATGAGAAGCCCTTTGCTGGCGTAAACGGAAGCGGCAAGCATAACAACTGGTCTATATCAACGGATACGGGTGTGAACCTGCTCGAGCCGGGTGAGACGCCTTATGAAAATGCTCAGTTCTTGCTCTTCCTCTGCGCCGTTATCCGCGCTGTTGACAAACATCAGGACCTTCTGCGCATCAGCGTTTCGAGCGCAGGAAACGATCACCGCCTCGGCGCAAACGAAGCACCTCCCGCGGTCATCTCCATGTTCCTCGGCGATGAGCTGACTGAGGTTCTCGAGGCTGTCAAGACAGATTCGGGCTATTCCAAGAAGGAAGCCGACATCATGCGCATAGGCGTTCATACCCTGCCGAAATTCCCGCGTGATATGACAGACAGAAACCGCACATCTCCCTTTGCCTTCACGGGCAATAAATTTGAATTCCGTATGCCGGGCTCATCGCTCTCCATCGCTGATGTGAATACCGTGCTCAATACGATAGTAGCGGAATCGCTCGACGATTTTGCGACTGCTCTCGAAAATACGGATGACTTTGAGGGACTGCTCCACACGCTCATACAGCAGACCATCAAGGATCACGGAAAGATCATATTCAACGGCAATAACTATTCCGACGAATGGCTTGCGGAAGCAAAGCGCCGCGGACTGCTCAACCTGCCGTCCACGCCCGATGCACTCGAATATTTCGTTACCGATACCAATAAGACGCTCTTCGAGAAATATCGCGTTCTCTCCGGAACAGAGCTTGTTTCACGTCATGAGATCATGCTTGAAAATTACTGCAAGACGATCAATATTGAAGCGCTGACGATGCTTGAGATGATAAAGAAGGATATTGTTCCCGCCATAAGCGACTATACAGGTGCGCTCGCTTCTTCTGTGCTTGCAAAGCGCAGTGCCTGCGAAGGAATTTCAACAGAAGCCGAGGAGAGCATCATACGTAAGCTCGGGGCACTGCTCAATTCCGTATACGGAAAGACAGAGGCACTTTCGGCCGCCACGATCGAGATGAAGACAGCTGCAAGCTCAGAGGAGGCAGCAAGATTTGCCAGAAGCACGGTTTTCGTAGCCATGCAGGAGCTTCGTGCCGTCGTCGATGAGGCGGAGACTCTTGTAGGCTCGGATTACTGGCCCTTCCCCACCTATAGCGAAATGCTTTTCAGCGTCTGATTGAAATATATATAAAAGGGCAATGTGTGCCCTCAATAAGTGAAGTAAAAAGCGATAGAGAGCTATTTGAACTCTCTATCGCTTTCGTCTGTCAAAAAGTGTATGTCTGTCACTTTTTATAAAAAGGTACAATAATTCAATGTGCTTTTCGCCTGTCCGAAAAGTACGAAAAGGACAAAAAGAGGAAGGCTTTCCTCTTTTGAACTCCTTCCGCATACGCG
>URUL01000062.1 GCA_900551005.1 uncultured Ruminococcus sp. | reverse complement strand
TGAAACCACGGAATAGTGGGGCTGGCTGTCGGAAACGGAGGATTTTATGTTAAGACAAGCCACCCAAAACCTCATTATGTATTTGAAGTTGAATTGCTTCGCGAAATGCTGAATGAGCATTTGGAATCTAAGAACTTATTCTGTAAATACAGAACCAGGCAGGATGAAGAATATTACAGTAATAAATGCGGAAATACATACAATCATTTCAGTTATGCGGAAATGAAATCAAGATATTATTTTGGATTGTCATTGTATGATAAAGTACTGGAAATGCTTAACAACAATTCATCCAAGCTAAAACGCCCATTAGATCTTTTATATGAACATAAAATAATGATGAATAGCCGAATTGAATATATGAATCAAAACGGATACATATCAAATGAAGACTATATTGCTATGTCGGAAAAATGCGAAAAATTGATTTACAAAACGCTTCTTGCGAGAAATTTATGGATTAAGTATTCTATGACTATAGGGAATACGAACTCTTCTGAATTGCTAAAAAAGATTTACAATTATGTTTTAGAATCTAAAAATATGGATAAGGAATTTACAAAATATTTGATGTCGTGTATACGCTCGCCAAAATCAGGCAATTAAAGGAAATCTACAGCATTTTTGCTATATAGCTTTGGTTTTTACGGATTATTATTCATGCAAGCTTAGGTTACTTGGTATTCTCTTGGAGCGTGTGCATTTTTTATATTTAGCATCCTATTCGTATATACATAAACAACGCAGAATGATATAACTATTATATATTTTTCCAAGTGCTAATGCAAAATAATGTTATTATGATTCTGCTTGTAGCGGAACAAATGACTATTCCGAAAACGAATCAATACACTGCCTAGAGTAAAATTAATAATTGCTCTCGGTGTTTTCATTGCCAAATTTGGTCAATACTATATCCAACCCAACAGTTTACGGAGGTTGATATGGATAATATAAACAATCTGATATTGCAAAAAAGGAAAGAACGCGGGTTGACGCAATCAGAACTTGGTGCGATGCTCGGTATATCGGGAAAGGCGGTTTCAAAATGGGAGCGTGGCTTGTCTGTGCCATGCGAAGAGCATTTGGAGAAACTTATCGACCTGCTCGGTTTACCGGTCGAGCAGAAGATAGCAGAGTCGGAACTGCCGTCGACATTTCTGTCAACCGTCAAAAGTGAACTGATTCGGATTCTTTCCGCCGGTGTAATGATTGCAGTCTGCATATGCAATTGGGCAGGAATAATATCGACCGACTCTACCGCAGTTTCCCTCGGTTTCTCGGCTGCTCTTTTTTGCTTCGGCACAATGATAAAAGGATAGAAAAAATCGCTGCTTGTCAGGCAGCGATTTTTATTATATTCTTTAGTTTTCAGTGTATATAGCGCTTTCTGTACATCGGCTTGAGATAATTCTTTCGCATGTCTCTCATTGAGCCGAAAAAAGCCTCTTCGGATTTTGACGTGATATGATGTTCGTCTTTCAGGCAGACAAGTTCCAATGTGCAAAAGAGGTCGGCGACCTGAAATAATCTGTAATCGGCGGGAAGCACCTTACGGAATTCCGCTTGCGGAAGCATGACAGCGAAAACTGAAGCCAAAAGTTTGTTCAGTTCAACTTGTCCGTTATCATAATAAACGATAATCTTGTCAAATTGCGCAAAGAGAGCATATTCTCCGCGTATAAATGCAGAAAGTTGCTTTGATAGCGCGACTGTCAAACCGAGTGAATCCGACATATGCTTTTTCTCAACCGAAAAAGTGATGTAGGATATATCGCAATTTTTAGCGAATGTCAGAATACGGTTAAGGCACTTTCTGCGCTCTGTGATTGAAAGATTTTGATAATCTTCTTCGCGGCGTATAATGGGACCGGCATGAAAACAATGCTTCACATCAAAGCCGATGTCTGCAAGTCCATGTTCCAAGTGTTTTATCTGAGCTTCAATGGAGCTGCGCTGGTCATGAAATATGAGTGTAAACAAATAGAACGGCGCATGAGGCTCGTATGTGCCGAAATCGCCCGATTCATCAACGAATATACTGAGTTCGCTCATCATTTACACTTCTTTCAAAGAAAATGGCGGGGAACATCCCCGCCGCAGGTGGACCCGGGTCCGAAGACCAGCCCGTTGCCTTCGTTTGTATTATACCATAATTCTGAGAAAAATGCAATACCCTTTATCGAAAAAATATTTCATTTCCCCGGCGGGATTTTCTCCCATAATCAGTATATGCACAAACAAGGGATTTATACTCCGGCAACAATCCGAAATTATGTACTGATATCCACAATGTCTTATACGGTAAGGAAAAACGAATACCTTACGGTTATTTTGTGTCCCTGTGATATTCTGTTGTGACGGTCGAATTTCATAGTTCGTACGGGGTTCATAATGTTAACCATCTGACCGCCTACAGAACCTGCCTGCTTTGATGTGAGGTCGCCGTTATAGCCCTGCTTGAGGTTAACGCCTACTTCGTTTGCAGCTTCCATCTTAAACTTATTGAGAGCTTCCTTAGCTTCGGGGATAAGATTCTTGCTTGCCATTTTTATTTCTCCTCAAATTTTGAAAATCAACGTAACTTTTTTTGCATTCCCCGAAGTAACAGCGCTGCGCCTGTAAACAGCTTTCATCGGATATTTCCGGTGGCATCATCCGTTTATATAAAAATCTTCCGGATGGCGCCGTTTCTTTGCCGCTTTGCCATGGTTCGGGCGAACACGCGAACAAATGACGAATGTCGTTTGTTCTGGTCTTATTATTTATAGTTACAGACTTTTTATGAGTGGGAAAATAAAGCAATTTTTTCTTCGCGCAAAAGCAAATGTCGTGGCATATAATACAGTAGCGGGAGAAGCGTCTCCCGCAAGAAAAAGATGAAAAATACGTCTCCATCGAGCGTATTTACGGAGATGAAATGAATCGTCGTGTTATCACTATAAATTCACCGACTATGGCAATAAAAGCGGCGCGATTATTAAACAAAAAGGGAATAAAAGCAAAAATGGTAAAATTACTGCCGGGGCAAAGTTCGAGAGGATGCAGCGCAGGTGTAGAGATTGAATATTTCAAGGTAAATGCGTCGCTCGATATCCTTACGGAAGCGGGAATACCATATGGCGGTGTCGTGATTTTATAAATTTTTCGGGTTTTAAAAAGACCGACGTTATTTTTTGAATTTCAGAGGATTTTTATGATATATTTTGATAATGCCGCCACTACTTTTCAAAAACCGCCTTCGGTCATGCGGGAAATGATGCGATGCATGCGCGAATATTGCGGAAATCCTGGCAGAAGCGGGCATAAGATCGCTATGTGTGCCGCCGAAGCTGTATATGATTGCCGTACGAATATGGCAGAATTTTTCGGCATAACAAAGCCCGAAAACGTTATTTTTACACAGAATACAACACATGCGATAAATCTTGCCCTCGGCGGTATACTTCGCCGTCGTGACCATGTTCTGATATCAAATCTCGAGCACAACAGCGTTGCAAGGCCTATATCCGCACTGGCGCAAAAGGGCGTGATAACATACGGGATCTTCAACGCGCTGTGCAGCGATGAGGAAATGATAAAAAATATCGAGGAGAAAATATCGCCTTTTACGAGGGCGGTGATCACCGTGCACGCCTCCAATATCTGCCCACACGTATTGCCGATAACGAAAATCGGCGCGCTATGTAAAAAGCGCGGCATCCTTTACATCGTGGATGCGGCGCAAAGTGCGGGTATCTACGATATCAATATGACGAAAGATAATATTTCCGTTCTGTGCGTGCCTGGACACAAGGGGCTGTACGGACCGCAGGGAAGCGGTGCGGCGCTGTTTGCCGACGATTTTGATTTTTCGCTTCTTTCTCCGACGGTCTTCGGCGGCAATGGGATAAATTCCGCCGAGATGAGCATGGGAAATACGCCGCCGGAATCTTACGAGGCGGGAACGCCTGCCACACCTTGTATCGTGGGATTAAATGAGGGATTGAAGTTTGTTCGGGCAAAGACGATCTCTGCCATTCGCGAGCATGAGAGCGCGTTGTATCTTCGCGTGCGAAACGAGCTTTTGAATATGCCCGATATCAAAGTATATTTGCCGTTCGCTGTTTCGGGAAGCGTGATACTTTTCGGCTCGCAGAAAAAAAGCGCATCCGCTATCGCGGCAGACTTGTCTGAACGGGGGATCTGTACGCGAGCGGGCATGCATTGCTCTCCTGCCGCACACCGCGCCCTGAATACAGGCGGCGATGCCGTACGTGCGAGTTTTTCCGTTTTCAATACTTCCGATGAAGCGGACAGATTTTTATATGCGGTGGAGGATATACTGAAAAGAGAATGATGCTCTAATCCCATCAAAATAAAACCGACATCGCTTTTGCGATGTCGGTTTTGAACTGAAAAATATTTGCCTCGCGGCCGCCTTTTGTCTCCTAAAAGGCGGTCTTTATTTTATTTGCCGCTTACGGACTTAACGATGTTTGTAATCTCGTTTATGGAGAGGATTGCGAGCGGAACGCAGAGACAGTTGCCGCATGCGTAGCCTGCTTCTTCCAGAGCGGTGTAAACCTCATTAACATCTTCATTCTCGGAAATATCCTGCACGAGACCTTGAATTGTGGCGCTTTCGTTATAAGCTTCTACCATTTCCTGCGTCGTTTTAAATTCTATGATCAGAACGGAAGGAGGAATGATACCGCTTGTCTTTGTGAGCATGTGAAGCTCTACAGCATATTCTTCTTTTTCGAGCTCGGCCTTGATGGAATCTGCTACGGATGTGAATGTTGCATTTACTTCATAGTCCTTTTCCATGAAAGCCTTCTCAAGTGCGGGATACTTAGAACCGCAGGATGTGAGCATAGTCGCTACCATCACGAAAACGAGAACCATACTTAGAAATCTTACAGTTTTTTTCATTTTAAGTACCTCTTCATATAATTAAAATATGACGAATCGGCGGACTGAAGAGAAAAGTTTGCTACCGCTCCGAAGGAGACGTTCAAAGCGGATGCGAGCCTCTCTTTCTCGGTAAAAATAAGTATATGATTTTTTTCTTTTTTCTGCAATAGACAAGTTTGAAATCCTGCCTGATTTTTGGGCAAAACAGTAATTTTGTCTATCAAACGAGCGGTTTTCCCGCCTGCCTGCTTTTAAAAGAGAAAAAATCTCAGTCCATATTGATTATACCATATGTCTGCTGTAATGTCAAGAAAATAAAGCCGGTTCCTTTTGTCAAAAAACTTTTCTTTGCGGAAAAAGAAACTTTTCAGGTGCGCAAGATCAGAGGGCAAAAGCGGCAGGTGCGCCGATTTTTCTCTTGCTTTTTCTCAAAAGGGCACAGTTCTCTTGCAAACGACAAAATACGGCGAAAAACAAACTTTTTCCTGCCGCATATAATGGTATAGGGCGGAAGTAATTGCCGCTCAGTCATTCTTATCAAGGGGACAATATGAAAATCACAGCAAAATTCGGCGGAACGTCTCTTTCCTCTGCAAAAGCCATAGATCATGCGGCGAAAATCGTCATATCAAATCCCGCAAGGCGATACGTGACGGTTTCCGCACCGGGTAAAAGAAGTCCCGACGATATGAAAATAACGGATCTTTTATATATGGCATATGAAAGCGGAGATTTCGACGCTGTTTTCGAAAGATTTGATACGATAGCGCGTGAGCTTCGCGTAAAAACCGATATCCATGCAGAATACCGCCAAATAAAAGAGGCTCTGCGTGCTCCCTGCGGCAGAGATTTCATAGCATCGAGAGGTGAATATCTCTGTGCTAAAATTTTTTCGGATTATACGGGCTTTTCGTTTATTGACGCCGCAGATGTCATCTTTTTCGATGAAGAAGGCGCAGTGGATTATATCCGCACGAGGCGGCGCTTCGGAGAAGCGTTGGCAAAAAATCAGACGGCCGTCATTCCGGGCTTTTACGGTGCGGGAGCGGACGGTGCCGTGCACACCTTCTCCCGAGGAGGCAGCGATATAACGGGAGCACTCACTGCCGCTTGCTCCGAATCCGATATCTACGAGAACTGGACCGATGTGGACGGAGTTCTTTGTGCAGACCCAAAAACTATTGACAATCCTGAGTTTTTGGATATAATAACATATAGCGAGTTGAAATATTTATCCGCATTCGGAGCGAGTGTTCTTCATGAAGATGCTCTTCTTCCGGTGCGTCGTCTCGGGATACCCATTCATATCAGAAATACGGAAAATCCCATGAGCCTCGGCACAAAAATCGTTGCCGTGCGCGAGATGCCGCGCGCTTTTACGGGAGTTTCCGGCAAAGGCGGCTTTGTACGCATCAGCATAACAAAAGATAAGCTCGGCAGAAGCCGGAGCGATATGCGTGAGCTATTTGAGCTGTTCAGCCGTAAAAAGATCAATATCGTTATTGCCGCGGCAGAGCCGGATGGTTTATTTATCATAACGGAAAAAGACCCGCAAAAAGGCAGAGCCGATATGATATTAAATGAAATATGCCAGCTCGTTATGCCTACGGGAATTTCATATGATGAGGAAATTGCCGTGATATGCGTTGTCGGAGATGACACTGCCGCTATAACGGCTAAATCCGCTCTTGCTCTTCATGAGGCAAAGATCAAACCGCTCATGATATCCTCGGGAAGCGGCGGCGGGTATGTTCTGATATGCACAAAAGAAAAGCAAAAGGATGACGCCGTAAGGCAAATATACAAGACACTCACATAAGCCTCAGGAGGTAGAAAAATGAGGAATACAAAAACTTTGAAATTGGTACAAAATGCAATGCTCGCCGCGATCATATTGCTGCTGACGCTGACGCCGCTCGGCTATCTGCCGATCGGTCCGCTGGAGGTCACCATTATGATGATACCGGTAGCCATCGGTGCGATGACACTCGGAATCGGCTCAGGGGTATTCTTGGGCGGCATTTTCGGTCTTTCCAGCTTTTTTACATGTCTTGGCATCCTTCGCCCCAGTGCTTTCGGACAGATGCTCTTTGCCATCAATCCTTGGGCTACGGCAATCGTATGCTTTGTCCCGAGAATACTTATGGGTCTGCTCTGCGCGCTGCTCTTCAAGGCACTCTATAAAAAATTCGGTGATAAGCTCGGCGTTTACGCGACAGTATCCGCATCCGCCGCTCTTATCAATACGATCCTTTTCATGGGTGGACTTGTGATATTCTTCCACGGCACCATGAGCGAAATGGCAACAGGAACGGGAAAGTCACTCTTTGTCTACATCCTTGCTATCTCCGTATGGAACTGCCTCGGCGAAATCGCGGCATCTGTTCTCCTCGGAACGCCGATAGCAAAAGCGATCCGCAAATATCTGGAAAAAAGAAACTGATTAGAAAATGCAAAAATAAACTTTAAGAGGCACCTTCCCGATTTTCTCGGAAGGTGCCTCAGTTATATCTGCCATGTGAACGGGAAATGAGTTATGATATGGTCGATCCGTACAGCATATCTTATTGCTGATTTTGGAAACTAAGGATTTTTTTATTGATATATTTCATAATGTCGTCGCGATGCTGAACTACGAAACGATGTGCTGTACCGTCGGCAGTGTAGATAAGCAAACCGTTGGAAATGCCGAGGTTTTTCTGTGCCTCGGTGGAGGTCATGTCGGCATAGCGGAGAGTAGTATTCCCGACTTGAATGTTGAAGGAATGAGATTTAAAGATGATGCGATCATTATAGAAATACAGCGCACCGCCCACACTCTCACTGCCGCGGAAGTAGTTTGCCGCGACTTTTTTTACCTGCTTGCCTTTTTTGAGAGACACGGTCTCGGGAAAGTAGTTCACGCCCTCTTTTTCGGTCTCAATTTCCTCCTCGTCCGGAGGCAGGAACTTCAGCTTTTTTGCGGCAATGACGCCCGAAATCAGGTAGTAAAGCACCCATGCATGGAAGAGAAGGTCGAGAATTGTTTCGAGCCCAATGCTACCCAGCAAAAGAAAGCCAACCGTATCAAGAGAAAAGAGAACGAGCGCGGCAATTAGCCAGCCGCTCTTTTGATTCTTGGAAAGCAGAAAAAAGATAACGTAAAGAGTAAGGATGATCAGCGCAAAGGTTGCCAGAATGACAAGATATGAAGGCTCGAGAAAATCATATTCGCTCATGTCGCCTTCGTACCAATCGGCAGGCATCTTTCCGCAGTTATACATGCCGCTGATCACGAGAAAATAAGGAATGAAAGCAGAGAATAAAAAGTAAGTGCCGGAGCCGGTAAATCCCAAAATCACATTGATCAGCGTGACAATGACTACCAGCAAAAGATTCATGCGCGCGGAGTTGTATTTTCTCAGCTGCACGGCGCGGAGAGAAAGGCTGATTTGTTTCATGGTGTGTCTCCTTAAAATGTTTTGTTTTATTTTAACATATGCGGGCGGAGAAGTCAACCCGATTTTGACATCTGCTTATCAGCTGCTTATCAGTTAAGAAGGTCTTGGGAGAAAAATACCATATACCGGAAATACTCCCATGATCATTATGATTACCGATCATGAAATGGTTGCTTTTTGTTTTCTATTCACTACGCATCTCCCCTATTTGTTTGCTTCTCGCACAGAAAAACGCCCGAGGAAATTTTAGATTCCTCGGGCGTACTTGATACGGTTTTGCGGGCCGCCCGTTCCTGCCGGGCTTTTTCATCCATGTCAAGCTGTCATTTGCGGGGTCGGTGTCGCAGACTTTTTTATATCATGAGCGGCAGTAGCAGCTCCTGCAAAGGCGATGATATAACCGACTATATAGATCAGCGCTTGCAGAAGCGCGGTTGCGAGATTCTGTACATAAGCACCGTCTATCAGGAAGTCGGCAAAGATGAAAATGATCATGACGGCACAATAAACGGTATATATACATAAAGCGGGATTCTTGGGAAGAAGCGACGCTTTTATTTCACATTTGTCATGCAGGAAAATGATTTTTATGACGATGGCAATAATGGCGAGCAGACCGATACACATCAGATTGACAAGAACAGTTGTGATGTCCGTGGCAAAAAACTCCTGCATTTCATCGGAGTAGAGTTTGGTAGCAATGGTCAGATGACGTATCAGATACTGCAAAAAGGGATTTATCGGATAAATGACGGCAATCAGCACGGAAGAGAGGACGATCTGCTTTTTGCCTCCGAACATGAGAAGCATACAGAATATTCCCATGGAAAAATAGAATGTGAAATCCATCACAAAAAACGAGGCGCTGTAAAAGATGCCCCAAGCCTCTGCGAGAAAGGTTGGCAGATCAAAATAGAACATACGCAGCAGACATGCGATCAGTGTTGTCAGGCTTGTCGCACCGATCGGAAGTACTGCCGTAAGAAGAATGATTTTTTTCGTACTCATAGTATATCCTTTCACATAGCCTGCGTGGGGCTGTCATAAAACTTTTATCAAAATAATTTTAACATATATCTCAGATTTTGTGAACAGAGAAAATGTAAAAGTAATGTAAATTATGAAAATCCGTTATTTTTCGCATTGACACAGGGACTATAAAATATTATAATAATAAGGCGGAATTGTATATTATTGTATATTATCCGGAGGGAAGCTTTTGTGAAAACGATAAATGAAATAGTGAAAAAGCATAACAAGCCGATTCTTACAAAGGATGATATCCCGTATCATGCCACCCTTGTTTTTAATGCGGGTGTGACGAAATACAATGGTAAATACGTTATGATTTTCCGCAATGACTATGGGACGTGGGGCGAGCCACGAATAGAGGGCACGAATCTCGGACTTGCCGTAAGTGATGACGGCATTGACTGGTCTGTCAAGGACAAGCCGATACTTGACCCGGAAAATCTGCCCTGCGGGATCAATATAAAAGATAAGATATCAAAAATTTATGATCCGCGTCTGACTGTTATCGACGGCAAGGTATATATGTGCTTCGCCGTGGATACGGCGCACGGTGTTTGCGGCGGAATCGCTTCGACAGAGGATTTTGAGCATTTTGAGGCATGTCATATCTCTGTTCCCGAAAACAGGAATATGGTGCTTTTCCCCGAGAAGATAGGCGGCAGATATGTCCGTCTCGAGCGGCCCATGCCTGTTTATTCACGGGGAAAGGACAGATTTGACATGTATATGTCGTTTTCGCCGGATATGAAATACTGGGGCGATATGAAATTTGTCATGGGTGTTGAGGATGTCCCTTTTGCAAATGACAAGATAGGGCCCGGTGCGCCTCCGATAAAGACGAAATACGGCTGGCTGGTGACAATCCATGCCGTTGACCGCGATAATTCCCGCGGCAAAAACGGCTGGGAGTCGAAATGGACGAAATTTTATAATGCCGGTATCGCTCTGCTTGATTTGGAAGATCCGTCCAAGGTGATAGGCATATATGATAAGCCGATCATTTCGCCCGAATTTCCGTGGGAAACGGATGAGGGCTTTCGTACGCATGTTATATTCCCGGGCGGCATGATAGCGGAGGAGACCGGTGAGGTCAAAATTTATTACGGTGCTTCCGACACGGTTGAATGTCTTGCCACAGCCGATTCCGAAGAGCTTGCGGCTCTCTGCCTCGGAAAATAATCCTTTCTGAAGGGTAATTTACAGAATGAAATATTATCCGCATATAAAGCGCATACTCGACTTGGTATTGTCGCTTTTCTTTACCATTGTTCTTTTCCCGCTTTTGCTTGTGGTGACGGTCATATTGCTTTTTACATCCGGCGCTCCCGTCATATTCACGCAGAAAAGAATAGGAAAAGGCGGCAAGCCTTTTATGATATATAAGTTCCGCACCATGAAAAGCCATGCGCCGGAGCTTCCCTCACGTCATCTGCATGACGAAGAATACGTTTCCTCCTTTGGCAGGTTTCTGAGACGTACGGGGATAGATGAGCTTCCTCAGTTGATCAATATCATCAAGGGGGATATGAGCATAGTCGGTGCGCGTCCGCTCATTACCGATGAAAAGGAAATTCATGAGCTGCGCATGAAGCTTGGCGTATACAAAGCGGCACCGGGACTGACAGGACTTGCACAGATCAGTTGCGACAAGATCAATTCTCTGGAGGAAAAAGCGCAATATGATGCGAAGTATACCGACAATATCACCTTCAAGGGCGATATGCGGATAGTGCTCTCCACCGTGGGGAAAATGTTTTCTTCCGACGGAATAAAGGAAAATATACGATAGAATTTTTTGCAAAAGAAAAGCGGCAGCCTGCAGACTGCCGCTTTTTCAGCATGTTGATTCTCGCTTTGCCAATATAAAGTATTTTCACTGATTGTCTATTTTTTATCGCCCGTTTTTATGATGGGAAGCTCCTCTGTATCGGCGGCAGGGAGCATTTTGCTTTCGCTCTCTTTTATGGGATAGGGTTCTGCGTTAGCGGAAGCCTGCGCGGGGATGGTGATGCTGCGTTTCTCTTCGCCGCGGAGCGTACAGGTCTTGAATATCGCAAACTTGGCGCATCCGGGACCGATGATCTCATACAGCACAGAGGACGAAAGGATGATGGTCATGAGCAGACTGCCGATATCATCCGGAAGTATTCTCTTTCCGAGATAAGCAAGACCTATGGCAACGCCCGCCTGCGGAATCAGCGCAAGACCGAGATAATTGCGTATCGGCTTATCTTTATGCGTGATAAGACAGCCGAGATATGCTCCCGCATATTTTCCGATAATCCGCACGAGAAAATATACTATGCCGACCACACCGAAAGCTCCGAGTGCGCTGACGTCGAGGTTTGTACCCGACATTACAAAGAATATCGACATTATCGGCGGAGTAAATCTGTTTATCTGCTTATAAAGCTCCTTATCGAGCGTCATGTTCATGTATACCGCGCCGAATACCATGCAGGAAAGAAGCGGCGAGATATCGAAAATCGAGCAGAGACCGGAGAGACCGAGAAGTAATGCCACAGCGAGAATAAGACGGTTATCATCGCTTCTGTGTGACAGAAGTTTTGCAAGAACCAGCCCGAAAATCGCACCGAGTATTATCGCGGCAAGATAATATGCCAAAGGCAGTTAGAAGCACGCATCGGAACAAAATCCCTC
>URUL01000061.1 GCA_900551005.1 uncultured Ruminococcus sp. | reverse complement strand
GTTCCTTATGGTAAGGAGCGGGATCGGATCATAACAGTCGTTTACATATACGAGATCATCATCTGTATCGTATGCCATATCGGGCACAATAACATATGTATCAGCCTCCAAAGAGCCCGCATAAGCTGCCGCTGCCGGAGATAACGAAAATATCATCGCCACGGCAAATACAGCAGCCGTTATTTTTGCAAAAAAACGTCTTTTCATCTGTCCTCCAAATCTGACTCAAAAATTTTTCGCTATATATGCTTCTTATAAATACAGTAAAATGGCAAGCGCGGTACCGAGCACCATGAGTACCGCAAAAAATATGGCTGCAACACGTATCAATATTTTACGCTTCATTCTGTAAACCTCCGTTTGCCGCGTCATGCGGCATATGGTTGATATATCAATCACCAAAATATGAAAAAATATTATATTTTATATATTTTATAACTTGATATTACTAATGTCAAGCATATCGGCGTGCACCACTTCATTTTCGGATATTTGAACAAAAAGCAAGAAAAATCATTGTGCAAATCACACATGTCAAAATAGATCGCCTGATTTTGCGTTATTTTTTCATAATACCTCCTATTTTGATATTTTTTATGGAAAAACTATTGAAAAAAACTCCTCTGTATTGTATAATAAGTTCAAATTATGTTTTTTGAAAGGCTTTTTAAAAAATGAACGAGAAAGTAGCCATACTCGATTGCGGCGGTCAGTATACCAAGGTTATCGACAGAAAAGTAAGAGAGGCGGGAGTATATTCCGATATATTCGCGCTCGGAACGGATATTGACAAGCTGAAGGATTACAATGCCATCATCCTCAGCGGCGGTCCCTCCAGCGTTTGGAGCGCAGGGGCGCCGAAATATGACGGCAATCTTTTTGAAATCGGCAAGCCGATACTCGGCATCTGCTACGGAATGCAGCTGATAAATGAGCATTTCGGCGGCAAAGTCCTGCCCGAAGTAAAAACCGAATACGGTCAGACCGTTATCGATGTTGATACATCTTGCCCGCTCTTTTCAGGGCTGGATGCAAAGCAGGCAGTCCTCATGAGCCACGGAGATGCCGTGAAGGTTCTTGCAAACGGTTTTGAATGTGTCGGAAAAACAGGCGATGTCGTAGCTGCTATATATGATAAGCAACGCAAGATCATCGGCGTGCAGTTCCATCCCGAGGTTGAACTCTCGGAAAACGGTAAAACCATGCTCGAAAACTTCCTGCGCGGTATATGCGGACTCAAGGAGGTCTATGCGCTTGAGGACAGAATACAGACCTCGGTCGATATGATCCGCAGAAGAGTCGGCGATAAGAAGGTCATGGTTCTCGTTTCCGGCGGCGTTGACAGCGCCGTTACGGCTGCCCTTCTGACAAAGGCATTACCCCCCGAAAATATATACGCTATACATATAGACCACGGCATGATGCGCAAAAACGAGAGCGATATCATATGTAAAAATCTCAGCTCGCTCGGCCTTGTCAATATGAAGCGAGTAAATGCCGCAAAGACATTTTTCTATGATACGGTAGATGACGGAAACGGAAATATCATCGGTCCGCTTGCAAATACCTGCGACCCTGAAACGAAGCGCAAGATAATCGGTTCTATGTTTATAAAGGTCACCAGAGAGGCGGCTGAAAGCCTGGATATCGATTTCGATACGACCTTTCTTGCGCAGGGCACGCTCCGCCCGGACCTTATCGAAAGCGGAAATCCTGATGTTTCCGGATATGCGCACAAAATCAAAACTCACCACAACGATGTCGATATCGTTCGCCGTGCCCGCGAAAAAGGTCTTATCATAGAGACAAACTGGGACTGGCACAAGGATGAGGTGAGACAGGTTGCACGCATGCTCGGACTTGATGAGTCCATAGCATCGCGTCAGCCCTTCCCCGGACCCGGTCTCGGCGTTCGTATCATATGCACGGAGAGCGCCGCCGAGATACCCGCAAAGGCGGAAGCGGAGCTTAAGTCTCTCGTGCCGAATAATATCCGTGCCGTCATCGCTCCGATCCACAGCGTAGGTGTTCAGGGTGATAACAGAAGCTATCGCAGCCTTGCCATTCTTGCGGGAGATATCAGCACCGGTGATATTTTCGAGCTTGCCCGCGAAATACCGAATAAAATATCCGCGATAAACCGCGTAGCGCTTGTCATAGGCAAAAAGACAGTAGACAAGCTGAGCGTAAAGCCGCTTCATATAAATGAAGAGTCTACAGACCTTCTCCGTGAGCTGGATGCCATTGTTACGGCGAAGCTCGCAACGAAGAAGATCAGTCAGACATTTGCCGTTCTGCTTCCCATATCCGCAGACGGAGCAAAATACAGCGTAGCTATCCGTGCCGTTGTCACCGGAGATTTCATGACGGCAAGACCTGCCGTCCCCGGTAAGGACTTTGACGAAAGTGCGCTTTCGGATATAGCAAACGAAATATATGCGAAATTCTCCGATCAGATAGATCTTGTCATGTACGACGTTACCGGCAAGCCTCCGGCAACGGTCGAGTGGGAGTGATCCGAAGTGGCTGCCCGGTAGTCGAAAAAACCTTGATATTATAAGTTTTTTTGCTCTCACAATTTGAAAAAATCAGAGAAAATCGCTCGTTGATACCAAATTGATACCACCACTATCCAGGGATAAAATAATACAAAAGTCTCTCAAAGCTCGCAAATTCGTTTTTCTCGATGAGAAAAAGGAGTACACATATTCACTGATTGATTTAATATGAAAGGATCTGAAGATATGTTTCAGAAAATTTTATCTTTGATATTGGTTGTTCTGATATGTTGCTCGACCTCGATCACCGTATTTGCTCAGACTGATCATTCACATGTTGAAGAAAATCATGTATCCGGCAGCAACGAAGAACCTGCTATTACCGATACAACGTCGATCTCCTCCAAGATAGTTCCGGAAGAATCTGAAACACTTATAAATCCCGACTACGTGGTGACTGCTAAAGTTAATCCTGAATATTTGGAGCGGATGTTTGGTGCCCCGGATGAAATCTTGTCCGGTTCTACCCTTGAACTGTTGGAATATTTTCTGGAATCTAAATTCATGAGAGAACGGATTCATTCTTATGGTTCCTCAACATTGGTAGAAAGAGAATTTGATTTTTCCTACCACAAAGCTTTCCGTGAACTGGTTTCCAGAGAGGACTGCATCGAGGTGCTTGAAAGTTACGCGGGAAATATTCTATATAGTTCAGAAAACGATGAACTGGATATAGCCAAACTCGAAAAGATATTATCTCAACCTGCGGTAAAGTCGCTCATATCCGATTTATCATCTGCCGCCACATATTCTTTATTTGCCGAACATATAAAGAACTAAGTGTCAGCGCTGAAAATAATATAAAAAGGGCGACAAGCAATTGATCGTACAGTACTCGTACTTACATAACAAAAACCATCCGCCGGGACGGATGGTTTTTGTTATGTTTACTTGTTTCGATAGTTTTCTGCTCCTGAAAAGTGCAATGCGCAACAACCAATATCAGCCTACAGCTTCTCTTGGCGATAGATATGTCTTATTCCGTTGCGAGTGCTCTTTCAAGCCATACCATACCGATATCCAGTGCATTATAGAGTCCGGATTTTTCTCCCTGCTTTATAATTCTCTGCTTTTCATCGGTGCTGAGTATCTGAATCAGTATTCTGTCAGGCACTTCTATGCCGTTTTCTTTTTTATTTGTCAGTATCATGAGAAAAAGGTAGCATTTCTCGCTCATATCGCCGTAGCATATGATATTCTTCTCGCGAACGAGCGGCTTGCCCTTGTATATCAGATATTTTCCTTCTACAGGCGTAGACATATTATCATATCCTTTCCGTAAATCTTATTTATAATATATTATACCTATGTGATGTCAATTTGTCAAGCAATTTGAATATTTCGGAAAAATATCTTGAAAATATTGGCGGAACATGGTAGAATATAAAAAATTATAAGATGAAATGCAGGTATTTTTTATTTATGCAAAATTTCAGGCAGATATCAACAGAAGATAAACAGCTCTTTGAAAATTTTTATAAAGGAAGAAGGATCTCATCCTACGAATCATTTTCCAATATGCTCATGTGGAGAGATGAGGACCGGCTCGAATATGCCGTGGTCAACGGCTTTATTTGTGTTATCGGAGTGAATTCCATCAGCAAAAAGCGCTTTTCATATATGCCGATAGGCGGTGCTGATGTTGATCTGCATGACACCGTTCTTTCTCTTAAGGCGCAATATCCCGATATCTTTTTTACTTATCTGAAAAAAAGCGATACGGATAAGCTGAAAGAAATATTCGGTGAAAAAGCCGAGATATCGGAGGAGCGCGATCTTTTCGAATATATCTATGAAGCGGAAAAGCTTCGCACGCTTTCCGGCAAAGCCCTCCATGCAAAGAGAAATCATATAAACAAATTTGAAGCTACATATGAAAGCCGATTCGATATAATTTCAAATAAAAACAAGGAAGAGCTGGAAAAAGCGATCCTTGCTCTCCGTGAAGACCCCGCTCTTGAGGAAAACAAAACCATGCTCGTTAACGAAGATGCGGCGATAGACAAACTCTATGAAAATTTTGGCTCTCTCGGGCTCACGGCAGGCGTGCTCTATGCCGACGGCAATATAGCGGCGTATACCATAGGCGAAATGATAAACGGCGATACGGCGCTCATTCACGTGGAAAAAGCACACCGCGATATCGAGGGTGCTTATACCGTAGTCAATCAGAGATTCATCTCGGCGGCTTTCCCCGATGCCGTCTTTGCAAACCGCGAAGAGGATATGGGCATAGAAGGCTTGCGAAAAGCCAAGCTCTCTTATTCCCCGCTCCCGTTTGATGAGATCTACAGCGCAAAAATAAATGTCTGAAATAAAAGTAAGTTCTCGGCAATTTTGCCCTGATTTCCATAGGGATTTTTCAGATATTCAAAAAGACTAACGAAAATTTCGTTAGTCTTTTCCTTTTTGCTTTACAGAACACACGACTTTGCGAGTAGCCATAAGTCCCTCAGAACAGAAATTATAAATCCTTTTCTGCGTAAGGCTTATTCCATGAACCTATCTCAATCAGATTGCCTTCGGGATCGGCAATATAACAAGTTCTTTGTCCCCAAGGCTCAAGTTCCGGAGCCAATATGGGAGTAGCACCATTTTCAACAGCCTTGTTAAAAGCAGTGTCAACTTCATCAAATGTATCAACATAAAGGGCTATTTCAAAATGTCCATTTAAACCTTTGATATAGTCATATCTGCGACTCGTCATCTTCTCAAAGTCTTTTCTGCCATATAGCAGAAACAAAGTACCGTCTTTCACCAAATAAACATTCGATGTATCTTCTGCCTCTTTTACTTCAAAACCAAGAACATCTCTGTAAAAACGAATCATCTTTGACATGTCTGCGACAAATAATCCAAAACCGTCTAATCTCATGTGATGCTCCGACATATTTCTCAATATCCCAATTCCTCATTTACGAGAACGATTTTAACTCTGTCGTGCAGGCGCTGCGATGCCATCACGGTGTAATTACAGCATATCCTTGAATCGCTGTCACAGCCGTCTGCCATGTCGCCGCCGCGGTCGAGCGAAACACAGTGCCCCTTGTGAAAGCAATATGTGTTGCAATTCAGTCTCCTGCAATTTTTCGGTGCGGCGATCTCCTTTACTCTGCGTACAGCGGAAGCAAGATCGGGAACGATCTTATTGACTCCGGCTACAATGATTACGTTTTTCGGTCCATAAAGCAGTGCATTTACGCGGTTTGATGTACCGTCTACATTGTAAAGCTCGCCGTTCTCGGTTATCGCATTTGAGCTTGAAAGAAAATAATCGCATGTCATGATCTCACCGAGGCGCATGCTTTTCTCTTTCTCGGAAAGCCCCTGCATATTTCTGTCAAGATATCGGTAAGAACCGCTCTTCACAGCATCAAGTATTCCGGTATCGACAAGCGTCATACTGCCGCCGTTTGCCACGGTAGCCCCCTCGGGAATAAGCGAAAGCACCTTTGCCTTTGCCTCTGCCGCATCTGCGACAAAGTGGACCTGCATGTTATTCTTTTCGAGCGCTTTGATCGTTTTTTCTATATTCATGATATACCTCAATACTGCCATTCCGGCTTTACATAAAAATCGCTTCTCGGTTCGAGCACATTGAACATGTGTCCCTCGGCGGTTATCTTGTCAACAGAATCAAAGATATTCTCCCACGAGAATACTTCCTCGGGCATATTCATAAACTTCATGACCGCCTCGGTTGACTTCGGTGCTATGGGATGTGCAAGAACTGTCGCCGTCTTGACCATGTGTATGGCATCGATCACAGCCTGATCAAATGCCGCCTTATCAAAGCTTTCATTAAAAGGCTTGAACAAAGCCGATATTTCCTTATTTATCAGGCGGAAATATTCTTCGAGCGTGTACATAACGAGATGGAAGCTCTGCGTAGACATATGATTTTCATATTTCAGAATGGCTTCTTCAGCCGCCGCTTTCACTGCCGCACTGACCTCGCCGCGCGGAATGACCTGGTTTCCTTCATTATATTTTTGGAAGGAATAGAAGAGCGTTCTTGTGGCGCGGTTGAGCAGATTTGTGAACATATTCCACTCGCCGCAGGCGGGATCGGGCGCTTTGGCATCTGCATTCGGGTTATACACCTTCGGCTGGAAAGGCGCATTGGAAAGTCCGAGCGCAAGGCCGAGGAAATGAGCACGGAGCTGCTCTGCTGAATAATGAGTGAGAAGCTCGCTTGCCATGGGCGGTTTGATCTTGCCGCTACTGCTCGCCTTCTTATCAAAGAAGAGCAGGTGTTTATTTGCTATTATACGCGGCATCTTGAATTTCTTATCATATCCGTCTGACTCATTTATGGCTTCAAACATCGCCATTTCGGCAAGATGATAGAAATAAATGTTATCCTCTCCGATGAACTGATAAACGACAGCATCGTCATCACACCAGTAGTCCTTCCATTCGTCGCGGCTGTGACCGATGCTCTCGAGATAAGTCTGCGTAAAGGAGATCGGCGCCCAAAGAGATTCAGGCCATACCCAGAAGGTAAGCCCCTTCACACCGTCCTTTTCGGGAACGGGTACGCCCCAGTCAATATTGCCGGAAAGACGGAATGGAACGAGCGTCTTTCCCGTACGGAAGCGTATCTGCGCATCGGAGAGTATCTCGCATGCCGCTTCCCTGTCCGCCAGCTTATCAAATATGATGCGGAGCATTCCGCGCGCTTCCTCTTCCTCATAGCGGCAATTGAAGCCCGCAAGCTTTTCCTTTACCGTTTCGGCAAAATCGAGCTTTGTATATATGATGGGATTTTTCAGAAATTCACGGCAAGCAAGAGATGTTGTCTTGCGGAGATTTTCGTTTGCATCCTTTTCATCCATCATTTTTATGAGGAAATCCATATACTTTTCAAGGTCGAAGTACCAGTTTTCAACGTTTTTCAAAACCGGACGCTCACCGGAAAGCGTGCTGACCGGCGCTATCAGCTCCTCGGGGAAATACTGATGACCAAGTGAACATTCATCGGCATATCCCACCTCGGATTTGCAGCCGTCTATCGGGCATCTTCCCGTAACCTGTCTGCCGTTCAGGAAGGTCTGATATTTCTCATCGTAAAACTGTTTTGTGGAAAGACGGATCAGAGCGCCGGATGCTGCCAGCTTCTCAAAAAACTCCGCACTGTACTGCGTATGGATCTTTCCGCTCTCACCGAGTGCGCTCGCCGCAAAAAGCGACGGACTTATTAGATAGTCCTCGAGCGTCTGTGCCTGCTTGTCATGATTATACTGCACGAAATCGATAATACTTCCCTCAAAAGCGTCTTCCGCACGGAGAGCCTTGTATTTCTCAACGATAGGGGAGCCATAGCAGTCGGTTCCCGATACGAAGATAACATTTTCTTTTCCTATTCTGTCGCGCAGAAATCGCGCAAAAGCATCGGCATGAACAAAAACGCCGCCCACATGCCCGAAGTGAAGTTCCTTGCTTCCGTAAGGCATGCCCGCCGTTATCAGCGCGCGTTTCGGAAATTTCGGTCTGTCTGTCATATTAGCCTCCCAGTCTTTCTATCTGTTTTTCTATTCTTTCTCTCGATCTGCTCTCGCCGAGAATATTCATGACGGTATATAGGTCAGGCGCATTCTGCTTGCCCGTTATCGCCACGCGGACAAAAGAGCTTATATCTCCAATACTGCCGCGGTAAGACGCAGGCGAAGCCTTGTATTCCTTCATCTCGCGTGCAAAGCCGAATTTCTCCGCCACATCCTTCATTTTATCAAACCAAGTCGTCTGATCGTCCGCCGAGTTGTACACAGCCAGATATGCTTTCAGGACATCGGCAATGAGCGAAGGCTCAAAGCCCTGCGGATATTCTCCCTCCGAATCGTAATACTTATCGAACATGAAGCCCATGTAGCCCTTCACTTCGCTCCATACGGCAAAATCCTTGCGCGGCTTGTTTCCGCCTCTGCCTATGGCCAACACGGCTTTCGTAAAAGCAGGATCAGCCGTGAACTCCGTATAGAAGTCAGCGTCAAATTCCTTTGCCCATTCCGCAGTCTCGTCATATACCTTTTCTGCGCTCCAGCGGGAAATAATATTTTTGGAAACGTCGCAGAGCTTTGCTATATCAAAAAGCGAGCCGGCAGCGTTCATCTTCTTTGTCGTGAACTTGAAATCATTTATCGGAGCTGTCGGATTTGCTCTTCTCCAGTCCTCGAAATTGGAATTGAGGATCGTC
This sequence comes from uncultured Ruminococcus sp., assembly GCA_900551005.1. Classification (GTDB taxonomy): domain Bacteria; phylum Bacillota; class Clostridia; order Oscillospirales; family CAG-272; genus Apopatosoma. Next base: position 3,545 of record URUL01000061.1, on the reverse strand, counting down.
ATGATATATTCCACAACGCTCTCTGTAGGATATCCCTCGGATTTATAGTACGAGAGTGCAAGCTCAGGATCCTTGCGCTTTGAGAGCTTTCGCTTGGAATTTCCGTCCATCTTCATAAGCGTACCGATATGAACATACTTCGGCAGCTTGTGACCGAGGGCGGCGAAAAGCTGTATATGGAAAGGCAGACTGGCAAGCCATTCATCTCCGCGGACAACATGCGTAGTGCCCATCAGATGATCATCCACCGCATGCGCGAAGTGATATGTCGGTATGCCGTCGCTCTTCAGCAGAACATGGTCTATATCGTTTTCGGTAATATCCACATCGCCTTTTATCAGATCGTGATATTTGAATTTATGCTCTATGCTACCCGTGCTGCGGAAACGAAGTACCCATTCCTTGCCCGCTTTAAGCTGTTCTTCTATATCGGATATCGGACGATCTCTCCATTTTGCCCATTTGCCGTAATAGCCGAAATTCGCTTTTTCGGCTTCCTGCTCGGCATGGAACTGCTCAAGCTCCTCCTCCGTACAGAAGCATGGGTATGCCTTTCCCTCCTGTACGAGCTTCTTTGCATATACATGGTAAATAAAAGCTCTCCGGCTCTGCTTGTAAGGACCATAAATTCCCTTATCGCAGATTTTTCCGTTTTCATCGAGAGCAGCACCCTCATCAAAGAAAATACCGTAGTGCGAAAGCATCTCGATAAGCGTCTCTGTAGCTCCCTTTACCTCGCGCTTGGCATCCGTATCTTCAACGCGCAGATACATGATTCCTCCGCTTTGATGAGCAAGACGCTCCGAGGTAAGCCCCTGCATGAGATTTCCGAGATGAACGAAGCCCGTCGGGCTCGGCGCCATTCTCGAGACGACAGCCCCCTCGGGCAATTCTCTTTTCGGGAAGAGCTTTTCCATATCCTCGGGTGTTTGTGTCACATTCGGGAAAAGTAATTCTGCAAGATAAGTAGTATTGTCCATAAATTTATATTTCCTTTCGGTTGATTCTTATATTGTAAAACTCGCCCCATGCCCCGGGCATGCCGTTTTCCCGGAGTATGATGCTTTGATGCGTGCAACGGAAGCCTCTATTTTCCAAGGTGCTGCATTCGGCAGGTCTGTCCTGCCGTATCCGTCATCAAAAAGCGTGTCACCCGTATAGACCGTGTTGTCGCAGACATAGCAGAGAGAGCCTTTTGTATGCCCGGGAGTCGCCAAGACGGAAATCTTTTCTTCACCGAGCGTGAGAATATCGCCTTCTGCCACCGTCTCATATGCGGAGGTACATAGTATCTCTCCTCCGCCAAAAAGCTTTGACGCATTCATCATAGGATCATCCAGCATCCTTGCGTCCGCGGCACTTATGAGTATTTTCGCCTCGGGAAAATACTTTTTCAGCTCGTCCGCACCGCCTATGTGGTCGAAATGCCCGTGCGTCAGCAGGATGTATTTCAGCACAGCGCCGGTCTTATTGATCTCATCGCGCAAAAGAGACGCGGATGATGCAGGGTCTATGACGGCGCATTCCCCGCAGGACGAAAGAATATAGCAGTTTGTGCATATCGGATACAGGCAATATACGGCTTTGTCCATATGTACTCCAAGACATAATAAATATTAAATATTATAGCATAGTCTTTCCCTCTTTTCAATATTTTGACTTCAAATCTTTTAAAAAAATATTTTATATTTTAAAAAATATTATGGTTTTTTTCCCGCAAATGTGATATGATATAAAAGTAAGTAAAATATGGATGTGATCATTCTGGAAAAAACAGATATAAGAGGCATACTCTTTGATAATATTACATTTTCCGATGCGCTTCTTTTCGCAGAAAGGGCCATAGCGGAGAAAAAGCAGATCGTCGTTCATACGCCGAATGCAGAAATATTGCAGCGATGCATCGAAGAAAAAGAAATACAAGATATTGTTTCATCCGCCGAGCTTATTCTTCCTGACGGAGCCGGCGTATTGCTCGCGGGAAAGATTCTCGGCACACCGATAAAAGAAAAGATTGCCGGTGTTGATTTCGGAGAAAAAATACTGGAGCTCGCGGGAAATAAAGGCTATCGCGTTTATTTTCTCGGAGGAAAACCCGGGATTGCGATTGCTGCCGCAGAAAAAATGCGTGAAAAATACAAAGGACTGAATATCGTCGGCACGCATGACGGATATTTTGAAAAACACGGCTCGGAGAACGATAAGATCATAGATGAAATCAACGATGTACAAACCGATATTCTCTATGTCTGTCTCGGCTCGCCCACACAGGAAAAATGGACTTATGAAAATCGGAAAAAGCTTCCCGCTTCCCTGCTCATGTGCCTCGGCGGAAGCCTTGATATCTATGCGGGAACAGCAAAACGAGCGCCCAAAGCATTTATCGCTCTGCGGCTCGAATGGTTATGGAGACTCTTATGCCAGCCGTCGCGCATTGGAAGAATGATGAAGATACCGAAATTCATTTTCGGCACATATCAATATAAAAATAAAATAAGAAAAGAGGAAAAGAAAAATGCATGTTGAACTTCTCGCCTATACGCCTGATGCCGATAAGATCGTTGCGGCGGCGGCAAAGCTCTGCTACTCCAAGAGCAAGATCGATGATCTGCTTGATAATCTGACTCCGGAAAAGACAGAAAGCTTTCTCGATATGCTCTCAAGTCTCGGTCATGAAAGCCCTGTTGAGCATGCTTCGTTCACATTCGGAATAGAGGGCGTCTCCAGGACATTGCTTGCGCAGATTACACGTCATAGGATCGCATCATATTCTGTTCAGAGCCAACGCTATGTTTCAAAGGCAGATTTTGATTATATTCTTCCGCCCGAGATAGAAAAAATACCGGAAGCAAAAGCTGAATTTATTGCCGCCATGGAGGAAGATGCCCGCCATTACGAAAGTCTTCGTACCATGCTGACGGAAGCTCATACAGCTCGTTTTATCTCTGAGGGCAAAGATGAAAAATCTGCCCGCCGTGCCGCTGAAAAACTCGCAAATGAAGATGCACGTATTGTTATGCCGGGTGCTTGCGATACGAAAATTATTATGACGATGAATGTTCGCTCGCTCTATAATTTCTTTACCCTCCGTTGTTGCGAGCGGGCACAATGGGAAATACGTGCTCTTGCAAGAGAGATGCTCCGTCTCGTTCGCAACGTGGCGCCGAATCTTTTCAAAAATGCAGGACCTGCATGCCTTCGCGGTGCATGCAGTGAGGGAAATATGACATGCGGCAAGGCGAAAGAAGTACGCGAACTCCTCTCTGTAAAAAAATAAGTTTTAAAGGAACTACATATTATGAAAATTTTAGCCATAGGAAACAGTTTTTCACAGGATGCCACACGGTATCTGCAGGATATTGCCGCATCAGCGGGCGAAGAACTTTTTGTTCGTAATCTTTATATCGGCGGATGCAGTCTTGAAATGCACTCGAAAAATATTGCGGAAAATGCCAACGCATAATTTTATGATGAAAATACCGAAGGAATGGATATAAAAAGATATCAGGAAGCACTTGCGCGTGAGGAATGGAATAAATTATCGG
>URUL01000060.1 GCA_900551005.1 uncultured Ruminococcus sp. | reverse complement strand
TCATCCATCTCACGAATATCGGTCTTCAACAGATTTCTTGCGTTCTTTCCGTAAAGCGGATTGTGTGCGCCAAAGAAACCGCCGTCAAAGAAATCATCCAACATATTCTCACCAAAAATGCTCGGTACCATAATCAATCCCTCCATTTATATCAACTGTTTTTATTTTCGGCGTTCTGCGGTCAGTCCCGCCAACGCACTATTTTCGCTTTTTGCTTTGCCCTTTGGGCTACATTTTCAAAGCACCCATTGGAATCACTCCGTTCCCTTTTTTTCTTTTTACGCCAATATTGTACTCGTTTTCTCTTGAAAAAACAATGTTTTTATGGTATAATAAATGCAATCGCAGTTGTGCTTTCAGCACAATAGCTTTTGAAAGAAGGTGAGAGTTTGTCTCAACCGCAATGGAGATCTGGAGATGTGACAGCTTTGATCACGGAATTTTTTGAACAGGATGATCTGCAACAGCTTGCGCTTGATGTCGGCTTTTTCTTGGACTGTCCTCTGCTTGTGCTTGACGATGCTTTTCGAGTCGTAGCGCATTTTTGTCCGGTCGGTTTCTCCGACCCGTTGTTCCGTGACGCGGTTTCACAAGGCGCAATCACTTATGAGTCAAGTGCGGTCATCAGTAAAAGCCCAGCGCTCCGCGAAGGATGTGCCGATATGATCAAATTGGGGGAAAGCCCCTTTCGCCGGCGCTTTGCACCGCTCATCTGTACCGGTGTCCGGCTCGGCTATCTCATATGCGTGGATACGGATGGTCATCTTCCGAAAATTTCAGCGGAGATCTGGCGACAAATTGATCTTATTCTCGCAAAACAGCTTTTTATCGAAACAAGCCGTCAGGACAAGCCGTTTGAAACAGCCGAAGATATTCTGATGCATTTGCTTGACGGAGGATTTCCGTCCGCCTCCTATTTTCGACTCCAGACCGTAGGCACTTATCTTGCAGACTTTCACCCATCCGCTTTTGCATTGATGGATCTGACTGCTTACCACGGTCAGTATCCCGGGATGCATCACCTGAAAGAAGAAATCGGTGAACGTTTCCCGAATTCTCATTCCTTTCTCTACAAGGGTGATATATTTCTGTTTCTGCATAGAGACAGTGATGTAGATATGTTTATAGAACTGGCAAAAAAATTCGATTTGAAGGTAATTGTTTCAGAGGCGATTCGCAATCTGTATGACCTTCCGTCCCTTTACCGCGCCGCACACGATGCGTTGAGCATGATGGCGGGAAGCGACTATCACGGTGAAAATGTCTGTTCTATAGCGCAATTGCGGACGCCATTGCTTCTGAAAAATCTGGAATCCCGCAACGATCTTATCTCACCGGAGCTTCGGGCGCTTGGCGAACATGACCGAAAAAAAGAAACGCAATACTGTGAAACACTGTACTTTTATCTGATTTACAGCCGCTCGCTCAAAAAGACCTGTGACGCATTGTTTACCCACCGCAACACGGTTCTGTACCGTATCGGAAGAATCCGGGATGACTTTCTGATCCCGCTGGACGATCCGAAAAGGCACGTCGAGCTGCTGTTCGGAGTTGCGCTTCTGCTGTTTCAAAAAGAAGGCCCGGATTTCTTTTTGCGGACAATGCCGCAAACGGATGATGAATAAAAAGCTATTAAATAAGAGGGAGAAATCATGAAAGAAAACAGAAAATTATTGCAGGAAATACTGAATGAAATCCGAAAAGATATGACAGATGAGGAAGTTTTGAATCTTTTGTCGGACAGTAAAATTTCCGTCAACCCCAAAAAAGAGATTGAGAAATACACGCTAGGACAGCGGGCAGCTGACACTATTGCAAAATTTGCGGGTAGCTGGGCTTTTATATTTTCGTTTGCAGGCGTGCTGATTCTGTGGATGGTCGTCAACGCAATTCTTGCGGCAAAAGCGTTTGACCCATATCCGTTTATTCTTCTGAATCTTGTCTTGTCCTGTGTGGCAGCCATTCAGGCACCGCTGATTATGATGAGTCAGAACCGGCAGGAGGAAAAAGACCGCCATCGCGCAGAAAACGATTATAAGGTCAACCTGAAAACCGAGATCATGATTGAGGATCTTTATGATAAAGTGAACGCGATCCTTGCCAAGCAGTCGCAAATTGAGAAACTGTTGGCGGAGGAAAAGACGAAAGGCGAGGAAACAAAGAAATAAAATATCGGCAAATCAAAATGTCAAAAAGTGCGTATATCATGCGGTTGTATTTCATTGCCCAAAATATAAGGATTTGATTATAGCAGATAAAAACGACGATAATGACAAAAACGGAGAAAACAATTCCGAGTATCGAGTACAAAGAAGAAAAACGCAGCACAGTAGATCCGGACTGCGGATGGTTTCGTAAGCATCTTTTTTGTCAACACGAGCCAAGTCTTCCGGTCTTAAAAGATGCCGGTCGAAAAACCCGAGATTTTCTCGGGTTTTCTTCGTTTTTCGCCGTTTTCCTCACTTTTTTGAAATTCGGGTTTTCGTGCAAATAAAAAGATGCCAATCGGCATTTTCGGGTTAAGGATCGGAAATGAACCTTTACCACACCATTTTCACGGTAAATATTGAAAAATATCAGAAAATATGATATAATTTATTTAAGAAAGGTGGTGGCACAGTGCAAGAAAACAGCTTAAAGTGTATTCAAGGGAAAAAGATACGCCGACAAGGCTTTAATATTCCTTTGATCATTTTGTATTCTACGATGTTTGCAATTCCATACACCATCTTTGCGATTTCGTGGTGTGTTGGAAAACTTGATACTTATGGTTCTCCCTCTACTTTTTGGACTTCTGTTTTAGTTTGTTTCCTTTTCTCTGTGCCATTTCTTGTTCTGCGCTCATTGAACAAACACTTCTTTGGTAAAATTATTTGCGTTTTGGACGAGGAAGGAATATATTACGCCAATAAAGGAAAGCTTTGCTGGGATTCGATCGAAAAGATCGAATATGTAATAGATTCAAAGCCGAGATATAAAGGCGATTCGGAAAAAACATGGCGAGCCATCATTTATACACACGGCGGAAAGCATGTGGTCTTGGAAAAAGCACCATTATACATCATATCAAGCATAAAAAAATATCAAAAAAGCCTTGATGTGAAAATCATCGGCGCCAGCTCTCTTGTTACGCCCATTTTGATTATGGCAACCATACTCTTGATATGTCCCTTCTATGTGGTTTTACTGAGAAGTGCTCCCGAAGGCGTGACAATCCCTCATATAATTGTTATGGTGATTATTTGTGTTGCGTTGGGAATTGTTCGCCTGCCGATATTCGATGCTTACGATATACAGTACCGCTTTTGGAGCAAACTTCTGCCGAAAAAGCTTCTCTCGCATATCGTGCTTGGATTTTATTATTCATCCTACTTTATCGCTATTATTATTTTGTTCTATTTTCCCAACTGGGTTGTGGTTTCGCTTTTGGGCATATATCTTGGTATTGCGCAACCGCCCATACCTTCAAAGAACGGTAGTAGTCGTTACAGATCCATTCCGTCTTATAAACAACTGTACGAAATATATATCACCCAAGCGGATTTTTGGGAAGAACGTATAGCAAAAAGAAAAGCAAATAAAGGCAAATAACACCTTAAATAAGTTGGCATCTTTTTTGTCAACACGTCTCAAGTGTTCCGGTCTTAAAAGATGCCGGTCGAAAAACCCGAGATTTTCTCGGGTTTTCTTCGTTTTTCGCCGTTTTTCTCACTTTTTCAAAATTCGAATTAAAGCAAAAATAAAAAGATGCCAACGCCGATTTCGACCTACTGCGCGGAATCGGACTGGTGGAACGCTATTTCAGGGCGGTTTTGGGAGAGTTTTTCTCTTAAGAAAACCGCCCTTTTTCGTTTTCTCAAAAAAACTTTTTTAAATTTTGGTGTCTGAGAAAGGAGGTGCTTCGGATCGCCTATATATAAAGAGGAAGACTGCGACTGCTGCTACTGCCTCTGTATTATTCCAAAGGAAAATGCAAACGGCAGTGGTGCTGTTGCTGTCAGGACAAAGTATGCACAGGGTTCCCATTCTCCCAAACATAAAAAATAATAAAACGCAGAGCGACATGATCAACTAAGAAAACTACGTACATATACCCTTTTTCTGAAATCAAGTGATTTCGCATCGCTATTGACTTTTTTCGCCATTTACTGTATAATTTTCCATATAGAAGCAGTACAAGCAAAGCTGTCATTCAATATCCTCCTCCACAGCTTGACAGATACCCGTTTGACGGTTGAGATGGGGAAATATTCTGCTCCGGCTTCAATACTACTGAATGCTTGATGAAAATTATGTTCATCTGTACGGATGTTAATCAAAAGAAGAATTCAGGTTCGGACTGCCATGTAAGAAAGGATAGGTGATCAAATGGAGATACCGGATTCATCAAAATGGACATTATCCGAATTTTACGAAGAGATTGGCGGAGACATTATGAACGTACTTGAACGGTTGGAGGATATGGAAACCGTTGAAATGTTCGTACTCGAGTTCCCGTCCGATCCTTCCTACTCTATGCTGCTGAAAAACTTGCAAGAAAATGACCTCACAAGTGCTTTTCGCGCGGCACATACCTTAAAGGGCATCAGTTATACCCTTGGCTTTCAAAGCTTAGGCGATCGTGCCGCAGAGTTGTGTGACAAGCTGCGAGAAATGATGTTGCCGTCAGCAACCGTTATGCATCAACTTGAAACGGAATATAACCGTGTGCTCACAGCAATAAAAAGAATAAAGAACAACTAAATTCTACTTTTATTGACCAATTTCCTCATTAACACTGCCGAATTCATATTATTGCGAATTTACTGCCTTTATTTAGTATAATGACAGGTGTAAGATTTATTCGGAAAAATCTTCGAAGTATCCGTAAGCTGCTGTTTTTGAAATCTAAAAAAGGTAGGTTAAAAAATGAACATCTATGTAGTAGTCAGAAAAGGTACGAAAGACACAGGAAAAAATGAATCCAAGCAAATAAAGAAGGATACATATGGTATTTGTGCATGTTCATTTTTAAACGGATTGTTGGACATTAAGGACTGCGTCTACGATATATCCGACGATGTAGATTGGCTGAGGAAGTTGGCAGACAAGCTTAATCAATACAACGTTGATCCTATCCACTTATGTGATATTATTGAGGACGAATTGTACCGTGTAAAAATATAGTACAACAAAATCTCGTCCGGAAAGGAATATGTTTTCTTCATGCGTTTGGCAATTTGTGATGACAACGATTTAGAACGGAATCTTTTGTATTCGCTTCTGAAAAAATACTTTCTTGAGACTTCTGTGCGTTGCGAATTTACGTTATACGATCGCGGAGCCAGCCTGTATTACGATGTTATGGAAAATATAGAATACGATATAATTTTTCTTGACCTGTTTATGGGGGATTCGTTCGGTATGAATATTGCACAAAAGCTGAGAGATCTTTCGTACCGGGGCAAAATTGTATTTTGTACTGTTTCAGCCGATTATGCACTTGAGAGCTATAATGTATATGCGTCCGGGTACATATTGAAACCATACAGCCTTGCCGATATCCGACATACACTGGACCGTTTTATGCCGGAATATCAGTGTGACAGCTATCAGCTCAAGCAGAAGTCAAATATTGTATATATTCCGCTGAATGAGATTATATATGTGGAAAGCATCAATACAAAATGTATTTTGCATCGGACAGAGAACCGAGAGTACAATATATACAAGAAGCTCTGTCAGATCGAAGCAGAGTTGAACGATCTTCGCTTTCTACGCTGTCACCAAAGCTATCTTGTCAATATGAATTATGTCATCGAAGCAAATGATGTATGTCTGCTCCAAAACGGAGAGGAAGTCCTGATCCGGAAGAAAAGCAAAAAGCAAATTCAGCAAAAAGTTCTGGATTATAGAGAGAAAACCGGTCATTCCGACATTGAAATCAAATACTGAGGCATGGTGTAATAATGAAAAAAGCCGTAACCCGCCATTACAACCGAATATCCATGACTATAGGTATACTGTTAGTTGTTCTGCTGTTTACAACTTTTACAGTGATGGCCTTTTCGGTTTTTCAATCGGTAGGAGACGAATTATATGCGGAGCGTAGCAAGAATCTCAATGAGGTTTCCGAACAGATCGCCAAAACCGTGAATTCTATCTGCAGCTACTCATGGGATGTTTCGGATGCGGCCTTTGCTCACTTGCTTGCAACTGAGATAGAGAAAAAAGAGGACATTTCCTGTCTCCTTGAGGAAATGGAAAACGGTATTCGGAATTCCAATTATCATTTATCGGTCGTGGATTCTCGGACCAACTATTATCTTTCAAGCGGTGATGTCGGTTTGTTCAGAAACATTGAATTTCTGAAACCATCGACAAAAGAGCGACAGGTAGTTATCACCTCCATCACATTTGACTCTGAAAAAGAATATATGCTTTTTATCCACCGCCTCGATCATCCCGCGGTACTTAAAGACGGGACGCAGATCACACATACCGTCATGGTCATACCGCCGGAAATGTACTGTTCGGCATTTTTTTGCTCCGGCTTTGACGGGGCTGCCGACATTTTTATTATACATACCGACGGTCGAAACATATACCGTCGAAACAACACAGGGACCTTCAGCACTTCTGCCAATATCATGAGGACGCTTGAAAATGTCAGGATTCTGCATGGTAAAAGCTTTGAGGAACTAAAGAGCAGTCTGGAAAGTGACACCGGTGAAAGCCTTGAATTTGAATATGAAGGTACAAATTATTTCGTTTCAATGGCGCCGATAAGAACGCCGGACTGGGTTGTTACGCTGATCATGCCAACCGAAAAATTGAACAGTGGATCGGAGCATTTGCTGAATGCAACGATGTATCGTATCATTGCGATGTCAGTGATCGGTGTGTTAATTGCGGCAACAGTTATCTTCTCCTTTATCTTGACTGTCAATATGCGGATTCGCGCCGCACAGCAAAAACAGTTGAATATAGCACTGAAAAATGCAGCGGAAGAAGCCAACAGGGCGAACACGGCAAAAAGTGAGTTTCTGTCACATATGTCTCATGATCTTCGAACGCCTCTTAACGTCATACTCGGCATGCTGGAAAGAGCGGAAGAAAGTCCGGATATGACAGAAGAGCTACAGCTTTGCCTATCTAATATCCGTACCGCCTCACAGCACCTGATTGCTCTTATCAACGATGTATTGGATATGGGGCGTCTGGAAAGCAGTGGAGATGCGCCTGCCGAAAAACAGTTTGATCTGCGAGCGGTCATTGATACCTGCTGTTCGATCATTCAAAGCTCTGCCAAGCAACACAATCTCAGCTTTACCTATCGGTCTAATGGGTTTCAGCATCCATATCTGATGGGGTATGATCTCTATCTGCGTAAAGTGCTGATCAATGTATTGGGAAACGCCGTAAAATTTACGGAAGAAGGCGGAAATGTCACCTTTGAAACGGAGGAAATATCTTACGACGGTGATACCGCAAGCTTTCGGTTCATCATTTCGGATACCGGCATTGGCTTGAATGAGGATTATCAGGAACATATCTTCGAACCGTTTTGGCAGGGAAACAGTTGCAGCCGCCCAGGCAATGAAGGCACAGGGCTCGGAATGTCTATTGTCAAAAAGCTGATCGATAAAATGGGCGGCTCGATCGATATATACAGTAAAGTAAACGAAGGAAGTCGTTTTACGATCACATTGCCATTTTCGGTATGCCTGAATGCCTTTTCTGCACCGGATAATTCCGAGAAATCGCTTCCGCCTTCTTCTCTGAAGGGTATGACGATACTCCTTTGCGATGACAATATGCTCAACCGCAATATTGCAGAGCGACTTTTGGCGAAAGCGGGTGCGGATGTTCTCATTGCCTGCAACGGTGAAGAGGCTGTGCAGACCTTTGAACATTCAGTTATCGGCAGCATTGATGTGATTCTGATGGATGTGATGATGCCTGTCATGGACGGCCTTGAGGCAACAAAGAAAATTCGTTTGCTCGACCGTACGGATGCTGAGAGCATACCCATCATCGCTATGACCGCCAATGCCTTTGAGGAGGACATTCAGAAATCGTTAGCAGCGGGAATGAACGAGCATCTTTCCAAACCGATCAACGGAAAACTTTTAGTCTCAACGCTCATAAAATATAAAAAACATGACTTGAAAAATACCGATTGACATCATGATTGCTTCGGCTTATGTTTTTTTAAAAGTCTGAATAGGAGTTTTGATCTTTTTATGAAAACAAGAATATTCGCCGTATATCTTCTGGCGGTCATAATTGCTTGCCTGCCACTTTCTTCCTGCACGGACCATTCCGAAGCTGTTCACGAGCCGATTACAATCATGACGGCTCATAAGGACTATACACAGTTTGAAAAAGCATTCAGGAAAGTGTATCCGGAGGTCAATCTGCAGTTCATCAGCTACTGCGGACACAATTCGACCTCCTATCTCCACAGGATTCTTGAAGCCGGACAGGCCCCGGATATTTATACCTCCAATGTCCTTCCGGATGCCGAGCTTCAAAAAGAACACTTGATTGATCTTTCCGTGTATGATTTCTCCACAAAATACGCAGTATCTCGCCTGAATGAATGCAGCATTGAGGGGTCCATTTATATGCTCCCCTGCAATTTCTCGGTTCTGGGAATTTACTATAACAAAACTCTTTTTGAAAAACACGGATGGACTGTTCCCACCAGCTTCTTCGAGCTGGAGGAGCTTATACCGAAGATCAATGAGGCAAATGTGGATATTTCCGCAACTTCTTTGGAAATTACGGGAAACGGATTTCAATATCTTTTCAATCTCGGTGACACCATGTTTCTTCGAACTCCCGAAGGCCTTATTTGGGTTGAGCAATTTTTAAGCGGAAAAGTTACCGCCGACGATGCATGGAAAGACACCATTGAATATATGCAGAAATGGATAGATCTCGGCATTATCAACGGCAGATGGTATGGGAAAACCACAGAAGAGGCCATATCCCATTTCCGCGAAGGAAACACCGCCTTCTTCATCCATGGCGGAATGTTCCGCTTCTCACAAAATGAAGACGGAACCGGGGATCAATACAGTCTCATGCCCTGGCTGAGCATGGATGGCTCCAACAATCGATATATTACCAACACAGCATGCTACTTTGGCCTGAATGCAGATCTGGAAAATCCGAAGAACAAGCAAAAACTGCAAGATGCGCTGAAATTTATGACTTTTATTTCTACCGAGGAGGGGCAGAAGCTGCTTCCCGGTAATCAGCAGCAATTCCTGCCGCTTTCGGAAGGAAGCCAGGCTGCCACGGAGGAACACGCTGAAATCATGGAAATGCTGAATGCCGGATTCAGTGCACCGCTTGCGTATGCAGGCTGGGAAGATCTGATCGTTCCGGTCGGAAGTGAGTGTCTCAAGTGGTATGCCGGAAAATCAACGGGTGAGCAAGTAATTGCCGTAATGAACCGTTCTCTTCAGGATTCCATTGAGAACCAAACCGCAACACTTGCGAATATTATGGAGGATCTGACACTTGAGGAAACAGCGCGGTTGGTCGGTTCGGCTTTTATCGAAGCCACAGGGGCAGATTGTTCGCTGATCTCTCTTGGCGCATACCATGACGGAAAAGAAAACGAATTCGGCGTCAACGGATGCCTTTGGGCAGGACCGGTCACCGACGAGATCATCAGTACGGTGAATCCGCTCGGATGGGTGAATACCATAAAAACATTCACCCTGACGGGAGAGGAGATCAAACGGCTTGCTGCCGAAGGCTTCGATTTATATAGAGATGGGAATCCTTTTCCGTATATACTAACAACAGCCGACGACGCCGAGCTTGATAATATGCGACGGTACACTGTCGTAATCTGCGGATATGCAGCGGAGATCAAGAACAAGGGCAGTATGAACGACACTCTGGTTTGCGGCATGGATGCTTTGCGTGATTACCTGATTCGGCTTGGCACTGTTACCAAATCAAGCGTCTGTCAATAACATTAAATTACCCTGTCATTTTTTGCTATCGTCGACTCAAAACGTACAGCATTATTAACGGTTTCCAAAGTGCTGAAAAAAACGCATCTTAAGAAGCAATCATTCAGCAAACGCAATGTCTTTGTTTCTTTACACTAACCTTATTGAATCCCCACAAAAATGGCGTGAACGCCTGTAATCCGATCAGTTTCTACAATGCTCACAGCATCTTTTGAGACCATAACAGCCAAAACGCAAAAGCACCCACAAGGGGTGCTTTTGCGTTTTACAGACATCAGCGAATCGGTCGTGCTCCGTGCATAAAGGGCGCACGGAATCTTCGGTTTGCATTTGCCGCCCGAAGATATGCAAGCTTGCTTATCTGGCTCAGGGCGCGCGAATCTTTGCCGCAGGTGAAATTCTGGAGTTTATTATTTAGAAAGATGCCAGCCGCCGTTTTTGGGTTACTGCACGGGATCTGACCGGTGGAATGCTGTTTCAGGGCGGTTCTCAGAGAGTTTTTTTCTCGAAGAGTTGACTCTTCTAAAACCGCCTTTTTTCGTTTTTCTAAAAAACTATGTAATACATATAATAAGCATCATTGATGTTTTTAATGCTGACCTCCTGAATAGGTCTACTGCGATGCGCTTCCTACGGCGGTATTCAGGGTGGCGGAGCCTGCGCTGAATTAGGTTTCCGGCTCATATCCCATGATCTTCAGCTTGATTTTCGTGCCTGCCGTAAGATTTTCGGTCAGCGCCACATCCTTGACATATTCGCCGGGGCGAATCAGCCCGGTTTCGCCTAAGATATTGCCGTTTCCGTCCAACACCCGCAACTTGAGCCTCACTTCGTTTTCGGCGGGGTTAGTCAGGTAGACGGCGGCATTGCTGCCCTCCATTATCACATTGCCGCATACCGAGAAACGGTACCTGATTCGACGAAAACAACATACCAATCATCAGTTCCACTCAATGTGCTGTTTTTGACGGTTGTTACATCAATATTGTCATTGTACAGTGCACAATCAGATGCAGAAGAAATCGTGCATTGGTCGATGGTCAATGTATCTCCAAAGTTGTGAACAGCATGCGTGCCCGTCACATTGATGCTGCCGCCCCGGATGGTGCAGGTGCCGGATATGAGATAAACACTCTTGTCGGTTCCCATAATCGTGTGTCCGTTCAGGTCCAGAATCAGCGAGGATGCGGTTTCAATATTAAGATTATCTTCCAGCGTAATATCTCCGCCCAGCTTGACGGTGCCGCCGTTGTTGACCGCCGCCCGTAGCTCCGCAAAGGTGGTTACGACGGGGCAGTTTCGCCACCCTCAGCGGAGCCGGTCTTTGCAATGGTCACGGTGGTGGTGCCGATGTCGATGGCGCAGCCATAGATGCCCGTGACCAGGGGGCCGCAGATTTCCATACAGGTGAAGGCCTTTCCCTCCAGGCGGCCCTTGACGCAGACATGGAAGTCATGCTCCCGGAGGGTGGTGGCCAGACGGACCATCACCGTGTGGGGGATGCGGACGGTCTCCTCCCCCAGAGCGTCCTCAATGGCCCAGGTCAGCCGCTCGTTGTCCGGCATGGTGTCCTACAGGCTGGGCTCGGTCATGGTCAGGACCAGGCTGCGGTAGGAATAGACGAAAAGGATGCCGCTCTTTTTCAGGTCCTCCTGGGCCTTGTCGAAGATGGCTACCTCCTTGGGGGAGGACAGATCCGCGGTCTTCATCCGGGACTGATAGGCGGAGGCAATGTCCGGCACAAAAATGGTGCAGTCCCCGGCTACCTTAGAAGAGCAGCTGAGCCGCCAGCCCTCGGCATATTCTTCGTCGGAGATGTGCCGGGTCTGGATGCTTTCCAGGTCGCCCTCCACCAGCTTCACACGGCACTTGCCGCAGGAGCCGTTGCCGGAGCAGGGGGCGTCGATGGCCACATTGGACCGCCGGGCCAGCTCCAGAAGGTTGTCGCCCACATTGCATTCAGCGGCAACAGGCTTGCCGCCTTCAATTTGGAAAATGACTTTTGGCATATAGGGAACCCTCTTTCTTCCGTTTTTGCTTTAGTATACCATAGGGAAAGGCAGTTGTCCAGAGAAATCAGTATGCTTATATCGGTATGGAGGGAGAAAAACCTCTTGACAAAACTGTATCTACTGTATATAATCTATATATACAGAGGTGATTCCATGGATATACTCATCGATAACAAAAGCGGCACGCCCATCTACGACCAGATCTATACCCAGCTTCGATCCCAGATCCTTTCCGGGAGCTTACAGGAAAACGAGCTGCTGCCCTCCATCCGGGCCCTGGCCAAGGACCTGCGCATCAGCTTCATTACCACCAAGCGGGCCTATGAGGAGCTGGAGAAGGACGGCTTCCTCTACACCGTCCCCGGCAA
>URUL01000059.1 GCA_900551005.1 uncultured Ruminococcus sp. | reverse complement strand
TCAGCCACTTCATCCATTTCTTTTTCTTTTAATCCTCTTCTGGTAATTTCCTGAGTTCCTATTCTTAAACCAGACGGATTGTCACTATCATCTACATTGTCACCAGGAAGAAGGTTTTTGTTTAAAATAACATCATTATTAGCTAAATCATGTGCAATATCACTAGCACTTCTGATATTTGAAACATTAATAGCTAATTGGTGAGATTCTGTAAATCCTAATTCTTCACACAATACATCAAATCCACGTTCATATAAGCTTTGAGCTAATGCTTTAGAATTTTTAACAATTTGTTTAGCATAATCCTGTCCAAATTCCAACATTTCTGCAGAAGCAATTCCTAAACCAGCTAAGTGGTGAAGGTGGTGGTTACTTACAACACCTGGGAATACTGCATTGTCAATAACTTCTTTGTTTTCTTTGTGGGAAAGAATAATTCCTCCTTGTGGACCTGGGAATGATTTATGAGTACTTCCCATCATCAAATCTGCTCCTTCAGCTATTGGTTGTTGGAATTGGCCTCCAGCAATAAGTCCTAAAACATGTGCTGCATCATACATAATTTTTGCTCCAACTTCATCAGCTGCTTCACGAGCTTCTTTTACAGGATGAGGGAACAAGAATAAACTTCCTCCGAAAAGAACTATTTTTGGTTTTTCTTCGAGGATTTTTTGCTTCTCGAGGCTGTCCGTTTTTATCTCGATGCTGTCTATATCGTACGGCTGGTTGTCTCTTGTCGTGCTGAGCTCCTTTATGGCGGTGATGATCTCGTCTGCCGAGGAGGCACGGCGTATGCCGTCGATGATATGGAAGCCCTGACGCTTCAGATATTCGAGGCTTTCCGTATGCGAGGAAAATTCTATGCCATCTGCCGCCTGAACATTGAAAACGAAAATATCGAGCCGTCGCGATGCGGTGATCTTTGAATCGAGCTGACGAAGCGAGCCTGCGGCGGCATTCCGCGGATTGGCAAAGAGCGGCTCGCCCTCGGCTTCGCGCTTTTCATTGAGCGCGGCGAATGCCTCACGCGGCATATACACTTCGCCGCGGACCTCGAGATGGGGAAGCGCATCTCTCGTTTTCATCGGGATGGTGCGTACCGTTTTCAGATTTTCGCTTACGTTTTCACCGACGATGCCGTCGCCGCGGGTAGAACCGAGCGTAAACTCGCCGTTTTCATAAACGAGCGAAACGGAAAGTCCATCTATCTTCGGTTCTACGGAAAAGACGGCATTTTTGCCGAGCTTTTCGTTTGTTTTCGCTACGAAATCATATACCTCTTCATACGAGAAAACATCCGAGAGACTGCCCATTTTGACTGCGTGCGTGACCTTTTCGAATTTGTCGAGCGCCTTTCCGCCGACACGCTTTGTCGGCGATGTGGGACTCTCGAATTCGGGATATTGCTCCTCAAGGGCGACGAGCTCATAAAAGAGCTTATCATATTCATAATCCGAGATCTGCGGCGCATCCTCCACATAGTAAAGATATGCATGATGCGAAAGCAAGGCACGAAGCTCATCTATACGTTTTTTCGCCGTGTATCTTTTACTTTCCATAGAGTTCCTCCGAGATAGACGTCAATAGGTTTTTGTATATTTTGTACGATTATAAATCCATTATATCATAAAAAACGCAGAAATGACAGTTTTTTGCGAAAAATTATTGAATAAAAATTCGGGTTATATTATAATTAATGTATAAATTATATAAAAAGGAGTGCGGGTTTCTTTGTTTAAGGTCAGAATAGACAGATTTGAAGAAGATTTTGTCGTTTGCGAGGATGAAGAAAGAAATTTTTACGATTTGAAAAAATCGGATTTTTCGATTCCTCTGCATGAAAACGATATTCTCCGAATAGAGCTCGACGGGGACAAGGTCGTTTTTGCGGAATTTCTGCGCGATGAGACGGAAGAAAAGGCAAGAGAAGTGCGCACCCTTATGCAAAGCCTCAGAAAAAACAGAAAAAAATAATCCCGCCGACGCGGACAAGAGAAAGGAATTTTTTTATGAAAACCAAAGCGGTAAGACTTTACGGCGTGGGAGATCTTCGTCTCGAAGAGTTTGAGCTTCCCGAAATAAAGGATGATGAGATACTCGCGCATGTCTTTTCGGACAGCATCTGCATGTCGACTTATAAGGCGGCTTGTCAGGGTGCGGCACATAAGCGTGTTCCAAATGATGTGGCGGAAAATCCCGTTATAGTGGGTCATGAATTTTGCGGCGAGATAATCGAGGTGGGCGCAAAATGGAAGGATAAATATGAGGTGGGCAAGAGATTTGTCATTCAGACGGCACTCAATTACAAGGGTAGTCTCGCTGCTCCCGGATATTCTTATCAGTATATCGGCGGCGCCGCAACGTATATCGTCATACCTCATGAGGTCATGGAGATGGATTGCCTGCTCCCCTATAACGGGGAAGCATATTTCTACGGCTCGCTTTCCGAGCCGATGTCCTGCATCGTCGGCGGATATCATGCAAATTATCATACGAAGGCGGGAAGCTATACCCACGAGATGGGCATACGCCGCGGCGGCAATATGGCGATCCTCGCCGGTGCAGGTCCGATGGGGCTCGGCGCTGTTGACTATGCCATAAACTGCGACCGCCGTCCCGCACTTGTCGTCGTGACGGATATAGACGCGGCGAGACTTGCTCGCGCCGAGCAGATTCTTTCGCCCGAGAAGGCGGCGGCAAACGGCGTAAAACTCATGTATGTCAATACGGCAGGCATCGACGATGCAACGGCTTATTTGCGCTCGCTCACGGGCGGCAACGGCTATGACGATGTTTTCGTATATGCACCCGTCGCGCCTGTTGTCGAAATGGGCGATGCCCTTCTCGCTAAGGACGGATGCCTGAACTTTTTCGCAGGACCTACGAATCCCGAATTTTCCGCGAAATTCAATTTCTATAATGTTCACTATGCATCCACACATATCGTCGGCACAAGCGGCGGAAACAGCGCGGATATGCTGGAGTCTCTCGAGATGATGGCGGCGGGAAAGATAAATCCCGCGGCTATGATAACGCATGTCGGAGGGCTTGACAGCGTTGCCGAGACGACGCTGAATCTGCCGAAGATACCGGGTGGCAAGAAGCTCACCTATACGAATATTTCCATGCCGATGACTGCCATCGCCGATTTCGGCGCACTCGGAGAGAGCGCCCCGATGTTTCGCAAGCTTGATGAAATAGTCAAGGCAAACAACGGTCTGTGGTGCCTCGAGGCGGAGAAATATCTGCTCGCAAACGCCAAGGCAATATAAAGGGATTAAGGAGGAAACAGGGATGGAAGATATAAAATCACTCATTGAAATGTCACACCGTTACGGATCGGATGCGGACTTCGTACTTGCGGGTGGCGGCAATACATCATATAAGACAGACGATATCCTTTATATAAAAGGCTCCGGCACGGCTCTTGCCACGATAAGCGAGAGCGGATTTGTGAAGATGGACAGAAAAAAGCTCTCCGCCATGCTCGTGAAGAAATATTCTGAAAACGAGGCAGAGCGGGAGGCACAGGTGCTTGCCGATATGATGGCGGCAAAATGCTTCGGCGAGGAAGCGAAGCGTCCCAGTGTTGAAACTCTTCTGCACGATCTGCTTCCCTATAAATTTGTTCTCCATGTTCATCCTGCACTCGTAAACGGTATCACGTGCGCCAAGGACGGGCAAGCTGTTTGCGAGAGGCTTTTCCCCGATGCGGTATGGGTGGGCTCCACCAAACCCGGATATATTCTCGCCGCGCTTTGCAAGGAGAAAACAGATGCTTACAAGGCGGAAAAGGGAAGTGCGCCGAAGCTCATTTTCCTCCAGAATCACGGCATTTTCTTTGCCGCGGATACTACGGAGGAGATAGACCGTGCAGCCGCCGACACGATGGCGAAGATAAAGGAAGATATAAAGCGCTTCCCCGAAAAAAGCGATGCGGAATATGACCGCGCCATGGCTCTGCGCCTTGCGCCCGAGCTTCGTATGCTCTACGGCGAGGGCGGTGCGGCGGCAGTTAAATTTACCGTAAATAAGGATATACTTTCCTTTGCTTCGAGCAGAGAAGCTTTTGCGCCGATCGCGCACAGCTTTTCACCCGACCATATAGTATACTGCAAGGCAGAGCCGCTTCTTGTGGAAGCCGGTGAGGATCTGCCCGAAAAGACGGAAGCCGCTTTTGCCGAGTACAAGGCGAAAAACGGCTATGCGCCGAAGATCGTCTTTGTTTCAGGTGTAGGCATGTTTGCCTGCGGAAAGACGAAAAAGGAGTCAGATACGGCGGCGGCTGTTTTTGCCGATGCCATGGATATCGCCGTATACAGCGAGAGCTTCGGCGGCGCACTCCCGCTTGACGAGGAGCTGACGAGCTTTATCGTGAACTGGGAGGTAGAGAGCTACCGTGCCAAGGTTTCGCTCTCGGGCGCTGTGACAAAGCGCCTCTCCGAGAAGGTTTCTATCGTAACGGGTGCGGCGCAGGGCTTCGGCAAGGGCATCGCAGAGGCGATGCTTGAGGAAGGCGCATACGTTGCCATAGCGGATATGAATTATGACGGAGCAAAAGCTTTCGCGACCGAGGCATGTGAAAAATACGGCGCCGGCAGAGCGATAGCCGTCTGTGCGAATGTCTCCGATGAGCAGTCTGTCTCTGATATGATAGACGCATGCGTACTGGAATACGGCGGACTGGATATTTTCGTCAATAATGCCGGCATCGTCCGCGCCGGCGGGCTTGAGGAAATGACAAAGTCGAATTTTGAGCTTGTCACCGCCGTCAACTATACGGCATATTTCCTCTGCGCAAAATATGCGAGCCGCCCCATGAAGCTTCAGCGTGAATATGCGCCTGCCTATATGTCGGATATCATAGAGATAAATTCCAAATCCGGTCTTGCCGGAAGCAATAAGAATTTCGCCTATGCAGGAAGCAAATTCGGTGGTCTGGGACTCACACAGAGCTTTGCTCTCGAGCTCGCTCCCTACGGCATAAAGGTAAATGCGATATGTCCCGGAAATTATCTTGACGGACCGCTTTGGTCAGATCCCGTCCGCGGACTTTTCGTTCAGTATCTGAACGCCGGCAAGGTTCCCGGGGCAAAGACGGTGGACGATGTGCGCCGCTATTACGAGAGCAAGGTTCCGCTGAATCGCGGCTGTCTGCCGAAGGATATTGCGCGTGCGCTCTTCTATATAGTTGAGCAGGAATATGAAACAGGTCAGGCTCTGCCCGTCACAGGCGGTCAGGAAATGCTGAAATGACGGGAGGGAGCGACTATAATGTTCAGAGAAGTGCTTGAAAAGGAGCTGAATTCGCCGAATGTCGAAAACAGGCTGGAGGCTCTTGCAAAACTTCGCGCACTCAGCATGACAGGGACTATTCCCGAGCCGAAAAAGACAGGCTTCGTGAATAACCATATACACACGACATATTCATTTTCACCATATTCGCCGACAAAAGCCGTCTACATGGCTTGGCAGAGCGGGCTTGCCACGGCGGGAATCATGGACCATGATTCTCTCTCGGGTGCAAAGGAATTTATCGAGGCGGCACATATAGTAGATCTGCCGGTCACGGTCGGCGTGGAGTGCCGCGCTTCCATGCAGAATACGGAGCTATACGGCAGAAGGATCAACAATCCCGATCAGAAATCCATCGCTTATGTCGCCATTCACGGCGTTCCGCATCAGAACATAGATACGCTGAATATCTTTTTCCATTATTACAGAATAAAGCGCAACGAGCGCAACAGAAAAATGTGCGAGCGCATAACGGAGCTTACCGAGCCTTACGGCATAACGCTGAATTTCGAAAGCGATGTTCTGCCGCTTTCCTTGGCACATGAAGGCGGGAGCGTTACCGAACGCCATATTCTCTACGGACTGACGAAAAAGATAACCGCACGCTGCAAAACGCCCGAGGAGGTCCTCCGTTTTCTGATAAGTGATATGGGAATAAGCGTTTCCGAAAAGGTGCGCGCGCATATACTTGCGGGTGTTCCCGAGTATTATGAATACGACATTCTCGGCGCACTGAAGAGCAATCTCGTAGAAAAATTCTATATAGATGCCTATGCGGAATGTCCCGATATATACGAGCTGGAAAAGGTCGTATTTGACAGCGGTGCGATACTTGCCTATGCTTATCTCGGAGATGTGGGAAATTCTGTTACGGGGGATAAGAAAACGCAGAAATTCGAGGACGATTATCTCGATGCGCTTTTCAGAGAGATAGCAAGGATAGGCTTCAATGCTGTCACATATATGCCGAGCCGCAATACGGAGGATCAGTTGCGCAGGCTCATGAGGCTGTGCGAAAAATATAATCTCTTCCAGATAAGCGGCGAGGATATCAATTCTCCGAGGCAGTCCTTCCATTGTCAGGCGATGCAAAAGGATATGTTCCATCATCTTTCGGATGCGGCATATGCGCTTATCGGTCACGAGCTTTGTGCTACGGATGATCCCTCAAATTCCATGTTTTCCCGCGATATCTGCCGGAAAATGCCGGCTCTCAAGGACAGAATAGCATACTTTGCCTCCAAGGTGAGATAAAATAATACGATTTTGACAAACACCCCGCAAGTATTTTTACTTGCGGGGGGTGTTTTATCGATCTTCCGAATCATTTTTTGCGGTTTTTTTGATTTTGTTTCCGGCTTTTATCTCTGCGAGTGGATTATGCTGCATGGCATCCTCCATGAGCTTGTTGCTTGCATGGGTATATATCTGCGTGGTATTGAGCTGCTCATGCCCGAGTATCTCCTTCAGTGTCAAAACATCGACGCCGCCCTCCTGATACATGAGTGTAGCCGCCGTATGGCGCAGCTTATGAACCGAGTATTGCTTATAATCCAGTCCTGCCGCGGCAAAGTATTTATATGCCATCCATTGCACCGTTTTTACGCTTATGCGCTGATGACGGCTGCTTAAGAAAAATGCGTTTTTATCTTTGATCTCGGCATCCCTTCCGCGGACGCGCAGATAATTCTGCATGGCATCGCGGCAGGCATCATTGAGATACACGATGCGTTCCTTATTGCCCTTGCCGACGACGCGCAGAGAGCGGAGCTCCCTGTCTATATCAGAGAGATTTATGCCTACGAGCTCTGAAAGACGCATGCCGCAGTTGAGAAAGAGGGTGAGTATACAGTAGTCGCGCTCTTTTGTTTTGGATTCCGGGTCGTCGAGCACGCTTTTTAAGAGAGCAAGGCTCTCATCAAGCGAAAGATATTTCGGGAGTGATTTTTTCTTTTTCGGGGCTTCTATATCGCTTGCCGGGTTTTTTGAAATAAGCTTTTCACCTGCCGAGAGATATTTGAAAAAAGATTTTATCGCAGAGAGCTTGCGGGAACGCGCGGCGGCGTTATTTCCACGCTCGTTTGCGCAGAAAGCCATAAATTCCAATATCTCAAGAGTGGTGACACTCTTTACAAATTCATCGTCTACACAGGCGATGGATATCTTTTCAAATTCCTCTTCATCGGGGACATTGCCTTCTCTTGCCACGATGAGATAGCGGAAAAACGTCCGCAGGTCGAGTCCGTATTCTTCCACGGTCTTTTTGCTTCGTCCCTGTATGACACGTTTGTACCGCAGAAACCGTTCAACGACCGGACTTTTGTCGTCTGCATGCTCGTATTTTTCCTCCATATTAAGCAGTTCACCTCCTGTTTTCGGCATTTTTACTTATTCAGTATATCATATTTTTGCGAAAATGTAAACTTTTTCGGGATATAAAATTATTTTTTTGCGCGCATATTGAAGAAAAGGAGAAAATGTTATATAATAAGCAAAAGAAGTTTTTTTCTCGGCATTTCTTTTTGGAAAGCTTTTTCTGTGTGTCTGCATTGGCAATGAAAAAGCAACGAATGGATCCGTGTGTTTTGACGGCGTACTGCAAGAGGCACCTTCAGCTTGAGTCTTGCAGGCGGGTTTTTGCTTGCGGCAAAACCTCAATCGCACAGATCTCGTGAATTTCGCGCCATGGCGCAAAAGAGGGTTGGTTTATGAAAATAAAGAGATTCTTTCGCGAGAACGGCTATATGATAGTGAAACTGCTGGTGACGCATCTCTGTATGTCCATATTCGGCATCATGGTATATATGCCTTTTAAGACAGAGAGCACTACGGGGCGGTTTTTCTGTCTTGCTCTCGGCATATGCTCGCTTCTTTTCTATATTTATCTCATCCATATTCAGATATGGGATGTCGGCGCTAAGGACAGCATCGATATCGCGGCACGGAAGCGCCGCAAGTCACCGTTCAAGGGTTTTTTGATCGGGCTTATTGCGGCTACCCCCGATATCATTCTCGGCGTAGCCTATGTCGTGCTTTGGTATTTCCGCGAGTATTCGCAGGGACTCAGCAAGGCTTATATAACGGTAGCTTTGATCAATTCACTCTGGGAGGGCATGTTTCTCGGCATCAAAAGCATCGTTTTCGGAAGCAATTTTGCCTATTACTTTCTGATCGTGCCGTTCGTCCCCGCGATATTTACCGAGCTATCTTATCTCATAGGGCTCAAGCAATGGAAGCTCTTCAAGCCGAAAAGAAAATAAGCGGAATATAAATCATTTCTCCCGAATATATTCTTCTATAAGCGATATTTCGGGAGATGGTATGAATGTCAAAATACAAAGGGCTGTTCACCGCGGCGAAGTTTGGCCTTTTTTCACTGATACTTGTTTTTGCGGGGCTTCTTGCGGGAAGCGCGCTTTCCGGCGGAAAAGACTCATTTTTCGCCGCTTTTTTGCAAACGGAGGCAAGGCCTGCTTCCGTCTCGGAGAAGCGTCTCACGATCGTGATAGATGCCGGGCACGGCGGAATGGACGGCGGTGCCGTTTCCGATACGGGCGTGCTTGAAAAAGACCTGAATCTTGCCGTGGCAAACAGGCTTTATGAGCTTTTTCGTTTTGCCGATGTTGATGCTGTGATGACACGCACGGATGATCGCATGCTTTGCTCATCCGACAGCAATCATAAGAAGCGCGATGACCTTGCAAACCGCGTGAAAACAGCGGAAAGCTATGAAAATGCCGTCTTTGTCAGTATACATATGAATAAATTCCCCGTCGAGAAATACAGCGGACTGCAGGTATATTATTCGCGGGCAAACGAGACTTCGAAAAGCATCGCCGAGAGTATTCAGAATAAGACGGCTGATTTTCTGCAGCCTGAAAACAGGCGGAAAATCAAGCCGGCGGATTCCTCCATATACGTGCTCGACCATCTGGAAATACCGGCGGTGCTTATAGAGTGCGGCTTTCTTTCAAACCGCGCCGAAACGGAGCTTCTCTGCGATCCGCAATATCAGGATAAACTCGCCTGCATCATCTATGCGGCGGTGACCGATGCTCTCTCGGAATAAAAAGACTTTTGAAAGAGGTAAAGATCAATGAAGAAAAAAACGGTTTATGTTTGCAGCGAATGTGATTATCAGAGTGCCAAATGGATGGGCAGATGCCCTTCCTGCGGTGCGTGGAATACTTTCACCGAGGAAGTCTATGAGGAAGCTCCTGCCGCCTCGGCGGAAAAGAAGACGGCAAAACGCCTGATGCTTTCGGGGAGTGGCGATTCCGCGCCCGAGAGGCTGGATTCGCTTACTCTGCCCGAATATCTGCGCACAAAGAGCGGTATGGCGGAGTTTGACCGTGTGCTCGGCGGCGGAATCGTCACGGGTTCTGTCTCGCTGCTCTCCGGTGAACCGGGAATAGGAAAATCCACCTTGCTCCTGCAGATATGCCGCAGTATCGCCGATACGAAAAAGGTGCTTTATGTTTCGGGAGAGGAATCCGTGGGGCAGATATCCATGCGCGCAAAGCGCCTCGGCATAAAAAGCGAAAATATCTATGTGCTTGCCGAATCCGATGCGGCAAAGATCATTTCGCATTGTGAGAGGCTGAAGCCCGAAGTCGTGATAATCGATTCCATTCAGACGATGTATCATAACGAAAGTGCTTCCGTCCCCGGCAGTGTGACGCAGATAAGAGAAAGCGCTTCCATTTTCATAAACAAGGCAAAATCGGACGGCACGAGCATCATTCTCGCGGGCCATGTCAATAAAGAGGGAAGTATTGCGGGACCGAAAACATTGGAGCATATGGTGGATACCGTGCTCTATTTCGAGGGCGAGCCGCGACAGAGTTTTCGCGTGATACGTGCGGTGAAGAACCGCTTCGGCTCTACGAATGAAATAGGCGTTTTTGAAATGACGGATACGGGTCTTCGCGAGGTGGAAAATCCTTCCGAGGCACTGCTGGCGGACAGACCTGCCAATGTTTCCGGCAACTGCGCCGTCTGTGTCATTGAGGGTACACGACCGATCATTGCTGAGATACAGGCGCTGACGACCGCCACTGTCTTTCCTTCTCCGCGACGCATGTCGGCAGGCATGGATTATAACCGCATGGCGCTCATTCTTGCCATTCTTGAGAAGCGGCTCGGACTCCGCTTTTCCTCGCTTGATGTCTATCTGAACGTCATAGGCGGACTTCGCATAGAAGAGACCGCATCTGACCTTGGTGTCGCGCTCGCTTTGATCTCCTGCATCCGCGATGTTCCCGTACCCGACGATGTGCTCTGCATAGGCGAGCTGGGACTATCGGGCGAGTGTCGTGCCGTTTCCAGATTGGAATGGCGCGTGCGAGAGGCGGCACGGCTGGGCTTCAAGCGCATATATGCGCCTGCCCGCGGTGTTTCATCCATTGCCGCACCCGAAGGCGTAAAAATAATCCCCGTTCGGAGCATTTTCGATATTCTCTCCGTTCTTGCCCCAAAGAAGTCCGCGGAGTAAGAAAAATATCCGTTATTTCATAAAATCGATTGACTTTTTTTCTCTGAAATGATAAAATAATCTATAGACTAAAATTTATAGGAGTGTAAATATGGCAAACGACAAAAAAATGGTCGAGCAGATAACGTCGATGGATGTTGATTTTGCAAAATGGTATACAGACATCTGTCTGAAAGCCGACCTTGTTGACTATTCGGGCGTGAAAGGATGTATGATAATACGACCTTACGGCTATGCCATTTGGGAAAATATACAGAAGATACTCGATACAAAATTCAAAGAGCTGGGACATGAAAACGTATATATGCCCATGTTCATCCCCGAGAGCCTGCTCAATAAAGAGAAGGAGCATGTCGAGGGCTTTGCACCAGAGGTCGCATGGGTAACTCACGGCGGTTCGGAAGCGCTTCCCGAGAAGCTCTGCGTACGTCCTACCTCGGAGGTACTTTTCTGCGAGCATTATGCGAATATCATCAAATCCTATCGCGACCTGCCGAAGCTTTATAATCAGTGGTGCAGTGTCGTCCGCTGGGAAAAGACGACGCGTCCTTTCCTACGCACCAGAGAATTTCTCTGGCAGGAGGGACATACCATGCATGCCACCGCCGAGGAGGCAAGAGAAGAGACAGAGCGCATGCTCGGCGTTTATGCCGATTTTCATGAGCATGATCTTGCCATCCCGGTTATAAAGGGTAAAAAGACGCCGAGCGATAAGTTCGCGGGCGCCGAGGACACATATGCCATAGAGGCGCTCATGCATGACGGCAAGGCACTTCAGGCGGGAACCTCTCACTTCTTCGGTGATGGTTTTGCCCGTGCCTTCGGAATCAGATATCTTTCCAAGGAGAATAAGCTGGAATATCCTTTTCAGACTTCATGGGGAACGACAACGCGCATGATAGGTGGTATCATCATGACACACGGCGACGATAACGGTCTCGTTCTCCCGCCGGCGATCGCACCCATTCAGGTGGTTATCATTCCCGTCGCCGCTCATAAGCCCGGTGTTATCGAAAAGGCGGAAGAGCTGAAGGCAGCGCTTTCACGCTTCAGAGTAAAGCTGGATTCGAGCGACCAGAGCCCCGGCTGGAAATATGCCGAATACGAGATGAAGGGCGTTCCGCTCAGAATAGAGATAGGTCCGCGTGATATTGAGGCAGGGCAGTGCGTTATCATGATGCGCCACAATTTGGAGAAGGTTACGGTTCCGCTCGAGAATTTGGACAAGACTGTGGAGGAGATGCTCGAGAAGGTCCGCGCAGGTATGTATGAGAAGGCTCTCGCAAACCGTGAGCGCCGCACATTCGACTGCAAGACGATAGACGAAATGAATGAGGCACTCAAAAACGGCGATGGCTTCATTCGTGCTATGTGGTGCGGAGATGAGGCTTGTGAGGATAAGGTAAAGGAAATGACGGGCGCAGGCTCGCGTTGCATACCGCTCGATCAGGAGCATATTTCAGATACGTGCGTTTGCTGCGGCAAAAAGGCAGAGAAGATGGTACTCTGGGCAAAGGCATATTGATTTTCAAAAAGAATATAACAAGCGCAAAAGCCCTTTATGCATTTTTGCATGAAGGGCTTAGTTTTTTGAGAAACAAATCAAAATGATACATTATGTCTTATCGTACTTTTGCATGACCAAAAGTACCAAAAGTCATCTAAGCCGTTCCCTCTTAGATATCTCCCTGTCCTTGCCCCCTTTGCCAAAGCGCGCTCAGCGCCTCGGCTCTGTCAGCGCACAGACTTCGTAC
>URUL01000058.1 GCA_900551005.1 uncultured Ruminococcus sp. | reverse complement strand
GTATGCGGAAGGAGTTCAAAAGAGGAATCCCTTCCTCTTTTTGTCCTTTTCGTACTTTTCGGACAAGCGAAAAGTACGTTGCGTTTATTGTTACTTTCCGGACAAGCGAAAAGTACCTTATACTTATTGTTACTTTTCATATAAAGTGATAAAGATCTATTTTCAAAAAAGAGCCTCGGCGCATCGTGCGCCGAGGCTCTTTTCCATCTCACTCTTCTTTTTTGAGCTTGTGCTTTTCGCCGTCGGGTGTTTCGATATACGTATTGTCGAGCTGCTTTTGGAGGTTTGCACGGAAAGCGGCACGGAATTCCTCACGCAGCTTTTTTTGCTCGGCCTCCTCCTCGGGCGTGAGACCTACGGTTTTCTGTTTTCTCGCAAGCTCATTTAGCCTGTCTGTTCTCTCGCTCATCTTATTCCTCCGTCACGGTCACATGCTTTATTTTCTGTTCCTCGCGCGGGCGGTCGTTTCTGTCGGTGGCAACGGATGCTATCGCATCGAGAATATCGAAGCCGTCAGTCATTTTGCCGAAAGCGGCATACTGCCCGTCGAGATGCGGCGCATCCTTGTGCATGATGAAAAACTGTGAGCCTGCGGAATCCGGCATCATGGAGCGCGCCATGGAAATAACACCGCGCGTATGGCGCAGATCGTTTTTTACACCGTTTGAAGCAAATTCGCCCTTTATCTGATATCCGGGACCGCCCATGCCGGTGCCTGTCGGGTCGCCGCCCTGAATCATGAAGCCTTTGATGACGCGGTGGAATATCAGCCCGTCATAGAAGCCTTCCTTTGCCAGCTTTATGAAATTTTCCGTCGTGATCGGTGCTTTGTCCTCATAGAGTTCCAGCGTCATAACACCGCCGTTTTCCATTTCTATCGTTACCTTTTTCATTGTAAAATCAATTTCCTTTCCCGTGATTTTTTCTTTTTTCCAGTATATCACAAAAGGATGAAAAAATCTACTCTCTTTTTTGTCTTTTCGATAAATTTATCTTGTAAAAGCCGAATCGTTTTTCATGATCATTACGGCAAAGAGATAGGCGCAGAGAATGAGAAGCGAGGCGTTTTCCGCGCTGTAGAAGAATATGTATACGGCGATGAGAAAAAAGAATCCGAGAACAAGAGTATCAAGCACACGTGCGACGGTGTCCGCGGCATTCATTCCGAACCGCACGGCAATGACGCAGCGAAGTGCCGAACCGCCGTCGAAAAACGATAGTGGGATCAGATTCATCGCGGCAAGGGAGAGCGCCGCGAGTTCGGCATAGGCGGCGAAATCCGCATTAAGAGGAAACAGGGGCACAGCCGCCGCCTCGATAAGATTGAGAAAAGGTCCTGCGAGTGCTACCAGACAGATCGCTTTATAGGAGCGTGCCGTCTCATAGCCTATACTTATCCCGATCGGAAGAAGCGTTATCTCGGTCGGTCTGCTTCCGAGCAGAGCCGCCGCGATAAGATGCCCGCATTCATGAAGCAGCGCCGATACGGCAAGCGCGGAAAAGCATGCCCGCGGCAGACTGAGCATCGATACGACAAAGCCGAAAACCGCCAGGGGATGCAGTTTTATTTTTATTCGAGGTTTTTTCAGCATGGATCTTCCCCACGTTTTCTTGCCATACGGTTTTTGGGGCTTAGAATTTTTCAGCTCTGTTTTTTTAATTTGTGCTTTTTTCATCTGCCGCCGCTCCCTTTGCAGTCTTTTTTCCCGATGTCGGCCCCGCCGCTTCCGTATCATGAGAGAAAGCCTGCTTTAGCTTTATGATAAGTGCCGTCGCAAGCGGGAAAAAGATCATTCCCGCCGCCCCGGCGAGCTTCAGACCCGAATACATACATATCAATGTGACTACGGGAGAAAGTCCCGTGACCGAGCCGACGATCCGCGGCTCCGCGATCTGGCGGACGACCGTGATCACGAGATAAAGTATACCGATTTGGATTGCCTTCATGCTGTTTCCGATGAGCAGAAGCCCTGCCGTCCAGGGAAGAAGCACCGTTCCCACACCGAGCACCGGCATAATATCGACCAATGCTATAAGAAAAGCAAGCACAAGCGCATATTTCTGCCTGATGACGGCAAAGCCGAGCATCAGCTCCGCGAAGGTCATGAGAAAGATGGCAAAATAAGATTTCGCATAGTTTGCCGCGGCGACGATCCCCTCTTTTCGTATATGCAGGGAATATTTTTTTAATTTTCCCGAGAGCTTTGATGCGGCAAAGGCGCGTATTTTCGGATAATCCGCGCAAAAATATATACCGGAGAATACGAGTACGATGAAAAACACCAGCGCTTTCGGCGCACCGGATACGATATGCGCCGCCCATTTTGAGAGAGTGGCGGCGACGGAGGAGAGTGCCGACATGAGGAGCGAACGCATCATGCCCGCCGTATCCACATCGCCCTCGGCGGAGGGAAAAATATTCCCTATTACTTTATCGATAAAGCCGCCGATCTTGTCCGCGAGCGCGGAGAGCCCCGAGAGATATCCCGCATCTCCTGCGGTGAGTCCGGAAATAAATTCGGCAAGCTCGCGAAAAAGCGCGCCGAAAAGCGTGGCAAGACCCCAGCAGAGCAAGCCGAGCAGAGCGAGCACGAGCAGAGCGGAGGAGAGACCGCGCGGCACCCTTAGCTTCTTCTCGAGAAAACCGACGGGTTTCTGTAAAAGAAACGCGAGGAAGAATGATAAGATAAACGGCGCAAAGGCAGGAAGCAGATATTTCAGGATAAGAAATATCGCCGCACCTGCCGCCGCGATATATACTATCACCAGCCCTGTTTTGCCCGCTTTTTCGCGCAGAGACACAAGCTTTCCTCCTCTCCCGCACGGAAAAGTGAGATAAAAATTTTTGAATAAATTCAAAACAAAATTCAAACTTTTCCGCAATTTGCTTCAGATGATTGACAAATCACAAAAATTATGGTATAGTTTATCATATGTAAGGACAAACACTTTTATTCGAAAGGATAATTCGCCATGAAAAAGATAATATCTCTCTTCCTGATCATATGTGTTCTGTGTGCGACGGCGGCAGTTTTTGCTTCCTGCGGAGGCGATCCCACACCGTCAAGCGGTTCCACCTCCGATACAGAAACCACGTCAGGCACCACAACGGAATCTACCACTCTCCCGGTAACAAGAACCTTTGAAAACAAGGATATCATAGACAGTCTGGACTATCATTTCTATGCACGTCTGCTCAGAGATGAAAACGACAATATCACCGCTGTTGCCGTTCAGGAATGGAAAACGGATGAAAGCACCATCACGATCCCTTCCGAATATGTCTATGGCGGAAAGAAGTACCCCGTTACAATGGTAGGCTTCTATGCAACTCTCGTTAAAAACGACGCTACAGGCGTAAAGGAAGTCGTCATTCCTTCTTCCGTAAAGACAATCTCTCAGAAGGTATTCACAAACTTTGCGAACCTCGAGAAGGTCACGATAGCGGAAGGGCTTGAAACCATTGAGAACCACGCTTTCTGGAAATGCACAAAGCTCTCCGATATCACGCTGCCTTCCACGCTTAAGTCTATCGGCGCATATGCTTTTGCAAACTGCACCTCGCTGACCTCCATCGTGATCCCCGCAAGCGTTACGGAGATCGAGCCGCTCGCATTCTCGGGCTGCACGGGTCTCAAGAGCGTTACTATCCCTGCAAGCTTCCAAAGCCAGGTGGATTCCATTTTCAGCAACTGCGACGGCATCGTATTCAATTTTTCATGATCGGACGGAAAAATAAGTAACAAAAAGATATTTCCCTTCATATAGTTTATCGAAAACTATATGAAGGGAAGTTTTTTATGGTCATTTATACCGTGAAGAGAGGGGATACTCTCTTTTCCATTGCCAATGCTTACGGAGCGGATATCGATTTTCTGCGCATATGGAATCCTGTGGGAGCAAACGATGAGCTGGTGGTCGGGCAGAGCATACTGATCCTACAGCCGGGTATCGTGCATGAGGTGAAGGCAGGAGACAGCATTTATTCCATCGCACAGATGCACGATGTGACGCCGCGGCAGATCCTCGCCTATAATCCAAACCTGAATGGAGGGATCACCCCGCTGGAAGTAGGTGACAAGGTGATCGTAACCTTTGATGAGCAGAAGAGCTACGATATGAGAATAAACGGATATGCTTATCCCTATATCGAGGACGAGATCCTTGCCTACGGTCTGCCGTATCTGACGTATCTGGCACCCTTTACCTACGGCTTTACGCCAAGCGGCACCCTTGTTCCGCTTGATGACGAAAAGCTGATTTCCACGGCGAGAAGCTATGGGACACTGGCGCTGATGCACCTTTCCACGCTCACGGAGGAAGGAAACTTTTCCAATGAGCTTGCCTCTGCGCTGCTCAATGATCCAAGCGCACGAAATGCTCTCATCGAAGCCTCGATCTCTAATATGCGCGAAAAAGGCTATGCGGGTATCGATATAGATTTTGAATTTATCTATCCGGAGGATGCCGCCGCCTACGCCTCGTTTATCGCGCAGATGCGGGAAAGAGCCAATGCGGAAGGCTTTACGGTAATAGCTGCACTCGCCCCGAAAGCCTCGGCTACGCAAAGCGGGCTTCTCTATGAGGGACATGATTATGCGGCAATCGGCGCAGCGGCAAACTATGTTTTTCTCATGACATATGAATGGGGCTATACTTACGGTCCGCCCATGGCGGTATCTCCGATAGATTCCGTTCGCCGCGTGCTGGATTATGCGGTGTCGGAGATTCCGCCGCAGAAGATATTCATGGGCATGCCGAATTATGCCTACGATTGGATATTGCCTTATAAGCAGGGCGAAACGCGGGCGACACTCATTTCCAATGAAAGAGCAGTGGAGCTCGCACGCGAATATGGCTCGGAGATCAAATTTGATGAGCGGGCGCAGACGCCGTATTTCAATTATTATTCGGACGGCAATACGCATGAGGTTTGGTTTGAGGACGCCAGAAGCGTCGCCGCCAAGCTCGCGCTGATCCCTGAATACGGCTTTATCGGCGCAGGCTATTGGAATATGATGCGCAGGTTTACGCAGAACTGGATGATCGCCGCCACGCAGTATAATATCGTAACGCTTTGAAGCTTCATGTGCGGAAAATACGCCGGCGGGCTTTTGCTCCTTTCGCTTGAAAAACCCGAGAAAAGAACCGGCACGGACGGGCAAGCCGTCTGTGCCGGTAAGTTTTTTTATAGGGCGAGCATCAGTTTGTTTCTTCTGTTTCTTCCGTCTCTTCGTCAGTCGTCTCTGCGAAGTTGTACTTTTCGTAGTTCTTCAGATTTGCTTTCTTGAAATCAACCGTGCCCCAGTAAGTTGTCTTAAGACCGGAAATCTCCTGAGAGGTATAGTTTGTCTTATTGAATACAAGAGGGCAGATGCCGCCTTCTTCAAGAAGCGTCTTTTCGGCATCGTGGAGTATCTGCGCCTTTGCTTTTTCATCCTGTTCACTATATGCGGAATCGATAAGGGCTTCAAAAGCTTCGCTTACATATCCGCAGATGTGAGGCAGAGAAATATAATATCTCTCCTGACCTACGCTCTCGTCGAAATTGGCGTCTCCTTCCATTACGAGCTTCGAGGAGCCGCTGTATTCACGGGCAAACTGAGCAAGATTATAGAAAGCATAAGGAGAAACGACGCTGAAATCGATCGCCATAACGTCATAGCTTCCGTTATTGTATCTTGTCTCCATTTCGGCATCTCCGACACCGCGGACAACGACGCTGAAGCCGAGTTCTTCCCAAGCAGTCTTGGTGTACTGAGCGATCGCTCTTTCCTTGCTCTGGTAGCCGAGACGGTCAGAGCCGGCGCTGTCGTTTACGGGATCGAGGCGGTAATAAACCTCTATCTGACCGATCGACTTCGGATTGATGCCCGATTTGCTGATCAGCCGCTTTGCCTCATCAAGCTGAGCCGTAGCGGGGAGAACATCTCCGCTTTTCTGCTGGAAGGAGGTGCCCTTCTTGGTATTGAAAACCATAGAGGGGAGAAGCGATGTTGCAGCTTCTGTGCCCATGCCGACAAGCTCAGCCATATATTCTCTGTCGAGCGCGATGGAAAGTGCATATCTTACCTTGGGATCCGCAAAGTAGGATTTGTTGCAGTTGAAAATATAAGAGAAGGTGGATGACGCATCTATATATTTGAGCTTGAGCGAATTAGCTTCCATAACGGATTTTGTAATGCTCGAGAGATAGAAAAGCTCTTTTGCGGCATATTGGGACATGACGCTTTCCTGCGCATCCTTGAGATAAACGACCGAGAGATCGACAGGCAGATCAAAATGAATGTTTATGCGGTAGGGAGTAACGAATTTATCG
Source organism: uncultured Ruminococcus sp. (assembly GCA_900551005.1). Taxonomy (GTDB): domain Bacteria; phylum Bacillota; class Clostridia; order Oscillospirales; family CAG-272; genus Apopatosoma. Next base: position 6,378 of record URUL01000058.1, on the reverse strand, counting down.
GCAACCTCTGTATTTGTGACTATGTTGAGATAGTAGTACTTAGAGCGCTGGAGCACGAGGATCTCTGTGGGATTGCTCGAGAACTTTCTTACTCTGAAGGGACCGTTTGAGGAAAGGTCGGTGCTGCTGCGCGACCACGTATCCGTATATGTGGAGATCTTGTTCTCACGGAGCGGAACGAGCGCGGGGCTTGCAAGATTATAGAGAAATTCATCTATATCGGCACCGTCCTCAAATTCGACTACGATAGTATTCTTGGAGGAAGGATATACGCCGATATCATAGATGGATATCTCGCCGAGCTTTGCCGCTTTTGCACCGCGTATAGCATAGAGCATTGATGCCGCGGGAGAACTGAATTCAGGATCGAGTATTCTTCGCCATGCGTAAACGATATCGTTTGCCTGAACTTCGCTTCCGTCGCTCCAGTGTGTGGAATTGATGGTGATTTTCATTTCCGTGATACCGGTGCGTGCATTTTCGTATACTTCATACTTTTTGCAGAGAGCCTTTTGAAGCTTGCCATTTGAATCGAGCTTGAAAAGCCCTTCAAAAATAAGATTCAGTATCTGCACGGTATTTTCATCCGTATATGCGATAGCAGGATCAAGATTGAGCGGCTTCGTGCCGAGATAAATGTCTATCTCCGCACCGTTTCCGTCGCTGCCTATCTTAGAACAGCCCGCAAAGCAGAATAATGAAAATGTCAGAGCGAGCAATAATGCCAAAAATCTTTTCATACAGTTTCCTCCGGAATTTTATCTGAAAAAATATTTATCCGATAATAATATAATAATTATACCACTGAAAAGTCAAACAATCAAATCTTATTTTCATAAACCTTAACATTTCATTGATTCATACAATTTAAACTGTCGGATATTATATATTTTGCACAATGATTTTTGCCGACGACGCAGTGTATATTTCTTTTTTGCCGTTATTTTTCGGTGCACTTTGGCAAAGCGGCGCGCCTCATCGCAAAAGCCATACAGATACGAGATCAGTATATCACAAAAATGCGGTTTTTTCAAGGCAAAAAGCGAAAATATATGGAGAAGAAAAGCAAAATGTTTTTTATGAAAAGCGCCTTGTCGCTCAGGGGCGCCCGGCATTTTTGGCAGACAGATAAAATGAATGAAAATATAGCCGGCGGATTTTCAGATCCGCCGGCTATATTTTGATGAGAGGGAAGATTACTTCTTCGGTTTGACAGCTATCCATATTTCGCAGGTATAATCGGGATTTTGCACATCGGCTGAGGGATATGCCTCTATTTCGGCGCCGAAGGCGTATTCATAATCGCTCTGCGGGAAAAATTCGGTGCATATCCTCTTATAGGTTTCGCGGAAAGCCTCGGGCATCTTGCCTTTCACCTTGAAAACGGCATAGGTATATGCGGGTATTTCGATGATATCAAAATCCCCTGACGGCATTTTTCCGTCATATTCCGCACCTATACCGTAATAAAATTCGCTGTCTGCCATCGTATTTGAAAAGCATATGCCGAGAAGTCCGGGCACGGACGGCTCTTTCGGAATATAGGCGCACAGCTTGTCAATATCTCCGTTTTTGCCGCATTCATTCCAGAAGAGCGGTATCTCGTTGTTTGTGTAGTCGTCGCCCGGTTTTGTAAATTTCCTGCGGCGGCATATCACCTTCATCGCGTCTTTCTTTTCGATCCTGTAATCCATGGTATTTCCTCCTGTTAAAATGAGTTTTACGGAAATGCGGGAAAAAGAACGGATCTGACCGCTTTTTCGTGCCTCGCTCGGCGAGACTCCGTGAAAACGCGCAAAAGCACGCGAAAAGCTCTCCGGCGTATCATAGCCGTATTTTAAGGCTATATCGATGATCCTTTCATCCGTGGAGATTATTTCCTGACCGGCGAGCGAGAGGCGGCGCCATCTTATATAATCTCCGAGAGTATAGCCGGCGAGAAGCGTGAAAACACGCTGAAAATTGAATTCAGACGATAAGGCACGTCTTGCCGCCTCCGTATAGTCTATTTTTTCCGTTATATTCGCTTCGATATAGTCTATCGCTTTTCCTATGCCGGTGATCCAGTCCATTCTTCTTTCCTCCTTCCTGCCTGTCATTATACTGCAGAAGAAAATTTTTTTCTTGATTTTATCTGCCGACTCGTGTTAAGCCGAGGCAATAGGCAAAAAAATGCGGCTTCTCTTTCTGCCGGAACAAAAAAACTGCCTCCCGCACGGAAAGCAGTCTTTTCTTGTTTTTTTGCTGAAATTACTGAACTTCAACAGTTGCGCCTGCTGCTTCAAGAGCTGTCTTGAGAGCTTCTGCCTCTTCCTTGGCAACGCCTGTCTTGACAGCCTTGGGAGCGCTCTCAACGAGTTCCTTAGCTTCCTTAAGGCCGAGACCGGTAGCTTCGCGAACTGCCTTGATAACGTCGAGCTTCTTAGCGCCGAAGTCCTTGAGAACAACGTCAAACTCTGTCTTTTCTTCAGCTGCGGGAGCTGCTGCGCCGCCGCCGACTGCTACTGCTGCAACGGGAGCTGCAGAAACGCCGAATTCCTCTTCGAGAGCCTTTACAAGGTCAGCTACTTCGAGGATAGTAAGTGATTTGATTTCATCAATAATTGCTGTAATCTTTTCAGATGCCATGATAATTTTCCTCCGTAAAATAATTAAATGATTTTTTTGATAGTTTGCGCTTTAAGCGCTACGATAGGTCAAGCAGCGGTATCTTCGCCGTTTTGCTTGTCCACATAAGCCTGGAGAACATAAGCCAGACCATAGAGAGAAGACTGGAGACTTCCGAGAACCTTTGCGATAAGAGCTTCCTTGGAGGGAAGATCTGCGAGGCTGTTGACACCTGCGGCATCGAGAATAGAACCGTCTACGAAGCCCGCCTTGATCTCGAAGGTTTCGATCTTGTCAGCATATTTTTTGAGTATTTTTGCGGCGGCTACGGGATCGCTTTCGCTCGTAGCAACAGCAGTCATACCCTCGAGAGATGTAGCAAGAGCCGAATAGCCGACTTCATCGCATGCTCTCTTTGTAAGAGTATTTTTGATGACGGTATATTCAACACCGCTCTTTCTCAGTTCGGCACGCAGAGCCGTATCATCCTCAACGGTGATACCGGAGTAATTGACGATAACACCCGCGATGGACTTTTTCAGTCTTTCGGTAAGATCGGCAACGATCTGCTTCTTCTGCTCAAGAACCTGTGCACTTGGCATAATTACACCACCTTTCGTCATAATAAAGCCAAGCTTGAAAATAAAAAATCTTTCCGGCAATGAAGCATGCGGAAAGATAAAATAAATTGCTTTATAAATCTCTCCTCGGCAGGATAGCTCAGCTTTTACAAAAACCTGCTGTCTTCGGATTGCCTATATATTATACATGCGCTTTCCCCTTTTGTCAATAACTTTTTTAAAAAATCTTTGCGAGAAAAGCGCATTTTCTTTTCTTTTTACGGATATTTCATCAATGCGACGGATTTTTCGCAAATCTCACGGAGATCTCTCCGCCGGAGAGGAGCTTTTCTTTTCCGTCATCGGTTCTGACGATAAGCTCACCTTTCTCACCGAGAGCGACGGCAGTGCCGCTACCCTCTTCGCCCGCACCGAAAAAGCGGATCTCTTTTCCGATGACACAGCTCTTTTCCGAGGCGAGACGCACGATCTTTTCGGGGACCTCCTCGATATAGGCGAGCAGATTGTCTGCCGCCGCCGCGCAGAGCCTGTTTTTGCGTACCCGTGCAGGGTCGAGCGAGCAGGCGATATCGGCTATCTCGGGCGGAAATTCTCCGCCGCCCGTGTTGATGCCTATGCCGACGATATAATGCGAAAAAGTGCCCGTCTCGAGATCGCTATGCGCCTCTGTCAGGATGCCGCAGACCTTCTTTTCTCCGATATAGATGTCGTTTATCCATTTTATCCGCGGAGACGCATCGTATTCCGCTTCTATTGCGCGAAGAGCAGCACATGCCGCCGCAGTTGTCAGCAGCGTCGGTGGGATCTTTACGGAATCGGCACTGAGGATCATGCTGAAATAGATCCCGCCCTGCGAAAAGAAGCTCTTCCCGCGCCGCCCTCTGCCGCCGCTCTGTGATGCCGCCGCGACCATATGCGGAAGCGGAACGGAAGAGGCTATCGCCGCCGCTTCCCGATTTGTCGAGCCGATCTCGGGAAAAAACGTTATCCCGAAATCATTTTTTGCGTAATGCTTTATCAGCTCGGCGCAAAAGGTATCGCCTGCCATACGGTAACCTCCTTCGCCTGCTTCTATCTCAAAGCCGGCCTCGCGCAGAGCGGCGGCATTTTTCCATATGGCATTGCGCGAAACACCGGCAATGCGTGCCAGCTCCGAACCGCTGACAAATTTTCCTCCCGCCGCTTCCAGCAGGCAGAGCATGGTTTCTTTCGTACTCATATCATTTACCTACGCAAAAATTATGAAATATTCTGTTTACCACATCTTCACCGACAGATCTGCCGTCTATCTCACCTACGGCACCCATCGCCTGCTCCAGCTCGCTTCCGGCTATGTCCTCGCCGAAGGCATCCAGCGCCGCAAGAGCGCTTTTCGTAAGCTCCAGCGCACGGCAGACGGCGGCATACTGACGCTCGCCCGTCAGCACGGCTTCCTCCGTATATCCGCCGTCAGTATAGAGTGCTTCTATCGCTTCCGTTATTGCCGCTTTCGCGCTTTCATCCTTTGCGCAGAGGCGGAGACTTTGCGGAAAGCCGATTTCCTCCGGGGAAAAGGCTTCGCCCTTATCGCTTTTGTTTATTATGGCTATGATATCGCAGTTTGCGGGCGCTTTTTCTCCGATGAAGGAAATTATTTTTCTGTCATCATCGTCCAGCGGTGCGCTTCCGTCGAAAACGGCGAGGATCAGCTCCGCGTTTTCTATGGCGGAGAGCGAGCGGTCAACCCCTATCTTCTCTATGGCGTCACCCGTTTCCCGTATGCCCGCGGTATCGCAGAGACGGAGCAGGATATCGCCCACCGCCACGCTTTCCGTGATCACATCGCGCGTTGTCCCCGCTATATCGGTCACGATGGCGCGCTCGCTTCCGCAGAGAAGATTGAGCAGAGTGGATTTTCCCGTGTTCGGCTTGCCACAGATAACGGTGTTCACGCCCTCGCAGATCGCATGCCCCGTGCGGTATGTGGAAGCAAGTGCGGAGAGTCTTTTCTCGATATTTTCCATACGAGAGCGCATCTCCTCTCGACTGAGAGGGGAGAGATCCTCCTCGGGGAAATCTATTGCGGCATATGCGCTCGAGATGACCTCGCCCATTTCGTCATAAACGGCATCGGTCTCGCGTTTGATCTTGCCTTGTGCGGCATTGTCCCAGAGGCGGAGACTGCTGTCGGTCTTGGCGTCTATTTTGCCTATCACGGCTTCCGCCTGCGAAAGACTTATCTTGCCCGAGGAGAAGGCGCGCCGCGTAAATTCTCCCGCCGCTGCCTGAACAGCTCCGCATTCAATTGCGCGCGAAAGCACGCGGCTCGAGAGCAGCACACCGCCGTGACAGGAGATTTCCACCGTATCCTCTCCCGTGAAGGAATGAGGCGCGCGGAACACCGTGACCACGGCTTCATCCAGCACGGAGCCGTCTGCGTTTCTCACCTCGCATAACGTCGCATAATTTGATTTTACCGTGGAAAGAGCCTTTCCGCTTTTCGGGAAAATGAATTTTTCTCCTATGGGGATGCTTCCCTCGCCCGACATGCGGATGACGGCTATGCCGCCCTTTCCGCGCGGCGTCGATATGGCGGCTATGACAGAGCCGAACATGCTGTACATATTTTTTCCTCCTTGCCCGGGTTTGACATTTCTTTTTGAAAAAAGCTCCCGAAAAGAAATGCCCGTCTCACCGACGGGCATTTTCAAGATCAAGCCTGACGGCTTTTTATTTACTGAATGGAACTGCCGAATTCACGCAGCTTTGCAAAATAGCTGTCGAGATCCTTTGCCTTTTCTATTTTTCTCGGCTGCGGACGGGGCGTATCGGGACGCTTATAGGCCGATCTTTCTGCGGAAGCAGGGCGGCTCTCTTTCGGAGCATCGCTTCTTCTGCCGTTTCTTTTGCCGCCGCGATTACGGTCGCCGCCCTTCCCGCTCGTTGCGCGGGGCGCTTTTGCTTCGGTGGGCTTTGCCGTGCCTTCCAGATAGATGACAACGCGGCGATTGCCCTCCTGACCGACGGAATTTGTCGTAACGCCGGGGATGAGCTGGACCTCGGAATGAATGATCCTGCGCTCATAGGCGTTCATCGGCTCGAGACTGATGCTTCTGCCGCTTTTCCTGACCTTTTCCGCCATACGGTTGGCAAGGGCGCGGAGCGTCTTTTCTCTCTTCTCACGGTAATTTTCTATATTGACCGTGATGCG
>URUL01000057.1 GCA_900551005.1 uncultured Ruminococcus sp. | reverse complement strand
AGAGATCGCGAGTATCAGAGGATTATCCTTTCGTATAGCCCATATTTTATCCGGAATATCGGCAAACATGACCGCTATCGCATAGGAGCCGCGAAGATATGAGCATGCGCAGTATATGGCTTTTGCCGCGTCCTTTGTCTTCCCATATTCACGGTCTATCAGGTGTGCGATACATTCCGTGTCCGTTTCGCTTGCAAAGCAGTAGCCGGCGCTCTCGAGCATGCGGCGAAGCTCAAGACAGTTGTCTATGATACCGTTATGAACGATCGTGACGTGATGTGAGCTGTGCGGATGCGCATTTGCTTCTGTGGGTGCGCCGTGAGTCGCCCAGCGTGTATGACCGATGCCGCTCCTGCCGCAGAGCTTTACCGCTCCCACTTTCGTTTCGAGCTCGCTTACTCTGCCGCCGCATTTCACCGAGCGGATATTTCCGTCATCGCCTCTTATCGCAAGTCCTGCGGAGTCGTAGCCGCGGTATTCAAGAGCATGGAGTCCCTCAATTATGATCTTTTCCGCATCCTTTTTACCGATATATCCGATGATTCCGCACATTGCTTCTCAATCCTCCCGTGTAATATTCTTATTTTCTCTTACTACTATTTCACTGAGCGATTTTACGATGCATCCGCATGCAATGACGCCTCTCACCGCGGTGAGCGGATAGACGGAGGTGTCCTTTCCGATCACGGTACCCGGATTGAGCACGCTGCCACAGCCGATATCCGCTCCGTCGCCGAGTATGGCACCGAATTTGCGCAGTCCCGTCTCATATGTTCTGTCACCTTTTACCGTAATGTTGCTTTTATCCGATTTGAGATTGGAGCATATCGAGCCCGCACCCATATGCGCACGGTTTCCGAGTACGGAATCTTCGACGTAATTATAGTGCGGCACCTGCACGCGTGAGAGAAGAATACAGTTTTTCAGCTCGCTCGAATTGCCGATCACACAGCCGTCACCCGTGATCACATTGCCGCGAATATAGGCACCCGGGCGGATCTCACATCCGTTTCCGATGATCGCCGGGGGCTCGATGACGGCACTTTCATGTATTTTTACATCTTTGCCGATGAGCACGCCTTTCTTTATCTCTGTAAAACCCTCTATCCCCGTGGATACGAGACTACGCGCGAGCGCGCCGATCTCCGGAAGCATCTGCCATGGGTATTCGTGCGCATCAAAGAAATCACGCAGATACGGGATATCGCAGGAGAAAAGCTCGGAGGTCTTTACATGGCGTTCATTCACAGCAATACCCCCTTTTATTTATTATCTCAAAGAGGCGGTCGGTATATTTACGGCAAAGCTCTTCCATTTCACATTCGAGCATGATACGCACGACCGGCTCCGTACCGCTTGCACGGAGGAGAGCTCTTCCGTTTCCGTTTATTTCTTTGTTTATCGCGTCAAATTCCGCCTGTACATCGGGGTCGGAAAGAGCGGCTTCCTTGCTTGTCACGCGAATGCTTTTCACCGTTTGCGGATATAGCTTGACGGGTTCCGCGAGCTTTGAAAGAGTCGTTTTCCTGTCGCGCATTTCCTCGGTAAGCATTATCGCGGTCAGCAGTCCGTCACCTGTAGTGGCATACTTTCTCAGTATGATATGTCCCGATTGCTCTCCGCCGAGCCTGTAACCGTTTTTCTGCATACATTCATAGACAAATCTGTCGCCTACAGAGGTAAGCTCATATTTGATTCCCGCGTTTTCAAACGCTTTAAAGAGACCGGAATTTGACATTATTGTGGCGACGACGGTATCGCCGTCAAGCGTGCCGCGGGATTTCAGGCGAGTGCCGAGGATATAGAGGATGCAGTCGCCGTCCACGACCTTGCCGTTTTCGTCCACGGCGATACATCTGTCGGCATCGCCGTCGAAGGCAAAGCCTGCATCGAGATGATTTTCGCGGACGTATCGGCAGAGATTTTTAATATGGGTCGAACCGCAGCCCGCATTCACATTCAGCCCGTCAGGCGCGGCTCCCATCACATATGTCTTTGCTCCGAGAGCGTCAAAAACAGATTTGGCTATCGTCCATGAAGCACCGTTTGCACAGTCAAGACCTATGCGCAGATCTTTATAGGAGTGGGAGGCAACGGATATGAGATAGCCGACATATCTGTTTCTGCCTGCCACATAATCCACTATACTGCCGATACCGTCACGATGAGCAAAGGGGATATCATCTCCGTCTATGCCGAGCTTTTTGATGTTGCCGTCGAGATATGCCTCCACAAATTCTATCGTGGCATCGTCCATTTTTTCGCCGTAGCGGTTTATCAGCTTGATGCCGTTATCGTAGAAGGGATTGTGCGAAGCCGTTATCATGATGCCGCAGTCAAATTCGTCGGCGCGTGTCACGTAGGAAACACTCGGCGTCGTCGTCACGTGGAGCATATATGCATCGGCACCCGAGGAGGTGATTCCCGAGGCGATGGCATATTCGAGCGTGTAGCTGGAGCGGCGCGTATCCTTGCCGATGAGTATGCGCGGGCGGTAATTCGGCATATGAAAGCCCGAGAGCGGGGAAGAATAGTACCAGCCGAGGAAGCGACCGACTTTATACGCCTGGTCGGAGGTCAGCGTGACGTTTGCTTCGCCGCGGAAGCCGTCCGTGCCGAAATATTTGTTTTTCGCGCCCGTCTCGTTTATGGCGGACTTTCTGCCCGCTACGTCTCCGAAGAGCGAAACGTCATCGCGCAGGAGTGCATCCGTGGTGATGCGGAACAGCTTGCAGAGCATGAGCACATTTTCTATCTGCGGAAGAGATTGCCCCATCTCCCATTTTGAAACCGACTGTCTGGAAACCGAAAGCTTCTCTGCGAGCTGCTCCTGTGAGATATGAGCGGCGGCACGCAGATTTGCTATTTTTTCGCCTATCGTCATTATTTCCCCTCTTTTTTATTTATTTTTGGATTGCCGTATATTATCATATACAATTTTTGTGATATTTGCTACCAAGAGCGCATGGAACTTTTCGCAACCGAAGGGTGCGAAAAATAAACCAAAGCGAGCGGTTAATTTTTGATTTTTACAAAAATTTTTTTATACAGATATATTATAACATCAATGACATGAAATATATATAGATTTTTCGAAAAATGCGCGCAAAAGTTGCGAAAAAACGGACTTTTTCACGAACGGTATTTCCGGGAAAAGGATATTGACAAAAGAAAAAAGCGGCGACCGAAAGGTCGCCGCCCGAGCTTGCGGATTTTATTTTATGATCTCATAGATCGCATTTGCGAATATTTTTGCATTGAGAAGCAAGCTTTCTTCCGTTATGAATTCATCGGCGCCGTGCATATGATTGTCCTCTCCCGGGAAAGCACAGCCGAATGCGACACCGCCGCTTGTATTATGCACATAGGTGCCTCCGCCGATGGCGATGGTCTTACCCTCAAGCCCGGTTTGCTCCTCATAAACACGAAGCAGCGTCTTTATGAAATCGCTGTTTTCGTCTACATAATGCGGCTCCGTGCCTGTCATCGCGGCAAGGGAAATGCCATACTTTGCAAGACCGATCTCGAGAAGCTCGCGTACGTGCGGTACATTCAGGCATATGGGGAAGCGTATATCGAATTTGCCGCAGAGCTTGCCGCCGTCAAAATCCATAATGCTGAAAACGAGCGTGAGCGGACCTGAGCGTTCATCGCTTATATCGAGCGAGAGCGCGGCGCCGTTTGTCTCGCCGAATGGGAAAGCAGACGATGCCTTTTTAAAGAGCGTGCCCGTTTCATCGTCGGTTTTCAGATTGCCGAGCACCTGCATGAGGGCAGTCACGGCGTTTATGCCCTCCCAAGGTGTGGAGGCGTGTGCGCTCTTGCCCTGAGCTGTCAGCTTGCCGTCAGCATATGTGAATGAAATACCGTCGGGCGCATTTTTTATGACATGATCTACCTCGTCATCCTCAAATCCGCGCAGGACAGCATATGCGGAGGCGGGGACTGCATTGACCACCGTGCCGCCGTGTGCGCATACGATGCTCTTTCTGCCGTCATGAGAGCAGGAGGCGGAAGCTTCGCCGCGTATCATGCCCTTTTCGAGGTTGATAACGGGATATTCGCCGTCGGGGGTAAACAGCTTTTCGGGCAGAGCTTCTTTTTTCGTATAATAGGCAAGATCACTCGAGCCGTTTTCTTCATCTGTTCCGAAGATAAAGCGGACATTTTCGCGGACGGGGAGACAAAGCTCCTTTATCGCGCGGAGAGCGAAAAGTGTAGCCACGGCAGGGCCCTTATCATCTATTACACCGCGGCCGAAAAGCTTTCCGTCGCGTTTTTCAAGGATGAAAGGATCACTCTGCCAGCCTTCGCCTGCGGGGACAACGTCCAGATGGCAGAGCACGCCGAGAGCAGGCTCTTTGCCGCAGGAAAGGTCTGCCGTGCCGACGTAATTTTCATGATTTTTGGCATAGAAGCCGTATTTTTCGCAATAGTCAAGCATTTTCGCAAGGACTCTTGCCGTCTCTTCTCCGAAGGGCTTGGATACCTCTGCAGCGCCCCTCACGCTCGGCACGGAAATAAGATCCGCAAGGACAGCCTCCATTTCCTCTGTATGAGCATCTATATATTCGCTGATTTTATTTTTTATATCGTTCATAAATTCTTCTCCTGCATATGATTTCGGGCAGGTTATACGCCTGCCCGTATTGTATGCTTATGCATCCTTTTGCGTTCCGTCCGGATTGAAGAGGGGCAGCTTCTCGAGATAAATGATGTCATCGCGATATTGCGCATCACCCTCGGCGAGGATTGCCATTTTGCCTACGACATTGCCGCCGGCTTGTCTTACGAGCTTTTCAACGGCACGGAGGCTTTCGCCGGTGCTGATAACGTCATCAATAATAAGAACTCTCTTGCCGTTCATGAGCTTTGCATCTTCGCCGTCTATATAAAGTGTCTGCTTCTTCGCCGTGGAAATGGAATGGACTTCCGTCGAGAAGATATCCTTCATATAAAGCTTCGGAGCTTTTCTCGCGATGAGATATTTATTTTCGCCGGATTGACGTGCCATCTCAAAAAGAAGCGGTATGCCCTTGCTCTCGGCTGTTATCATGATATCATGGGGCGGTGCGACCTTAAGAAGCTCGCGCGCGCAGGAGCATGTAAGCTCCACATCGCCGAATATAACGAAAGCTCCGATATAAAGTTCATCGTTTACCTTGCATAGCGGTAGCTCTCTCTCGAGTCCCGCCACTTTGATTTTATAAAACATAATATGCCTCCGAAATAGTATTTCTTACAAGAATATATTATAATAATCGCGCGGAAAAGTCAATAAAATCAGATAAATTCATTCTCATAATTTGCCGCCCAAACGCGAAATAAAGGTAAAAATCGTATCTATAAGCCATGCGAAGAGCAGCACGGCACATATGATATGGCGGGCTTTCGCTCCCATTTTTCTGCTCAGATAAAAGATAAAAGGCTGGAGGGCATATGTCATCACAAGAGCAAGCACACCGAAGATAAGCGAGCATTGCAGGCAGATAAGCCCCTCGAGATTGAATTTCATCCCGCTGTAGTCCCATAGGCGCATATCGGCTATTACAAGCAACGCCTTTCCCACGGCGTATTCAAGTGCCGTCGTCACCGCTGTGGAAACGAGAAATACGAGCGCGGGATGACGGCGCAACTTCGATATGGTAAGCAGTATCATCATAGAACCGATGCCGTATATCGGTATAAATGGACCGTAGAAAAATCCCGAATTATAAAATCCCCAGCCGAGCTGATAGTAATATATCACCTCGTATATCCAGCCGACAAATGAGCAGGCAAAGAAAAGCATCAGGAGAGTTTCCGGGACGGCGAGCTTATTTTCCTCGCGCAGTTCTTTATACGGTATGTGCGCTATTTTTTTCGGCAACTTCATATTGAAAACCTCCGCTGTATTAATTGGGGGACGAGTGATAGGTTTTATTTGTCTACAGTGATCTCTCCTGCCTTGGCGAGCGATATCTTTGTTATGACAGGACCTACGATCTCATATACGAGCGTGGCGCATAGAACGACAGCCTGGATCTTCATTCCGTATTCGGCGGGAAGCTCGACTACAGCCATCTGTGCCATACCTACGGCAACGCCTGCCTGCGGCAGAAGCGTGAGGCCGAGATAATTGCGCACCGCCTTCGGAGAATGCGTAATCGCCGCGCCGGCGAAAGCACCCGAGTATTTGCCGAGAGAACGGAATACTATATACAGCACTCCGACGATGCCGACAGAGGGAAGAATGGAAAGATTCAGCTCCGCACCGGATAAAACGAAGAAGAGCATGAAGAGGGGCGGAGTCCAGCGGTCTACGCCCTCGAGTATCTTCCCGTATTCGCCGCATAGATTTGCAAAGAGTGCGCCTATCATCATGCATACGAGAAGCGAAGAGAGCGAAAATATCTCTGAGAGCGCAACGCCTGTTATCGTCGCCATTACGCAGAGCGAAAGACGGTTTGCGCGGGATTTGAAGAAGCGGCAGCAGAGAGCGAGCAGAGCGCCTATGGCCGCACCGATAACGAGTGACAGTACTATCTCAAGAAGCGGCTCGAGAAGCATATTTTTTATGCTCGGCTCAGTCCCCGTCGCGAGAGCCTTCGCTATCGAGAAGAATACGGAGAAGATCATCAGACCGAAGGCGTCATCGAGCGCAACTACCGGGAGCAGTGTGTCGGTGAGCGGACCCTTCGCCTTGTATTGACGAACGACGAGGAGCGTAGCTGCGGGTGCAGTCGCCGTCGCTATTGCGGAAAGTGTGAAGGCGATGGCTTTATCCGTTCCCGTGACAAGCAGTATCAGAAGAACGAAAGCCGTTGCCGCGCACGCCTGAAAGCCTGTTATCACGGTGATCCTCTTGCCGAGTGATTTCAGCGAAGAAAGACGGAATTCCCCGCCTATGGAAAAGGCAATAAAGCCGAGTGCGACATTTACCAGTATATCAAAGCCGTCCATCATAGCGGTGCTGATAAGTCCCGAGACAGAGGGACCTATGAGAAGCCCCGCGATAAGAAAGGCGGTGACGTTAGGCAGGTGTATCAGCTTGATAATGCGCGTCATAAGAAGGCCTGCCGCCATTGCTATACCAAGCGCAAGTAAAGTGTTCATTTTCAGTTAAATCCAAATATCCGAATAAATCGGGAATCGTCCTTTCGAGTGTAAAATTCTTTTTCGCGTCAGATCAGATGCCCTCCGTAAACGATACGGGGACAGTAAAGATTATGCCTGTGCCGGGCTTGTCGAGTCCGCCGGTCACTTTGTTTACTATATCTCGCGCAGTCTTTACCTGCTCATCGCGAAGTATCACGAGCACTGTCTTATTCTGCTCATGGTCGGGATTTATGAATTTGCGCAGTGAACCGAATATCGGGGGCGGCTCTACCGTTTCATGACCGATATACTGGACCCCACCCATGGAATCATAGATGGTGGCGCCTTTTATTCCGGCGCTTAAAAATTCGCCGAGAAGCTTTGGCAGGCATTCTGTTTTATTGAGAATCAAAACGAAAAGCTGCATAAAAAATCCTCCTTATGATATTATATATAAAATGAAAAATCTCTACGATTTGTGATTATATCACTGCAGATCTTTTTTGTCAATAGCTGTAGAAATTATGTGAAAAATGCGGACGTCCGGCAAAGTTCCGGACATCCGCAAAAACGAGATGGGAAAATCTGTATTATTTCAGGTTCTCAAGTGCCGAGGTGTAGGCTTCCTGTACCTGAGCAGAGGAGAGTGCTTCGGAATATATTTTTCCGGATACCATTGTCATGCCTGAGGTCGGGAAGTCGCCGCCCTTAAGGTCCATTTTGATATCATCTCCGATGCAGAAGTAATTGTATGTATTGCCCTCACCTGTTATGAAAGAGCTTCCTATGGAGACAGAGCCGCTGAGAACACCGTTTATGTAAATGTGGCATTTACCTTCTGCCATGTCATATACACCGACAACATGAACGAGTTCGGTTGTCGATGACGCGGATGAAGCATATGCGCCGGGATTGTATTTCGAGCCGCCGCCTGTTATGAAATACGGCTTGCCCTGTACATCCTCGGCAATGCCCCAGCCGCCGTTCTGCGTACCGCAGATGACGCCCTGAACCTTGGGTCCCTTGGAATTCATAACGTAGAAGGCTTCTACGGTAAAACCGCTTTCAGCCCATTCCTTGAAGGCGGGTTGCGAGCTGAGACTGTCAAATTTGCAGATGACGTATTTTCCGGATGAGGCACTCAGAGCGTTTACCGTATAGCTCTTGCCCGCATGGCCTACTGTTGCAGTGCCTACGGTGGCGCCGTTGTTCACGATGGAAACATGGCCTTTTAAGTCTGTGATCGTGCCGTTTTCAAAGCTGAAATCAACATATGCCTGCGGAGCGGTAAGGGAAACCTCATCTTTCTTGGATTCCCATTCATAAACGAAGCTTTCACTCGCGGCATTCCATGAGTCATAGGCGGTAACGGTGACCTTATACTTGCCGTCCTTGAGATTTCCGATGAAAAGCTCGTATTCCTTTTTCATATCGCTTCTGTTCGCATGATGATAGAAATCGGATAGAATATTCTTGACAACTGTTTTTCCTGCTGAGATAAACTTTATCTCTACTTTGTAGTGATGAGCGAATTCGTCATCCGATGCCGCATCGAAGCGCAGATATGTTTTGACGCCGGTTTTTGTGGATTCCTTGGCAATTATCTCAACATTGCCGAGTACCGGTGCTTTGTTCGCCGCCTCTCTTGTTTCACGGCTGTATTTTTTCAGATGTGTACCGTAGGCATCGGGATGTGCGATCGTCCAAGTCTCTTCAAAGGGAGCACCTTCAGAGAAAAACATTTTCGTGATCCTTGCATTGCCGTTTTCATCGACCTGAACGAGCAGTCCCGAGGATATCTCGTATCTGTCATTCATCGTGGTCTGCCCGGCCATATTTTCGTAGCTTCCGTTTTCTATCGCCATATAGCGAACAGAGCCGCATCCGAGAGACGTAAATTTATCCTGCATGATGGAGCGGTTATCGTTTATGGGGAAGTGCAGATGACCGCCGAAGGTTACGACCTGCGGATATTTCGAAAGAGTCGGGGTGAGATACGTTGTGGACCAGTATGAGGGATTGCCGTTCAGGTCACTTCCGTAGCAGGTATCGTAGATCATCGGATGTGTGCATAAGAATACATACTGCTCGGGATTTTCCTCGGTGATCTTCTTTAAAACATTGTCCAGCCACTGTACTGCCTCTGCGGAATACGGACATCCGATGGAAGCGTTATAGGTTTCCGGCTCGAGCATCAGGAAATGATAGCCGTTTACGACGCAGTCGCGTACACCTAACGCGAGATCGGTATCTTCCGTGTCAATGCCTTCACCGAAATATTCGCTGCCGAAAGAGGCTTCATAAGACAGAAGACTGAGGCATTCGCCCATGATGGAATCGTGATTTCCCGTGACGAGAAGAGCCTTCATGCCGTCCGGTGCAACGCTCTCGAGAGCATTTTTGAAATAGCCGAGCTCCGCAGTCTTGCCTGTGTCGGCGATATCTCCGACTACGGCTACGGCATCGAGCTTGCCGCCGTTTTTGGAGGCTTCTTTCGCGAGCTGTGTAATGGCGCTTTGCAGCTTATCAACAGCATCTCCCGTCGCCGCATTTACATGTACATCGGAGATGGCACCGAAGGAGAGAACGATCTTGTTCTCATCAAATTCCGTCGGCTTGACAATGACGGGAGGCGGCGCTGTTGTCTCGGTTGCCGTCGTTGTTGTCTCTGTCGTGGCGGTTGATCCGGTTGTAGCCGTCGTGGCATGGGAAGCCGTGGTAGCGCTTTCCGTGGTGGAAGCGCTTGTATTTTCCGGCTCATTTCCGCATGCGCCGAGGAGCAGGACCATTGTCAGCGCAAGAAAAATCGCAAAAAATCGTTTCATGATGATTTTCTTCCTTTCAGAAATGATATATTAAGTATATAATATCATACAGTACGGTGTTTATCAACCCACTTTAATATGCCATGGGTGAAACTTGCAGTTGCGCACGTAGAAAATATGAACATTTTTTTGTGAAAAATATCAAAAAAAACGAGGCGCACGAGGTTTTTTTCTGAAAAATGCATCTGCAAAACGGAAAAAAATAAAAATATATTCTGAAAATTGCATAAAACACTTGACTTGCGGCAACTTTTGTGATAAACTATCAAAGCGCGGTAAAGGCGTACCTATATTTGTATGGAGAAGTCGCCTAGTTGGTCGAGGGCGCACGACTGGAAATCGTGTAACCGCCAGAAACGGTTCGAGAGTTCGAATCTCTCCTTCTCCGCCAGGAAGAAAAGTCGCGAGAGCGGCTTTTCTTTTTTTATCGCTCAGATTTTTCGCCGAATGAAAAAGGCATCTTTTATTATACGGATGCTATAAAAGAAAACACTTATCCGCGGCACAAATCATATGTTTTTTTATCATGCAACTTGACAATCGAAAGCATGTCCACTATAATCTATATATAATAACAAATATAAATAACAACTGAAATATGCTTCATGAGGAGGCTTTGACTTGAATAATATTATTGAAATCGGACATTTGAAAAAGAGTTTTGGGGATGTACATGCCGTGGACGATCTGAGCTTTTGCGTGAAGGAGGGCGAGCTTTTCGCCTTTCTCGGCATAAACGGCGCAGGAAAATCCACTACGATAAACATTATGTGCGGACAGCTCGCGAAGGACAGCGGAACTGTTTCCATATGCGGCACAGATCTTGACAAAGATATGGATCTCGTCAAGCGTTCTCTCGGCGTGGTGTTTCAGGGTTCAGTCCTTGATCGTGAGCTTTCCGTTTATGACAATCTTGAGAGCAGAGCGGCGCTCTATGGAATCCACGGTGCCGCTTTCAGAGCACGTTTCTCTGAGCTTTCGGAAATGCTGGAATTCTCCGATTTGCGAAAGCGCACCGTGGGCAAGCTTTCCGGAGGTCAGCGCAGGCGTATAGATATAGCCCGTGCTCTGTTGCACAAGCCGAAGATTCTTATTCTCGATGAACCGACGACAGGTCTTGATCCCCAGACGAGAAGCATTCTCTGGCGCGTGATCGGCGAGCTTCGCAAGAATGAAAATATGACGGTATTCCTGACTACGCACTATATGGAAGAGGCGGCAGATGCCGATTATGTCGTCATTCTGGACCATGGAAAAATAGCGGCAGAGGGAACACCGCTTCAACTCAAAAACAGCTATACGGGTGATTTTATCTCGCTTTACGGTGTGGACGAAGCAGATGTGAAAAAGCTCGGCGCTCCCTATGAGGTGGTAGGGGATGCTTATCGCGTGGCTGTGCCCGATACTGCCGCGGCAACTGCTCTTATCATGAAATACCCCGATCTTTTTCGGGATTACGAAATAACCAAAGGGAAAATGGACGATGTCTTTCTTGCCGTGACAGGCAAGAAGCTGACGGGAGGTGAAGAAAAATGACGGGACTTTCCGCGCTTGTAAAGCGTAATACCAAGCTTTATTTCAAGGATAAAGGAATGTTTTTCTCATCGCTTATCACGCCGGTTATCCTTCTTGTGCTTTACGCGACATTTCTGAAAAAGGTCTACGACGACTCGTTTCGCTCGGCGCTTTCGGCGGCAGGGGCTACTGTTTCCGATGCCGTGCTGAACGGTTGTATAGGCGGACAGCTTGCTTCATCGCTCCTCGCCGTAAGCTGTGTGACGGTGGCATTCTGTTCAAATCTTCTCATGATCAAGGACAAGACCTCCGGTGCAAGGCATGATCTGGTCATCACTCCCGTTAAGCCCGGCACGATGGCGCTCGGTTACTATCTTTCTACGCTTGTTTCTACGCTGATAATCAGCTTTACGGCGACGGCAGTATGCCTCGGATATATCGCTGCGGTAGGCTGGTATATGAGCGTGGCGGATATTCTCATGCTGATACTGGACGTATTCCTGCTTTCCATGTTCGGAACGGCGCTGTCCTCCTGCATCAATTTCTTTCTTTCGACAGACGGGCAGGCTTCTGCCGTCGGAACAATCGTCAGCGCGGGCTATGGCTTCATCTGTGGTGCCTATATGCCGATATCCAATTTTTCCGAAGGACTGCAAAAGGTTCTCTCCTTCTTCCCCGGCACATACGGCACGAGCCTCGTGCGCAATCATCTGATGCGCGGCGCTTTTGCTGAAATGAAGGAACAGGGCTTCCCGGATGAGGTTCTTATCGGTATACGCGACAGTGTTGACTGCAATATTTATTTCTTCGGTAAAAGTGTGGATATCGGTACGATGTATGCCATCCTTGGCGGCAGTATTCTTTTGCTTATAGGTATCTATGTGGTTATGAATATAATTTCAAGTCGCAGGCACGCAAGATGAAAGTATACAGAAATATTGCCGATATAATCACGGGACTGCGCATATGCGGTACGATTGCATTGCTTTTCATAGTACCGCTTTCCCTTGAATTTTACATTGTATATACGCTGACGGGGCTGACTGACGTGCTGGACGGATGGGCGGCGCGGAAAAGCGGAACGGCAAGCGATTTTGGAGCGAGGCTTGATTCCGCGGCGGATCTTCTTTTCTATGCCATGATGCTCATCCGGCTTCTGCCTGTTTTGTATGGGAAACTGCCGCATATGATTTGGTGGTTTGTCGGTGCGGTGCTTTTCCTTCGCATTTGCGCCTATATTACCGCGGCGGTGAGATTTCATCGCTTTGCATCCCTGCACACCTATTTGAATAAAATAACGGGTTTTGCCGTTTTCCTCGTGCCGTATATTCTCGCTTTGCCCTGTTATACCGTATGTTGCTTTGCTGTTTGCGCGATAGGCGCACTTTCCTCCGCGGAGGAGCTGATATTGCATATCACCGTAAAGGAATACGACGCGAATATAAAGGGAATATTTCTCAGAGGAAGAAAGAGATCTTCTCATATCGAATGAAAAGTATATGAAAAATGACCTGAAGAGATCAAATGTCTCTTCAGGTCATCAGTTTTTCAAAATAGTATATGGTTATCGTTTTACATAAAGTAACAGTAAGCACAGGGTACTTTTCGCCTGTCCGAAAAGTACGAAAAGGACAAAAAGAGGAAGGCTTTCCTCTTTTAAACTCCTTCCGCATAC
>URUL01000056.1 GCA_900551005.1 uncultured Ruminococcus sp. | reverse complement strand
CCATGCCACGTGTGGTGTGATATAGCAGTTTTTCGCCGTGAGATAGGGATGATCTTTATACATAGGTTCTGTATCGAGAACATCGATCCCCGCACCGCGTATCGTGCCGTCATTCAGCGCTTTGGTAAGCGCCGCCTCTTCGACAACACCGCCGCGAGCCGTATTGATAAGAACTGCGGAGGGCTTCATAAGCGAAAGCGTGCGTGAATTTACCAGACCTCTCGTTTCGTTCGTGAGCGGGCAGTGGAGCGTGAGATAATCTGATTTTCCGAAAAGCGTATCGGTATCGGTAAAAGCAACGCCTTCATATTTCATAGGACGATGAGACACGGCAAGAATATTCATTCCGAATGCCTTGCCGACCGTCGCCATTGCTTTTCCGATGGTGCCAAAGCCGAAAATGCCGAGTGTTTTGCCGCGAAGCTCGCTTGTCGGAAAGGCGAGATAAGAAAAGGTCTCAGAGCTTGCCCAGTCACCGCGGGCAACGGATGCGGCATAGTCGTCCGTGCGGCAGGCAAAATGAAGGATCATCGAAAAGGCATGTTGGACGACGGAATCCGTGGAATACCCCGGAACATTGCATACGGTGATGCTTCTGCGCTTTGCGGCTTCTATATCGATATTGTTATAGCCTGTGGCAAAAAGTCCGATATAGCGCAGGTTCTTGCATTTTTCCATTATTTCATCCGTTATCAGGGCCTTATTGCATATAACGGCATCGCTGTCGGCAATCACGTTGGAGAGCATATCGTGCGGCACCGTATCATAAAATCTCACGTCGCCGAGTGACTCTATCGGGGAGAGAGAAACATCGCCCGTGGTCACGGTGCATCTGTCAAGTACGGTAATTTTCATGGCGGATCCTTTCATCAGTATGTTTGTGTTATGCGTATCTTCATTTCCTTGCCCTTGTCCTCGAGCTCTTCTATTGTCAGATTGTATTTGCTTTCATCTATGCCTTCCGGGAAGGAATTAAGCGATCTCGTATGAGTGGCGGCGGAGATAAATTCATTTGAACGGAAGGTTTCGCCTGCACGATAGAAGGGATCCTCCGGAAAGCCCTGCAGGAATACGCCGTCATCCTTCATAATGCCGTTCTCGTCATATCCGTTTTTGTAGTCTATCACAACGCCGGGGTTATGACGTGTTTTGCGCTGTGTTTCGCCGTCTCCGTTCCAGAGTCCTGAGCCGTTCGTGCGCTTTATGCCCGAAAATTCATCGAAGATATCTTTATCTATATGCCAAACGAGCATACCGCCGCGCTCATAGTTTTCTGTTTCATAGCGCGGTTTGCCATCTTCCGTACTGATAATGCGCTTTCTGTAGAGTCCGGAATCAAAGCCCTCTATCTGGCGGTTTTCCAGCAGAAAATACTCGGCGGGGTCGGGCGTATTGATGCGGATGATATTATATTTTCCGCTGAGTATGGAATAAAGCGTATATTCGCCGTTTCCTTCTGCCACTTGTGCCTCACAAAAGCCGGAGCGTATCTTCTGAAGCGGATCGAGATGCGTGGGACATGTGCCCATGATCGGTATGCGTTCTGCTTTGTCCGTCGGACGGATAAGACCGTAGCAACCGTTGCACATGACGGAGAACATCATCGGGAGCGGCCAGCCCTTGACTTGCCGATCGTAATCATAGATATCATGGAATCCGATGGCATGACCGAGCTCATGCGCCGTAGTTCCGAGCGGATGGGGCAGGAAGCCGTACTGCGTGTGTCTGTATTCGCCGATAAGTGTATAGGAGCCTTTTGATGCGGCGCATAGCTTTACTCCGCCCACCGTGGGAGAATGTGCGCCGGGGAAGCCCTGTGCATCCTCTTCGTCGGGCAATCTGCCGCTGTTTGCGAAAACACCGTAGCGAAGCTCGGGTGTCGTCTCCTTGCCGCCGGAATAATCAAAGCCCGCGTGAACGAGGACATAGTGCAGCTCATCCGCGGAGAGAAAGCCGTCTCCGTCCTTATCGAGCGCGGCAAAGTCGACGTAAGGCTCGCATGCTTTGAGCGCTTCGGCGACAACATAGAGTGCCGCACCTGTACGCTTGTCGGGATTTTCCTGCTGCAGAAGATCGGGGTGCTTGCAATGCAGCGTTACGGAAACGACACCTTTCACATCGCTTCCTTTTACATCCACGGGAGAAAAATAAAATTTTCCGCCGGACATTTCCTTGTAATAATTTTTGAGCGTCAGTCCTTCATCGCCGAAAAATTGCTCATACCAGTATTCTTTTGTTGTCGTGCAGACCTGTCTGCCTGCTTCGTCCTCCGGCTCGAAGGAGATCATGACGACGAGCAGGGGGATGGGTTTCATTTCCAGCTTCTTTGTTGTTACCGATGTGCCGAGAGAATTTGCCATTTCTATGTAATTCCTTTCTTTGCCGGGGCGGTTCATTTGCCGTCCCAGCCGAACTTTTTTAAATCTATATGCCCGTCTTTCTCAAACTCCACGCCTTCCGCGAAAAGCATCTGCTTCTGGACATCCTCTCCGCCGAAAGCAAAGCCGGGAGCGGGAAAGCCGTTCCGATTTACCACGCGATGGCATGGTATGATGCCCGGGCGAGGATTGACGTGAAGCGCATAGCCGACAACGCGGGCGAGCCGTGGATTGCCAGCAAGCGCCGCAACCGAGCCGTACGTCGCGACTTTTCCGCGCGGAATCCTTTCCACGACCTCATATATCCGGTCAAACGTGTTTTTTTCCTCTTTTTTCAAAACAGACCTCCGCGAAGTTTTTCCATAATATTATAACATTATTATCTGATATTTTCAATAATATTTTATAAAATAGGAAAGAATATGTCAAAAAATAATGGGGCAAGCCACAAATCGGTATAAGCGATTATTGACAATCCGCGGCTGTTCTGTTAAAATAAATATACAATATAAAATTTTGCGGAGGTTTTTTCATGGATATCAAAAAAATACTTGCTTCTGTTGACCATACGTTGCTGAGCCAGACGGCAACATGGAAAGAAATAAAGAAGGTCTGCGATGAAGGGATGAAATACGGTGCGGCTTCCGTATGTATTCCGCCATGCTTTGTCAAAGAGGCTTCCGAATATGTCTCCAGAAAAATAAAAATATGCACGGTGATCGGATTTCCGAACGGCTACAATACTACTGCTGTGAAGTGCTTTGAAACCGCCGATGCCGTAAAGAACGGCGCCGACGAGATAGATATGGTCATCAATATCGGTGCGCTCAAGGCGGGAAAATATGATGACGTTCTTGCTGAGATAAAGGCTGTAAAAGAGGCATGCGCCGGAAAGCTCCTCAAGGTCATCATAGAGACCTGTCTGCTCACAGAAGAAGAAAAGATAAAAATGTGTGAGCTCGTCACGGCTTCGGGTGCTGATTTTATCAAGACAAGCACGGGCTTTTCCACGGGAGGCGCTACGCGTGAGGATATAGCGCTTTTTGCCGCGCATATCGGCGAAAACGTGAAAATAAAAGCGGCAGGCGGAATAAAGAACTTTGGGGATGCCGAAGATATGATGAAGCTCGGTGCATCGCGCCTCGGCACGAGCCGCCTCATAAAAATCATGATCGAAAATGAAAAAACGGAGGGCTGACAAATGGCTACACCTCATATCAATGCAGAAAAGGGAGCTTTCGGAAAAACGGTGCTGATGCCGGGCGATCCGCTGCGCGCAAAATTCATCGCGGAGAATTTTCTCGAGGATGCCGTCCTCGTCAATAACGTTCGGGGAGTACAGGGCTATACGGGCTATTATAAGGGCGTTCGCGTTTCCGTCATGGCAAGCGGAATGGGAATCCCTTCGATAGGGATATACAGCTATGAGCTTTTCAAATTTTTCGATGTTGAAAACATCATTAGAGTAGGCTCGGCAGGCGCTCTGTCCCACACGCTCAGATTGCGCGATATCGTAGCCGGCATGGGCGCATGCACGAACTCGAGCTTCGGAGAGCAGTATTCGCTTCCGGGAACATATGCGCCGATATGCAGCTACAGCCTTCTGAAAGGGGCTGTTTCGGCGGCGGAAAAGCTCGGAACGGAGCTGAAAGTCGGAAATCTGCTCTCATCGGATACTTTCTATGATGCGAGAAGCGATGCGAATGAGCGCTGGCGCAGTATGGGCGTACTTGCCGTTGAGATGGAGGCGGCGGGACTTTACATGAACGCGGCTCATCTCGGCAAAAACGCTCTCGCCATATGCACCATATCGGATCTTCCGTTCACAGGAGAGGAATGTACTGCAGAGGAGCGTCAGAATACGTTCACGCAGATGATGAAAATAGCGCTTGAAACCGCTGTTTTAATGGAAGACAAATGATTTTTTAAGAGGATACTTCTTCTATGAGAATGTACGATATTATAGAGAAAAAGAGAAACGGCGGAGCACTTTCCGATGAAGAGATACGCTTTTTTATCGATGGCTATACGCGCGGCGATATACCGGATTATCAGGCGGCGGCTTTCGCCATGGCAGTGTATTTTCGCGGGATGACCGACGGGGAGACGGCGGCACTCACGCTGGCAATGGCTGATTCGGGAGACAAGGTGGACCTTTCTGCTCTCGGCGAGAAGACTGCCGATAAGCACAGCACGGGAGGTGTCGGAGACAAGACAACGCTCATCGTGGCTCCGATAGCCGCGGCGCTCGGTTGCGTCGTCGCAAAAATGTCCGGCAGAGGGCTGGGGCATACGGGCGGCACCGTTGACAAGCTGGAATCGATCCCCGGATTTCGCACAGAGCTTTCCGCAGATGAATTTTTGCGCCTGGCAAAGGAAAACGGCATCTGCGTAGCGGGACAGTCCGGCAATCTGGCTCCTGCCGATAAAAAGCTGTATGCGCTGCGCGATGTCACGGCGACCGTCGATTCCATGCCTCTCATAGCCTCCAGCATCATGAGCAAAAAGCTTGCGGCAGGCTCGCATTGCATCGTACTCGATGTCAAAGCGGGAAGCGGTGCTTTCATGAAAACCGTGGAGGATGCGCGCCTGCTCTCCGAAAAGATGGTCGCCATCGGAAAAGCCGCGGGAAGAAAGATGTGCGCCGTGATAACCAATATGGATATGCCGCTCGGCCATGCCATAGGCAATTCGCTGGAGGTGGCGGAGGCGGTCTCCGTGCTCTGCGGAAAAGGTCCCGATGATCTGCGCGAGGTTGCCTTCACATTGGCGGCGAAAATGCATTCGCTTGCTTTCGGCGCGGATGCCGAGGAGAGCATGGAAAAGGTAAAAAGTGCTGTTTCAAGCGGTGCGGCACTGGAAAAACTGGCATTGCTCGCAAGGGGACAGGGAGGAGACTCTTCATATATATATCATCCCGAGAAATTTGCGCGTGCAAGATATGAAATCGAGATAAGAAGCGACAGAGACGGCTATATTTCGCATATGGATGCCGAAAAGATAGGCGTGGCAAGCGTCATTCTCGGTGCGGGCAGGGAAAAGAAGGGCGATCCCATAGACCACGGTGCAGGTATCATAACGGTGAAAAAAACAGGCGACAAGCTCTCATGCGGCGATGTGATCGCCGTCCTTTATACGAATGCTCCCGAAAAAGCGGAGGAGGCAAAGAATCTCTTTGCAAATGCGCTTACATTTTCCGATGAAATTCTGAAAAAACAGAAGCTTGTCTTCGGAACAGTGGAATAAATATCAACAATATCACAAAATTTGGGCAAATATTCGCTCGAGTTTTGTGATATTTTATCAAAAAACGAAAAATTTAAAAAGGTACTTGATTTTTCAAGAAATATGGTTTATAATGTAGACATCAAGTGAACAGTTTGCCAATATAGGTTCGGATTTTATGGCCCGAACGTTTCTACCGAACGCCCAGTTTCGACTATTGGTTGAAAAATGCAGAATCGCATATCTCTATGCGATACTTTGTGCGTTTTCTTTATTGGCAAATCAGACTTTGGTCTGATTTTTTTGTTTTTAAAAAAAACGGAGGTGTTGATAATGAAAGCTTTGCAGGATAAGATCATCAGCGAAGGTACGGTTATATCCGGCGAGATTCTCAAGGTGGGAAGCTTTCTGAATCAGCAGCTCGATATTAAGCTTATTATGCAGATGGGCAGTGAGATTGCCCATCTTTATCGCGCAGAAAATATTACAAAAATATTGACTATAGAAGCGTCGGGAATAGCAATCGCCGTGGCAGCTGCCTCGGAATTGCAGGTTCCCGTCGTTTTTGCTAAGAAGAGCCGTTCGTCTACGCAGACGGGTGCCATATATTCCAGCACGGTTCATTCTTTCACGCACGGAAATACATATGACGCCATCGTGGCAAAGGAATATCTTTCTTCTTCGGACAGGCTTCTTCTCGTAGATGATTTTCTGGCACGCGGCGGTGCGCTTCACGGACTTCTTGATATAGCTTCGCAGGCGGGAGCTACCGTTTGCGGCTGTGCCATAGCGATAGAAAAAGGCTTTCAGGGCGGAGGAGATGAGCTTCGTGCAAGCGGTATCCGCGTCGACTCCCTCGCGATTGTTGACAGTATGAGCCCCGATCGCGGTATAAAATTCCGCGATACATGAAAGAATTTATAGAGAGCGATCTCTTTAAATTATAAATAATATTTGGAGGACAAACATGTTTAAGAAAATTGTTTCCATCATTCTCTGCGTAGCCATGCTGGCTGCATTCGCGGTTGTCGCTTCTTCTTGCGGCGATGCAAAAGATG
This sequence comes from uncultured Ruminococcus sp., assembly GCA_900551005.1. Lineage (GTDB taxonomy): Bacteria > Bacillota > Clostridia > Oscillospirales > CAG-272 > Apopatosoma. The sequence goes on along the minus strand of URUL01000056.1, from coordinate 6,448 downwards.
ATTTCAAGATCGGCGTTATTCTTCTCCACGATGAAGACTCAACATATGACCTGAACTTCATCAATGCCGTAAAAGAAGCTCAGAAGCAGCTTGGTCTCAAGGACTCTCAGGTTATCTTCAAGAGAGGCATTCCCGAAGACAATGAATGCTATGAAGCTGCTTGCGACCTTGTTGACGAAGGCTGCAAGGTTATTTTTGCGGACTCTTTCGGTCACGAGCCTTATATGATACAGGCTGCCGAGAAGTATCCCGAAATTCAGTTCTGCCATGCTACGGGTACAAAGGCTCATACACAGAATCTGAAGAACTATCACAATGCATTCGCTTCCATTTATGAAGGCAGATTTCTCGCAGGTGTTGCAGCAGGTCTCAAGCTCAATGAAATGATCGAGAACGGAACGATCACAGCAGACAAAGCAAAGATGGGCTATGTCGGCGCATTCACCTATGCTGAAGTTATTTCCGGTCTGACGTCTTTCTATCTCGGTGCAAAATATGTTTGCCCCTCTGTTACTATGGATGTTCAGTTCACAGGTTCATGGTATAAGGAAGATGCCGAGAAAAACACGGCGCTTTCTCTTATCCAGGGTGGTTGCGTTCTTATAAGCCAGCATGCTGACTCCATGGGCGCTCCTTCCGCATGCGAAGACAGCAATGTTCCCAATGTTTCTTACAACGGTTCCACAGAATCCGCTTGCCCCAATACCTTCATCGTTTCCTCCAAAATCGACTGGACTCCTTATGTCAAGTATATTTGCGAGTGCACAATGAACGGCAAGGAGATCGATGTTGACTGGTGCGGCGATATCGCCGCAGGCTCCGTTAAGCTCACAGACCTCGGTAAGAAGGCTCCTGCAGCAGGAACACAGGCTAAGCTTGCCGAAGTACAGGCTAAGCTCGAGTCCGGCGAGCTCCACGTTTTCGATACAGCTACATTCACGGTTGGCGGCGAGAAGCTCACTTCTTACCTCGCAGACGTTGACGATATGGGCGACTATGTAAAGGAAACCGAAGTTATCAAGGACGGTTACTTCCACGAGTCCGAATATCGCTCTGCTCCTTACTTCGATATACAGATCGACGGTATCACATTCCTCAACACGGCATACGGTGACTGATTTCCATAAAAATCACATAGAATGGGCGGAGAATAATATCTCCGTCCCATTCTGATTTTTCTTTTTAAACTTATTTTACAGATAGATGCGGAGGTTACTGTGAGCGATTCGGTTATGACGAAAATTCCCGAAAATACTGCTCCGAAAAAGGAGATCGTTCTCGAAATGAAGAACATAACCAAGGTTTTCGGAAGCATTATTGCAAACAAAAATGTAGATCTTACGGTTTATAAGGGTGAGATACTTGCCGTTCTCGGCGAAAACGGATGCGGCAAGACGACTCTCATGAATATGATAGCGGGAATCTACTATCCCGACGACGGAAAAATATACATAAACGGAGAAGAAGCTGTCATCAGCTCTCCGAAGGATGCTTTCAGATATAAAATAGGCATGATACATCAGCATTTCAAGCTTGTTGATGTATTTACCGCGAGCGAAAATATCGTTCTCGGTGTCAATGACGGCGAGAAATACAATATTAAAGACGTAAACAACCGTGTGCTTGAAATAGCCAAGCGCTACGGATTCAATATAGACCCCAAAAAGAAGATACACGAGATGTCTGTTTCCGAAAAGCAGACAGTCGAGATAATCAAGGTACTTTACCGCGGCGCGGATATTCTGATACTTGATGAGCCTACTGCCGTTCTCACTCCGCAGGAAACGAGCAAGCTTTTTGATGTTATCAGAAAGATGCGCGATGACGGTAAATCCATCATCATCATCACACACAAGCTCCATGAGGTGCTTGCGATATCGGACAGAGTAGAGGTGCTCCGCAAGGGTGAGCACGTGGCTACCGTCAATACAGCCGAAACCTCGGAATCAGAGCTGACGGAGATGATGGTGGGCAAGAAGATCTCGCTCAATATTGAACGTATAGAGCCGAAAAACCGCGAGCTGCGCCTGGATATCAAGGGACTTTGCAGTAAGGATGCCGAGGGAATAGACATTTTGAAAAACATTTCCTTCGAGGCATATTCGGGCGAGATACTCGGCATAGCGGGAATCGCCGGAAGCGGTCAGCGCGAGCTTCTCGAAGCAATAGCGGGACTTCAGCATCTGGATAGCGGCGATATCATTTTTCACAATCCGAAAAAGGACAAGCCGGTCACCTTCTTCCATAAGGATATACACCGCGTAAAGGAGCTTGCCCGCGAAGGAGCTTTCCATTATGAAAACGGAGAGGCTGTCGACTTCTCCGGTATGAGCGACAAAAAGATACGCGAGCTTGTAAACAGCGGCAAGGTTCTTTTCAATGAGGACGAAATAATCGATCTGCGCGACAAGACGCCTCTTCAGATAAAGGTGCTGGGCATACGCCTCTCCTTCGTTCCCGAGGACAGACTCGGAATGGGGCTTGTCGGGAATATGGATATCATAGACAATATGATGCTCCGCAGCTACAGAAAGGGGAAGTCGGTCTTTGTAGACCGCAGTAAGCCCGGTACGCTTGCAAACGAGATCATCGATGAGCTTGGCGTTATTACACCGTCCGCACATACACCCGTTCGCAGACTTTCGGGCGGCAATGTGCAGAAGGTTCTTGTCGGACGCGAGATAGCGGCGGCACCGAAGGTTCTTATGGCGGCATATCCCGTACGCGGTCTGGATATCAACTCGTCATACCTGATATATCACCTTTTGAATAAGCAGAAGGAAAACGGAGTAACGGTAATATTTGTCGGCGAGGACCTCGACGTTCTCACAGAGCTTTGCGACAGAATACTCGTTATAAACTCAGGCAAAGTAATGGATATTGTAGACGGAAGAAAAGCTACCAAAGAAGAAATAGGCTTTTTGATGACAAAAACAGACGTGCCTGCAAAAGAAAATTCCGAAAAGGAGGCAGCTTCCGATGGAAACAACTGAAAACAAAGTACGTGAGCCTCTTTTCCATATAACAAAGCGAGCTTCCATGCCTTGGCAGAAATCATGGGGCATACGTCTTATTGCGATAGTGGCGGCGCTCCTCTTTTGCGGGATACTTTCGCTTATCGTTATCGGTGCCAATCCGATCGATTTTTATTCCGCGCTTTTAAAGGGCTCCCTCGGTTCACAGCGCAAGATATGGAAGTTTGTGAAGGACGCTTCCGTCCTGCTTTGCATTTCGCTTGCGGTGACGCCTGCTTTCAGAATGAAATTCTGGAACACGGGAGCTGAGGGACAAACGCTGATGGGTGCCCTCGCGACGGCGGCATGCATGTTCTATCTCGGCGGAAAAGTCCCCGATGCGCTTCTTATCCTCATAATGTTTGCGGCAGCTCTGCTCGCAGGCGGTATATGGGGAACAATACCTGCCATATTCAAAGCAATATGGGGTACAAACGAGACACTCTTCACTCTCATGATGAACTATGTGGCGACATGTTTTGTTTCGTATTGCCTTATCATATGGACACCGAACGGCTCCAGCTCGCTCGGTATTCTCCCGAACGGACATCTGCCGACTGTCGGAAACGAATATCTCCTTATCATACTGATTGCCGCAGTTCTCACAGTCGCGATGTACGTCTACCTGTACTACAGTAAACACGGATATGAGATATCCGTTGTCGGCGAAAGCTATAAAACGGCTTGTTACATAGGAATCGATGTAAAAAAGGTCATTATCCGCACGATGGTACTTTCAGGTGTGCTCTGCGGTCTTGCCGGCTTCCTCATAGTCGGCGGTCTGGATCATTCCGTTACCACGGAAACGGTCGGCGGCAGAGGCTTTACCGCAATCATGGTATCATGGCTTGCCAAATTCAATCCTGCGGTCATGGCGATCACATCACTCCTTATCGTATTTCTCAGCCAGGGTGCTGCTCAGGTTTCGCAGAACTTCAATATAAGCCCCGCCTTCCCCGATATGATAACGGGTATTATCCTTTTCTTCATTATAGGATGTGAATTTTTCATCGAATATAAGGTAAACTTCCGCTCTCGCAAAAAGGGAGGTGAGCAGTAATGGATAAATTGATAAACTATCTTCTGAGCGCTATACCGCTCGGCATGACATTTCTGTACGGCTCCACGGGAGAGATCATCATGGAAAAAGCGGGACATCTGAACCTCGGTATTCCCGGCATCATGTGTGTCGGTGCGGCAGGCGGCTGTCGTGCACTCCAGCTTATGTCTGTCAATGAGGCTTTGCCCGGTGCGCTTGTCGTGATCATTGCATTGCTGGCATCGTTCCTTTCCGCCGCGCTGATGGGGCTTATCTATAGCTTCCTTACGGTTTCGCTTCATGCAAATCAGAATGTTACGGGTCTTGCGCTGACGACATTCGGTGTCGGTACGATGAAGTTCATCATGTACAAGATAACGATGATGTCCGCTTCATCCGGAACAAGATACTTGTATGCCATAAAGTATTTCCGTTTCCCCTTTGCCGACAATACTACGTTCAAATATTGCGGCGTGATGGTATTTCTCGCCATTATAATCGCTATTACGACTTCGTTTTTGCTGAACAGAACGCGAGTAGGTCTGCATCTGCGTGCAGTAGGTGAAAATCCCGCTACGGCAGATGCCATGGGTATCAACGTTACGGCTTATAAATACGTTGCTACGCTCATAGGCAGCGGCATCGCGGGGCTCGGCGGCTTATTCTATATCATGGATTATGCCGGCTCTCAGAGTGCATATCTCGGCATTTCAGCTCTCGGCTGGCTTTCCATCGCACTCGTTATATTCACGCTCTGGAAGCCTGTGGTCAGCATTTTCGGCTCGGCACTTTTCGGCATGCTCTATGTGGCAGGCTCCTATATCCCGAGCATAAAGGCGCTTCACGTCAGCATGAGCGCTACACCGATTCTCGATATGCTTCCTTATGTGGTCACCATCATCGTTTTGATTATCACGAGCGCTACGAGGAAAAAGGAAAATCAGCCTCCTGCCGCTCTCGGGCAGAACTACTACAGAGAAGACAGATAATTCATTTTACGGCATAAAAAATCATCTGCAGGAATGCAGATGATTTTTTTACAGGATGAAATTTCAATATGATATGCATGTTATCCGAGATGGCGGCTGTGATAGGGTACAAATGGGTAAAAAGCATATGCTACCCATGGAAAAATTCGTTTGTTTTATTTATTCATAATCGACCACATCTGCCCATGATATGAGAAAATCTCTTTCCTCAGGTTTTCCCTTTACGGACTGGGATGCGGCAACAATGGGAAGCCACTTTTGAAAATATTCCGGGGGAGAGTCGTTTTTGCGGCAGAAAAGCTCACGGTATTTTTCGGCAAGTTCCTTTTCGTCTGCAAGGCAGAAGAGCAGATATGTTCTTGCGGCATCGGCGGCGGCGTTTCCCTGTGTGGCATGAGACCAGTCGAGGATGAAAGGCGTGCCGTCGCTTTCACGGATGATGATGTTGGAGGGGTTGAAGTCCCCGTGGCAGACCTTGATTCGCTTTGGCATGCCGGCAAGTCTGGCATGAAGATTGTATTTGATCGCCGCATCGAGATCAGCTTCGTCTATTTTACGGTTCATCTTGTCGCGCAGCTTGCTCAGTCCCGGCGCCCGCTTGGAATGAACTTCACGCTGAAGATCGACGAAGAGATTCAGATATTCGTCTGTTTTATCGGGGTTTTCTTTCATCAGCATATCCAGAGTTTTGCCCTCGATAAATTCGGAAATGATTGCCCATTTTTCGTCTATCGTGGTCACGGAAAGTATCTTCGGTATATTGAGCCCCGTTTCCTCAACGCGTGCTTGGTTCAGAGCTTCGTTGAGTATATCCGCCTTTGAATAATTGGCTTCAAAAACCTTTATCGCCTTGTCGCCGTCACGGTATATTGTCTTGTGAGCTCTTTTGGTGATGATGTTTTCAAGCTTCATAAAAACCTCCTGATAGATTTCGTATTTATTTTGTATTTTTTTATCTGTTTTTCGGCCGAGCGCGAGGGGATGTCCGGATCCTGCGCCGCCTCTTCGAAAGGGCGGGCGAAAGTTTTCTGCTAATGTGTCATGCGTACTCTTTCTGCATATATTCTACCATATAATTATGACATTTGCAATATAAATTTTCTTTAAAACGGCAATATCCTATGCCGAAATATCAAAAACATTTTTTGCCGTAATATCTTGACATAATAGATAGGATAATGATATAATTTTAAAAAATTCTGATTTTAACATTTGTAGGAGGAATATATATGGATCATGCCTATAATCCGTATGAAAATGCGGTTGCCGTTATCAGGAAGGCAGCAACGGAGCTCGGGCTGGATGAAAACGATTATGCCTTTCTTCTTTTTCCCGAAAGAGAGCTTAAGGTTTCGCTTCCCGTTGTGATGGACAACGGGAAAACCGAGGTTTTCGAGGGGTACAGA
>URUL01000055.1 GCA_900551005.1 uncultured Ruminococcus sp. | reverse complement strand
CGCACGGGCGCTCCGACGGGTTTCCTCTATCTCGGATCGTGCGGCTGGACGTCGGACGAGCATGTCAACGCCCTGATCGAGGCTACGATCTATAACTATACGATCGAGTGGAAGAAGGCCGACGCCGCGATCAAGCGCGAGAAGTACAACCTCACCAACGGCGACGAGCTGCCGCAGACGGGCGTCATCCAGATGGCCAAGGTCTACATCGCCAAGAAGCGCAAGCTGAAGGTGGGCGACAAGATGGCCGGCCGTCACGGCAACAAGGGTATCGTGGCGCGTATCGTGCGCGACGAGGACATGCCCTTCCTGGAAGACGGTACGATCGTCGACATCTGTCTGAACCCGCTGGGCGTACCTTCGCGAATGAACCTCGGCCAGATCTACGAGGCCGTGCGCGGTTGGGCGGGCCGCGAGCTGGGCGTGAAGTTCGCCACGCCGATCTTCGACGGCGCTTCGCTCGACCAGATCAACGAGTATACCGCCGAGGCAGGTATCCCGCGCAGCGGCCGCACCTACCTCTACAACGGCGAGACGGGCGAGCGTTTCGACCAGCCGGCCACCGTCGGCGTGACCTACATGCTCAAACTGGGCCACATGATCGACGACAAGATGCACGCCCGTTCGATCGGTCCCTACTCGCTCATCACGCAGCAGCCGCTCGGCGGTAAGGCGCAGTTCGGCGGACAGCGTTTCGGAGAAATGGAAGTATGGGCACTCGAGGCTTACGGTGCCGCTTACACGCTCCAGGAGATCCTTACTGTCAAGAGCGACGATGTCACAGGACGTGTAAAGGCATACGAGGCAATCGTAAAGGGTCAGAATATACCGACTCCGGGCGTGCCGGAATCCTTCCGCGTGCTTGTAAAAGAGCTTCAGTCTCTGGCACTTGATATCAGAGTCCTCGATGAAAACGGCGAGGAGATCGCACTTTCTTCCATCGGAGACGATCTCGACGATACACCTACGACCGTTTCGCTTGATGATATCGGCAGAACCGTTGAGGGAGAAGATGATGATGAGCACATCACGATCATTGACGATCCTGAATCGGAATTTGCGGGCGGAGATGACGATGATGACGATTTTGATTACGATGACGAAGAATTTGCCGACGATGAAGATTTCGTCGACGATGACGATATGGAATAAGAAAGGGGGAAATGCAAAATGGGAAAACAGGTTTTTAATTCTATAAAAATAGGACTTGCGTCCCCTGAAATGATAAGAAGCTGGTCAAGCGGCGAGGTTACAAAGCCGGAAACCATTAACTACAGAACGCTTCGCCCCGAGAAGGACGGTCTTTTCTGCGAAAAGATCTTCGGTCCGACAAAGGACTGGGAGTGTCTCTGCGGAAAGTACAAGAGAGTCCGCTATAAGGGCAAAGTCTGCGAGAAATGCGGCGTTGAGGTCACAACGAAAAAGGTACGCCGCGAGCGAATGGGCCATATCGAGCTTGCAGCTCCCGTATCGCATATATGGTATTTCCGCGCCATACCCTCTCGTATAGGTCTGCTTCTCGATCTTTCTCCGAGGCTTCTCGAGAAGGTACTTTACTTCGCACAGTATATCGTTCTCGATCCCGGCAATACGCCTCTCGAGAAGATGCAGCTTCTTTCCGAACGCGAATATCGCGAAATGTATGAAAAATACGAGAACGATTTCCGCGTAGGAATGGGTGCCGAGGCGATCAAGGAGCTTCTCTGCGAAATAGACATAGAAAAGCTTTCCGAGCAGCTCAAAGCAGAGCTGGATACGGCAGGCGGTCAGAAAAAGCTCCGCATTATCAAGAGACTCGAGGTCGTCGAGGCATTCAGAAAGTCGGGCAACCGTCCCGAATGGATGATACTCGATGTTATCCCCGTTATTCCGCCGGATATCCGTCCGATGGTGCAGCTCGACGGCGGCAGATTTGCCACGACCGATATCAATGATCTCTATCGCCGAGTTATCAACAGAAACAACAGACTCAAAAAGCTCACGGAGCTCTATGCGCCTGAGATAATCATAAGAAACGAGAAGCGTATGCTTCAGGAAGCCGTAGACGCACTTATCGATAACGGCAGACGCGGAAAGGCCGTAACAGGCGGATCAAGCAACCGTCCGCTCAAATCTCTTTCCGAGATGCTCCGAGGTAAGCAGGGACGCTTCCGTCAAAACCTGCTCGGCAAGCGTGTCGACTATTCCGGACGTTCCGTTATCGTCGTAGGTCCTTCGCTGAAGATATATCAGTGCGGACTGCCGAAGGAAATGGCTCTCGAGCTTTTCAAGCCGTTCGTTATGAAGCGCCTCGTGGAAACGCAGAGCGCATCCAATATAAAAGATGCCAAGAAGAAAGTGGAAAAGGCAAGCCCCGAGATCTGGGACGCCCTTGAGACGGTTATCAAGGACCATCCTGTTCTTCTGAACCGTGCTCCTACGCTTCACCGTCTTTCCATACAGGCATTTGAGCCGGTTCTCGTAGAGGGAAGGGCGATCAAGCTCCATCCGCTTGTTTGCTCGGCGTTCAATGCCGACTTTGACGGCGACCAGATGCCTGTTCATATCCCGCTTTCCAGCGAAGCTCAGGCAGAGGCACGCTTCCTCATGCTTTCCGCAAACAACTTTTTAAAGCCTGTTGACGGTAAAGCGGTAACGGTTCCTTCTCAGGATATGGTACTCGGTTCTTATTACCTGACCATAGACCGCGCGGGCGAGCCCGGAGAGGGAAGCATATTCAGAGATTTTGACGAAGCCATGATGGCTTATGCAAACGGTTTTCTCGGCATGCATGCACCGATCAAGGTCCGCGTTTCGCGCGAGATAGACGGCGTTATGCACACGGGTCTTATCAATGCTACTCTCGGCAGACTTATTTTCAATGCTCCTATCCCACAGGATCTCGGTTTTGTGGACAGAAGCGATCCCTCAAAGCTGCTCGACCTCGAAATCATGTTCACTACGAAGAAGAAGCAGCTCGGTCAGATCGTTGACAGAACGATAAGAAAGCACGGTCCTGCCGTTGCAGCCCGTGTTCTCGACGCGATAAAGGCAAACGGCTTCAAATATTCTACCAGGGCGTCTATCTCCATATCTGTTTCGGATATGACTGTTCCTGCCGAGAAGAAGGTTCTTATAGCAGAAGCCGAGAAGAAGGTTGACCATATTCTTCGCGATTTCCGCCGCGGTCTTCTTTCCGAAGACGAGCGCTATAAGAGCGTTATCAACGTTTGGGAGCAGACGACAAAGGATGTTACCGATGCTCTCCAGGAATGTCTTGACAGATACAATCCTATCAATATGATGAGCGACTCCGGTGCCCGCGGCTCGATGAGCCAGATGCGTCAGCTCGCCGGTATGCGCGGACTTATGTTCTCTGCTACCGGTCGCACGATGGAAATTCCGATCAAGAGCAACTTCCGCGAAGGCATGAATGTTCTTGAGTACTTCTCAGGTGCAAGAGGCTCCCGTAAATCGCTTTCCGATACGGCTCTGAAGACCGCCGACTCCGGTTACCTTACGAGACGTCTTGTCGATGTATCGCAGGATGTTATCGTAAGAGAAGAGGATTGCGGCACGACAGAGGGTATCTGGGTATCCGATGTCATGGGAGACGGCAATGAGGTTATCGAGCCGCTCGTAAGCAGACTGCCGGGCAGATTTGTCATCGATGATGTGACTGATCCCAAGACCGGTGAAGTTCTCGCTCACGCCGGAGATATGCTCACGCTTGAGCAGGCACAGGCAATTGTCAATGCGGGTATAACAAAGGTTTACGTTCGTTCCATCCTCAAATGTAAATGCAAATACGGCGTATGCGCTCATTGCTACGGCTCTGACCTTGCTACGGGCAAGACCGTAAGCATAGGCGAAGCTGTCGGTATCATCGCGGCACAGTCCATAGGTGAACCCGGTACGCAGCTTACGATGCGTACGTTCCATACGGGCGGTATCGCGGGAAGCGATATCACACAGGGTCTGCCGCGAGTTACGGAGGTATTTGAGGCGCGCAAGCCGAAGAAAACAGCGACTGTTTCGGAGGTTTCCGGTATTGCTCATTTTGTGGATGCAAAGCGTTCGAGAAATATCGTTATTTCCTCCTCTGAGACAGGTGAGGACGTTGTATATCCGATTCCTTACGGCATCAGGATCCTCATCGAGGACGGTGCCTATGTAAATCGCGGTGATGTTCTCACAGAGGGCAATATGAGCCCTGCCGACATTACAAGGATCAACGGTCTTTCCGCCGTTTACGATTATATCATCCGCGAGATCCAGCGTGTTTACCGCATGCAGGATATCGAGATCAACGACAAGCATATCGAGGTTATCGCCCGCCAGATGACGCGCAAGGTGCGCATCGAGGACGGCGGAGATACCGATCTGCTCATGGGTTCGATCATCGATCTCACGGAATTTGCCGAAGAGAACGAGAAGATACAGGCAAGGATCGAGGCGGGAGAAAAGACGCTCCGCCCCGCTACCTCAACACCTGTTCTCCTCGGTATCACGAAGGCAGCGCTGCAGACGGAATCCTTCCTCTCCGCAGCTTCTTTCCAGGAGACTACAAAGGTTCTCACGGAAGCTGCCATCAAGGGCAAGATCGACCATCTCATCGGTCTCAAGGAAAATGTTATTATCGGTAAGCTCATTCCTGCCGGCACGGGACTTGATATTTACAATAATATCGAGGTCAGGGAAGTCGGCAAGGAGAACGTATCCGATTCGGAATTTGCAACCACACAGGCGGCAGCCTATGAAACGCGTGCGGCTCTTGAAAACGCAAACTGATTTCAAAACAAAAAGAGAACTTCTTCGCGGAGTTCTCTTTTTGATGTTCTTTTACATTGCAGGAAAATAAAGCCGAAAAAGCATACCTGCAGTATGGCAAATGATATGAAAAAAGAGCAGGAGCTTTTCGGCAGAGCCGGGCGGAAAATGGCGGCTTTTCTTGTGCAGAGCCGGTTTTTTTGCTTTGCAGAGCAGGGTATATCCCGCCAAAATGCACATTTGTCGCTCCTTGCCCTGCATATGTGCGTGAAAAGATAAAAAAGTGGCAAAAATATTGAAAAATTCGTTGACAAATCAAGATTTTCATGGTATAGTATATCATATGTAATTATGTGTGAAATAATGCCGTTTTAGGTCCTCGCATAATGAAACATAATTCTGAATAATTCTGAAAGGAAAATTTTCTGAAATGTCATCCGACATACCTTTGCCTGCGGTGTATGTAGCAGGCCTCAATCAATCAAAGAAACTTATCAAAGGCGGAAGCGCAAAAAAAGCGTTTGCCGCGACGGATGCAGAAGAGAAGCTTATTTCCATGCTGAAGGAGCTGTGCAATGAGGCAGGAGTCGAATTTGACTGCTCACGTACGATGGAAGAGCTCGGAAAGCTCTGCGAAATAGACGTGGGCTGTGCAGTCTGCGTCGTCTTAAAATAAGCTTACAACCGCTTTCCGCGAAAAAGTGCGTTTCTCGGAATACGGATGTATATATATCTATTTATTTTAAAAGTAAGGAGGTGCCATATGCCAACCTTTAACCAGCTTGTTCGCAACGGACGTGAAAAGAACACCTACAAGTCCAAGACTCCTATTCTCCAGACAGGTTTCAACTCTCTGAAGAAAGAGTACACAGACCAGAGCTCTCCTCAGAAGAGAGGTGTTTGCACAAAGGTTACGACCACGACTCCCAAGAAGCCGAACTCTGCTCTTCGTAAGATCGCCAGAGTAAGACTTACAAACGGTCTCGAGGCTACGACCTATATTCCCGGTATCGGACATAACCTTCAGGAGCACTCTGTAGTCCTCATCAGAGGCGGAAGAGTTCGTGACCTGCCTGGTGTGCGTTACCATATTATCCGCGGTACGCTCGATACACAGGGTGTTGCCAACCGCAATCAGAGCCGTTCACTTTACGGCGCTAAGCGTGCTAAGAAAACAGCCGCTAAGAAATAATTTACAATAGAGTAGATAGAGAAATCTATCTCGCAGGTGCCATTGCTTTTGATAGATAGATGTGTATATATCCGGAAGGAACACGACTTTTCAAAACAAAGCACAGCGGGAGGAAACTTTCGAGTACCTATGATATCATTCTATGAAGGAGGGAAGTACAGTGCCCAGAAGAGGTCAAATTTCAAAGAGAGACGTTCTGCCGGATCCGCTTTACGGTTCTAAGTTTGTAACAAAGCTTATAAACAACGTAATGAATGACGGTAAGAAGGGTGTTGCCCAGAAAATCGTTTACGATGCTTTTGCAATCGTTGAAGAAAAGACAGGCAAGCCCGCACTTGACGCTTTCCAGGAGGCTATAGAAAACATTATGCCTACACTGGAAGTCAAGGCTCGCAGAGTCGGCGGCTCAACCTACCAGGTTCCCATGGAGGTTCGCCCTGAAAGAAAAAAGACACTCGGTCTTCGTTGGCTCGTTACTTATTCGAGAAAGCGCAGTGAAAGAACCATGGCTGAAAAGCTTGCCGGTGAGATCATTGATGCGCTCTCCAATATGGGCGGCGCCGTAAAGAAGAAAGAGGAAACGCACAAGATGGCTGAAGCCAACAGAGCTTTTGCACATTACAGATATTGATTTTTCTGCCGAACGCACTGCGGCATGAAGCAAAAAACCAACCCATAAACTTAAGGAGCTATATATGTCGAGAGAATATCCACTTGAGCGTACCAGAAATATTGGTATCATGGCTCATATCGATGCGGGTAAGACCACCACTACGGAAAGAATTCTTTTCTACACCGGTAAGACCCATAAGATCGGTGAAACGCATGACGGTTCCGCGACGATGGACTGGATGGAGCAGGAACAGGAGAGAGGTATCACAATTACCTCCGCTGCTACGACCTGCTACTGGAAAGGTAACCGTATCAACATTATAGATACCCCCGGACACGTTGACTTTACTGTAGAAGTTGAGCGTTCGCTCCGCGTACTTGACGGTTCCGTTACCGTTCTCTGTGCAAAGGGCGGCGTTGAGCCTCAGTCTGAAACCGTTTGGCGTCAGGCAGACAAGTATGGCGTTCCGAGAATGTGTTATGTCAACAAGATGGACATAACCGGTGCGGACTTCTATCGCGTGGTGAAGATGATCAAGGACAGGCTTAAAGCAAATCCTGTACCGATACAGCTTCCTATAGGAAAAGAAGATACATTCCGCGGCATAATCGATCTCGTGAATATGGAGGCAGATGTTTATTACGATGATCTCGGAAAAGATATCCGCGTAGAGCCTATTCCCGAAGATATGGTCGAACTCGCAAACGAATACAGAACAAAAATGCTGGAATCTGTTGCCGAAACAGATGATGAGCTTTTTGAAAAGTACTGTGCCGGTGAGGAAATCACCACTGAAGAACTCAAAAAGGCTATCCGCGTGGCTACGATAGCGAATAAGATCGTTCCCGTAACCTGCGGCACGTCATATAAGAACAAGGGCGTCCAGAAGCTGCTGGATGCAATCGTAGATTATATGCCCGCGCCTATCGATGTTCCGGCAATCAAGGGTGTAAATCCCGATACAGGTGAGGAAGAAGAGAGAATTTCTTCCGATGACGAGCCTTTTGCGGCTCTCGCCTTCAAGATCATGACCGACCCGTATGTCGGAAAGCTTTGCTTCTTCCGCGTATACTCGGGCAAAATCACAGCAGGCGAAACAGCATACAACACAAACAAGAATCAGAGAGAGCGTTTCGGACGTATTCTCCAGATGCATGCAAATGAAAGAAAGGACATAGAGGTTTGCTACAGCGGCGATATCGCAGCCGTAGTCGGAACGAAGAATACCACAACAGGTAATACTCTTTGCGATGAAAAGCATCCTATCGTTCTTGAATCCATGGAATTTCCGGAGCCTGTTATCAAGGTCGCTATCGAGCCTAAGACAAAAGCAGGTCAGGAAAAAATGGGTATTGCACTTTCAAAGCTTGCCGAGGAAGACCCGACCTTCCGCGTTTATACAGACGAGGAAACAGGTCAGACGATCATCGCCGGCATGGGCGAGCTTCACCTCGAGATCATCGTAGACAGACTTCTGCGTGAATTCAAGGTGGAGGCAAATGTAGGCAAGCCTCAGGTTTCTTATAAAGAGACTATAAAACAGACTGTGGACGAGGATTGCAAATATGCAAGACAGTCCGGCGGTAAAGGCCAGTATGGTCATGTCAAGATTACAATCGAGCCCAACGAACCCGGCAAGGGATACGAGTTCATCAACAAGGTCGTTGGCGGTGCTATACCGAAAGAGTATATCCCCGCTGTTGATGCAGGTATCCGTGGCGCTATGCAGGCAGGTGTTCTCGCAGGCTACAATGTAGTTGACGTAAAGGTTACCCTGAACGACGGTTCTTACCACGAGGTTGACTCATCAGAAATGGCATTTAAGATTGCCGGTTCTATGGCCTTCAAGAATGCCATGAGAAAAGCTTCGCCGGTGCTCACGGAGCCGATCATGAAGGTTACGATCGTTACGCCTGACGACTATATGGGCGATGTAATGGGAGACGTAAGCTCCCGCCGCGGTTCTATCCAGTCCATGGAGCCTGTTGCAGGTGCACAGCAGATAACGGCATTCATCCCGCTTGCCGAAATGTTCGGATATGCTACCGACCTCCGTTCCAGAACGCAGGGACGCGGAGTATATTCGATGGAACCCAGCCATTTTGCTGAAGTTCCGAAGAACATTGCCGAAGATATCATCAACGGCAGAAAGAAATAATTTCGTTTTTGAAAATCAAAAATAAAAAAACTTAAAACCAGGAGGATTTTACAATGGCAAAGGCTAAATTCGAAAGAACAAAACCCCACGTTAACATTGGTACAATCGGACACGTTGACCACGGCAAGACAACTCTTACCGCGGCTATCACAAAGACTCTTGCTCTGACAAACTCCAATATCGAGTTCCTCAAGTATGACCAGATCGATAACGCTCCCGAAGAGAAGGCAAGAGGTATCACAATCAACACAAGACACGTTGAGTATGAAACGGCTAACCGTCACTATGCTCACGTTGACTGCCCCGGACACGCTGACTACGTTAAGAACATGATCACAGGTGCTGCACAGATGGATGGTGCCATCCTCGTTGTTGCAGCTTCCGACGGTCCTCTGCAGCAGACCCGCGAGCACGTTCTTCTTGCTCGTCAGGTTGGCGTTCCTGCTATCGTCGTATTCCTTAACAAGTGCGACCTCGTAGACGACGAAGAGCTTCTCGAACTCGTTGAAATGGATGTTCGCGATCTTCTCAATCAGTATGACTTCCCGGGCGATGATACCCCTATCATCCGCGGTTCCGCTCGTGCAGCTCTTGAGAGCGCAAGCACGGATGTCAACGCTCCCGAATATGCTCCTATCCTTGAGCTTATGGCAGCTGTTGACTCTTATATTCCTACTCCTGACAGAAAGGCAGATCTCCCCTTCCTTATGCCTGTCGAGGACGTATTCTCCATCTCCGGCCGTGGTACAGTTGCTACAGGTAGAGTAGAGAGAGGTACAGTTAAGGTTGGCGATGTAGTTGAGATCGTCGGTCTTACAGAAGAAAAGAGAACAACCACAGTTACCGGTGTTGAAATGTTCAAGAAGCTTCTTGATCAGGCTGAAGCAGGCGATAACATAGGTGCTCTTCTCCGTGGTATTGCTAAGGACGAAATCGAAAGAGGACAGGTTCTCTGCAAGCCGGGCTCTGTTAATGCTCACACAAAGTTTGTAGGTCATGTATACGTTCTTACAGAAAAAGAAGGCGGCCGTAAGAAACCCTTCTTTGCAGGCTACAGACCTCAGTTCTACTTCAGAACCACAGACGTTACAGGCGTTATCGAGCTTCCCGACGGCGTTGAAATGTGCCGCCCCGGTGATAACGTTGATATGACAGTTGAACTCATCTCTCCGATCGCTTGCGAAAAGGGACTTCGTTTCGCTATCCGTGAAGGCGGCAGAACAGTTGGTTCAGGCGTCGTTGCTGAGATTCTTGCATAAGTTTTATTATCGCAGAATATCGGTTTTGTAAATTGACTTTTGTCTGTTTCGGGGCGGATATCCGCCCCGAAATTTTTCTTTATGATATTTTTAGCCGAAGTTTTGCCGTTTTGTTCGGCAAATTAAAATAAAACATTTGTATAAAATATAATATCGGGAAGTTTTCCCGCATACAATCTTTGGGGAATGGTGTAACTCCATATCGGCGGTAAAAGTCCGCGCGGCAAAAAGCCTGACAGAGTGAAATTCTCTGACCGACGGTAAAAGTCCGGATGAAAAAAGAGGTGTATAAAAAATGAAAACCAAAGGTATATCTTTACGCTATATTACCGTTACGGCTGTTTTTTCCGCCGTGGCGGCTGTTCTTATGATGCTCAGCTTTAATGTCCCGCTGATGCCGAGCTTTATCAAATTTGATTTTTCCGAGCTGCCGGTGCTCATAGCTTCTTTTGCGATAGGTCCGCTTGGCGGCGCTGCGGTGTCACTTATCAAAAATCTGGTCAATCTTTTTTTCACAACGACGGGCGGCGTCGGAGAGCTATCCAATTTTATTCTGAGCGCTGTTTTTGCCATCACCGCAGGAACGATATACAAGCATCATAAAACCAGACGCGGTGCAGCCGTTGCCGCACTTATTGCGGCATTCACGATGGCTGTGGTAGGCGTCTTCTCAAATTACTTTATCATCTACCCGCTTTTCTCGCTGATAGGCTGGAAGAGCGAAATGGTTCTTGGTCTTTATCAGGCTGTGAATCCTAATATACGCAATCTCTGGCAGGCGCTTTGTATTTTTAATTTGCCGTTTACCTTTATAAAAGGCGCGGTGACATTTGCGCTTTCGCTCCCCATATATAAAAAACTTTCGCCTATCATAAAGGGCAGAAAATGAGGGCTTTATGCTGCTGAAAAAATATCTTTATGTATTTTTCATCTCAATGGTGCCGATAGTCGAGCTTCGCGGTGCTGTTCCGATAGGCACGGCTATGGGACTTCCGTGGAACTGGACGCTGATTGTTTCTATCATAGGAAACTGCATTCCCGTTCCGTTTATTCTGCTCTTCATCAATTCCATACTCAAATGGATGCGCGGATGCAAGATAAAGCTTTTTGTGAAGGTTTCATGCTGGCTCTATGAAAAGGCGGAAAAAAACAGAGAGAAGATAGAAAAATATGCCACATGGGGACTTTATATCTTTGTGGCGATACCGCTGCCGGGCACAGGCGCATGGACGGGTGCTCTCGCTGCTTCCGTTTTCGGCATGTCCAAGAAAAAAGCCATCATCTCTATCTGTGCCGGCGTTGTTACCGCAGGACTGATCATGACGTTCGGATCTCAGCTCGTCAAATTCATAGTGGGACTTTTTTAAAAAAGTATTGACAAAATTCCGTATATATTGTATACTTATATCGTCTTATCAAGAGTGGCGGAGGGACTGGCCCGATGAAGCCCGGCAACCTGTTTTTTACAAGGTGCCAATTCCCGATAGATGAGCAAAAAAGTATGATATGCTCGCCCTCGGGGGATAACCCGAGGGCTTTTTATTTTGTATAAGACGAAATTAAAAATGAAAAGGAAAAAATGAAATGGAGAGAAAATTTTTTGCTACGGAGTCCGTAACACCCGGTCATCCCGATAAGGTCTGCGACCGTATTTCCGACAGCGTGCTCGATGCTATCTATGAGAAAGACCCTGCCGCGCGTGTGGCGTGCGAAACGTGTGCTACGACCGATCTCGTGATGGTCATGGGCGAGATCACAACGACGGCTGATATTGATATAGAAAAGGTAGTCCGCCAGGCGATACGTGAGATAGGATATATTTATCCCGACTGCGGTTTTTGTGCAGATACCTGCACGGTTATCAACAAGATCCATAAGCAGTCGGCTGATATAGCGCTCGGAGTAGACAATTCACTCGAGGCGAAGGAAGGCGATGAGAGCGCCTATGAGAAGATAGGAGCGGGCGATCAGGGCATGATGTTCGGCTTTGCCTGCGATGAGACGCCTTGCTATATGCCTTTCGGCTATGTCCTGGCAAATGAACTTTCAAGGAAGCTGACAGAGGTGAGAAAGAACGGTACTCTGCCTTATCTGCGTCCCGACGGAAAGACACAGGTGACGGTTGAGTATGACGGTGACAAGATAGTTCGCCTTGCCAATATCGTGGTTTCCTCTCAGCACAGCGCAGACATATCTCTCGAACAGATTCGCCGCGACATTATCAAGTATGTTATCGAGCCGACGGTTCCCGAAAAATATATCGATGACAGGACCGAGATTTTTGTCAATCCCACGGGCAGATTTGTGATAGGCGGACCCGATGGCGACAGCGGACTCACGGGACGCAAGATCATCGTTGATACATACGGTGGCTACGGCAGACACGGCGGCGGTGCTTTCTCAGGCAAGGATCCGACCAAGGTCGACAGAAGCGCATGCTATGCCGCAAGATATATGGCAAAGAACATCGTGGCGGCAGGCATCGCCAAGAAGTGCGAGGTGCAGATCGCTTATGCGATAGGGGTGGCAAAGCCGTTGTGCGTGAACGTAAACACCTTTGGCACAGGAATCTGTTCTGACGACAAGATAGCAAAAGCCGTTTCCGAGGTTGTAGACCTCCGTCCTGCGGCGATCATCGATTATTTCGGACTGCGTGCGCCTATCTATCGCGAGCTTTCTGCTTTCGGCCACTTCGGCAGAGAAGAGCTGGGAGTCAGATGGGAGAAGATAGACATCGCCGATAAGCTACTCGAAAAGATCAAATAAAATGGCGGCAAAAAGACAGGGCTTTCGCGCATATGCGAAAGCCCTGCTTTAGTCTGTTGAACTTTATATGAAAGTACCCCTGTGACAGATTGACATGGTACAGAGCAAAGGCGAACAAACACCTCGGCATCTGAGCCTGTACTTCTGTTTCCGACCGGGGTTGGACGGTTCACTCGATATGTGGAACAGGAGGTTATTTGAGGTTTGCACTTTGGCAAAGTGCAAACCGGCGGGGGAGATATCTGAGAGAGCGCCTCTCAGATGGCTTTTGGTCATGCAAAAGTTTGATAAGACATAAAGTAATGATCTTGTCTGCTTCTCGATAGTCGTGCCCGACGGTATTTGTTTTAATGTCGTGTTTATCCTGTCGTATAATGCCAAAAACAGAATGGACACACGGTTTTTGCCGTGTGCCCATGATTTTATATATTTGTATAAATCATCTCATGATCGTATCGTTTAGGGTCGTTGTAGTATAGAGGAAGAGGACATCCGTAGCTTCCATATTCAGACCGAGCTGAGGATCGGAGAGAAGCGCGCTGGCCATATATCTCGTATCTACGAGTACTATACGCTCATAGCCGGAGATGAGTAAGGGACAGATGTATGAGCCGAAGGAATCGCGGAAAATGAAGAGCGTCTTGCCGTTTTTGTTATTCGGATTGATTATCTCGACAAGCGATTCGGG
>URUL01000054.1 GCA_900551005.1 uncultured Ruminococcus sp. | reverse complement strand
CAAGTCAGTCTCTCCCCATAGCTTTCTCTATACCACGCGCGCGAACACATCACACGAAGTAGCCGAGCAGATTCGCGTATGCGCCGGTTCCACACCCGCATATAAAAGAAGTGGCGGGCGTGTACGAACTCTGTGCGCTGACAGAGCCAAGGCGCTGAGCACGCTTCGGCAAGGTGGAAACTGTCAGGGAGATTTCTAAGAGGGAACCTCTTAGATGACTTTTGGTACTTTTGGTCATGCAAAAGTACATGAAGCACAAGGTACTTTTCGCATATAAAGGAGCGGCGGGCGTGCATGGAGTCTGTGCGCTGACAGAGGAAAAGGCATGCACCCTGCCGTGTCTGCGTGGCAGCTTCATTTTTTCAAAAAACATATTGACAAGCATCGAAGTATGTGATATAATATATTTATACTTGTAGATGTGTCGAAGGAGGAACGGCAAATGGCATTCAAGCACAATGAGGGAATAAAGGTGTTCAAAGCTCTTGCCGACGATAACCGCTTGGAGATCATGGAGCTTCTCATCAGTGGGCAGAAGTGCGGTTGTGAACTCCTTGACGAATTGAAAATCGGGCAGTCAACTCTTTCTCATCATATGCGTATACTTTGTGAGGCAGGGCTTGTCGATGCCTGCAAGGAAGGCAAGTGGATGCACTATTCACTGTCTGCAGAAGGATCGGCGCAGGCGAGAGCGTTAATAGAAAAATACACACTGTCGCCTGATAAGGCTTGCAGCTATAAAAAATGCGATAGTTGCAAAAAGTAAATATATTCAAGGTCAGCCCTCGTGTTGACCTTAACATAAAAGCATAACATCTATGGTTGTAGATATATAAATGTTTTGAGGTACATTATGCAACAAGTATGGGATTTCATACAGAATCAAATTCTCGGAATGAAATGGCTGAAGGAACTGATTGGAAGGTTACTCACCGCCTGTGGCCTTGATGTGACGGGGCGTATCGGCGGCAGCATTCAGTTTTTCATCTATGATACCATTAAAATAATGGTTCTCCTGGGCGTGTTGATTTTGATTATTTCATATATTCAAAGCTTCTTCCCACCGGAGAGAACAAAAAAGATACTCGGAAGATTTCACGGGATATGGGCAAATATCCTTGCCGCCCTGCTTGGTACGGTAACTCCGTTTTGCTCTTGCTCGTCGATTCCCCTGTTTATCGGATTTACAAGTGCCGGACTTCCGCTTGGGGTAACATTTTCTTTCCTGATCTCCTCTCCGATGGTTGACCTCGGAAGCCTCGTACTTTTAATGAGCATTTTCGGGTGGAAGGTAGCCGTTGTTTATGTTGTGCTTGGTCTCATCATTGCAGTGGCCGGCGGTACGCTGATTGAAAAGTTGCACCTTGAAAATCAGGTGGAAGAATTTATCCGAAACGGTCACGCTATTGATGTTCCGCAGGAAAAATTGCACTTTCAAGACCGAATCAAATACGCATGGGAGCAGGTTCTCTCAACCGCCAAGAAGGTTGCCCCTTATGTCCTTATCGGTGTCGGTATCGGAGCCATTATCCACAACTGGATTCCTGAGGAATGGATCGTTAAAGTTCTCGGTGACAACAATCCCTTCAGCGTTATCCTTGCAACAATCGCAGGCGTTCCCATGTATGCAGACATTTTCGGCACGATTCCGATTGCGGAAGCTCTTCTCGCGAAAGGTGCATTGCTTGGCGTGGTTCTGTCGTTTATGATGGCAGTCACTACGCTTTCCCTGCCATCCATGATCATGTTGCGTAAGGCAGTAAAACCGAAGCTGCTCGCCATCTTCATTGCGGTCTGCACAATAGGGATTATCATTGTAGGATATTTCTTTAATCTCATACAACCTTTGATCATGTAGAAAACGGAGGATAAGAAAATGGCGAAAAAATGGTATCCCGTAGTGGATATATTCTCTTGCATTGAATGCGGCACTTGCGTAAAATTCTGCTCGCACGGAGTTTATGACAAAACGAAAGCTCCCTCACCGATTGTCGTCCATCCCGATGGGTGCGTTGATCGTTGTCACGGCTGCGGCAATAAATGCCCCGTAGGTGCAATCGCTTATGTAGGCGATGATACAGGATGGATCCCGCCTGTTCTTCGTGACAAAGGCGGCGCGCCTGATGTTACACCGAGTCGCGGGTGCGGGTGTGGCTGTGCCGATAGGTCTGAAACGGTTTCGGGCAAAAAGAAACTGCAAATAGAATATCTGTACCTCGACCTGAAAACCTGTGACCGTTGTATCGGTACAAATGAGGTCTTGAAAGAAGTAGTGGATACGCTTCGCCCCGTATTGGATATGGCAGGATATGAAGTGGACTGCAAGGAATATGAAATGACGACAGCACAAATTGCCGAGAAGTATCATTTTCTTTCCTCTCCTACCATTCGTGTCAATGGGCAGGACATCTTCGGAGATATTAAGGAATCCGACTGCGGCTGCTGCGGCAAAATTGCCGGAACCGATATTGATTGCCGTATTTTTGAATATGATGGCAAAACTTACGAGGTACCCACAAAGGAAATACTGACCGATGCTATTCTGAAAAGTATTTATGTTGCCCCATCCCGTGTCCGCACACCGTATGTAATGCCGGAAAATCTGACACGCTTTTATGAAGGAAAGAATCACCGTTCTGATTCTTCTTGTAACTGCGGTTGTAAATAAAAAAGTTGGAGGATAAAACCATGTCATTGTTTAATTTCGGAAAGAAAAAAGAGGAAAAAAAGAAAGCTCCCGCATGCGCCTGCAGTTGCGGATGCCATGCCGGCGAAGTCGGCAAAGCTTCAAAAGATTGCCGCGCTGAAGCAAAAGACGGCATTTGTAGCATAAAAGTATTAGGTGCCGGGTGCAAATCCTGTCACGAGCAATATGAAAATGCTAAAGAAGCTATTAAAGAAATGGGACTTCCTGTAGAAGTGGAATATATCACCGATATGCAAAAGGTTATGGAATACGGCGTTATGAGTATGCCTGCTCTTGTGGTCAATGAAAAGGTGGTGTCTATGGGCAAGGTGTTGAAAGCCGCTGATGTGGAAAAACTGCTTCATAAATTAGGCGTCTAAGGAGCAAAGTCTCAAATTGATAATAAAGAAGGTTGCTTTTATCTGCGTTTGGAAATAGCTCCGACTTCTCCCCTTCAAAGCTATTGAGAATAAATACTATTTTCATGTTCGGCAAGTCCTGTTTTTGCAGTATGAGAAGTGAAAATGTTTTCGGACACAGATATAACAATAAAAATAATGATGACAAAAGGGCAGAGGCTGAGAAATTTTTCTCTAAATCTGCCCTTTAAGCATAGGCAGAGTATCTGCCGTCCACGGGCTATTTCTGCGATATTGCAAAGGTTTTCAAGCCCTATGTTGACAAGGGAGAGTGACGTTACGCAAAGGCTACGACAACATCAGGGCAAACGTAGTTGAACGCCCCGACGTCGCGGCGTTCATTATCGAGCATATGAACGACAAAAACGCAACCTATCACATCGGCGGCAGTAGACCTACACGTACGAAGAAATGGCGTCTATTTACTTTGCAATGGCAAAACAACAAGGAGCAGGCGAACCTGCTCCGATACATACCAAGGAACGAAAATATCTACTGCAATATAAAAAATCGAGTGCCCATAACTGAAATCCGTTATGAACACCCGTCATGGCGTAATTGAGCAGAAAAGATGCAACCCGCAAAGCGGGAATTTATAAACCAAAATCGTGTTTTTGTGGTTTTTCTTCAATAATTTGTTTGCGTTTAGAAACCCAAAAGACAATTGAAACGATAATAACAGCCAGCGCAATCCCAAGGGTAACAATAAAACCACTAAACGAGGAAGAAGCATTTTCGCAAGCGGAATTATACTTTTGGACATACTCCATTCCATATGTATCCGTTAATGAATGTCCCAATTCCGTCCATGCATTCATAGCATTTTCAGCAGAATTGCGGGCACTAAGTTTTGTCGCATACACAATTCCGCTGATTGCTACAGCGACAATCACGACAACAATCGGAATAATCAAAAGAACTTTATACTTATGTACTTTTTTCTGATAGTCCTTTGTTGCAAAATTAAAGCGATCTGCGTTTTCTTTTTGCTGCCTTTCAAATTCTTCCTTGGCTATTCTTTCATCTTCATTTTTCTTTTCTTTTTGTTTATACAACATTTCAAACTGCTCAATTTCTGCCCACTTCTCCCATTTTGTACAACAGGCTGCCGGTGATATTTCACCCGTTCGATCTGTGTTTGCTTTGCAAAATCCCGATGTTGCTTTCAGTTCCGGTCTTATAGGTGGTTCGCCATCAATGTGGCGGGAGCAATCAAAATATTCACAGGTTGCGCATCTTTGGTCTTGAAGATAGGAAATTGCGCCGCTTTCGTGCCTTTCTTTTTCTATGCGTTCCGCTTCTTGGCGTTGATGTTCCCGCTCTTGACGTCTTTTTTCTGTTTCTTGTGCTTCGCGATCTTTTTCCGCTTGCTTTTTTATACCCTCGATTTGCCGCATTTGAGCCTGTTGGTTCTCCAGCATTTCACGGTTTTGTTTTTGTAATTTTTCAATTTCTTTTTCTTGCCGACGAATGATTTCATCTTGATTCGGTTGGCTCATTTTTTATATCCTCCATTTCTTCTCCGCAGATATAAATACCGTTGGGATGATAATACTTTTCAATAATGGCTTTGTAATCATCCGAATTTCTCTTATATTTCGGTATTTGACAGTTACCGTTTTCTCCGCCCGATCTGTCCTCTTCCTTCAACATTTTGCAAATATATATTTTGTCGAGCACCGATTTTACTGTTTCGGGAGTTATCGTTTCAAGATTGAGCAACTCTTTTACAATCGTATCGACGGGAACAATGTGTTCGTCGTGAAAAACACTTCGGTAGGAAAAGGTTTTGCCTTTTTTATAAGTCCAGTATTCCGATGGCTTTTTTGCGTTCCCGATATAATACGGCAATTTAGAATCGCATTTTACTTTTACTCTGTCCCGATAGAAATAATCCCGTATGTCGCCATCGGTTATTTTGCTCCATAAATCCTGTGCCTTTGCGGAAACCAAATAATGATCTCTCGGAAGCCAAAGTTGACGAACCGTTTGATTCAAGAGATAAGAAATCCCATTTTTATCAAATGTGTAATCTTCGTGTATTAAAGCGCCCTCGTTCGGAGCGTTATTATATAGTTGTAATAGATGAATTATTAAGTCAGCACTCATATCTTTTACACTCCTCGCATTCATTACTGCGTTTATATTATAACACAATATCGTGAACAATTCAACCCTCATATTTTTGAACCAACTTGCAAAATGAAATGGTAGATTACAGAGTGAAACGATTCAAAACCTGCCATAAAAATGGATGGTCATCGGTTCAAATCCTACCCAAAGGCCTATTTTGACCATTTGCATCTTTTTATTTGCATCCTGTTTTCGGGCATGAAAAATCCCCAGAAACCCTTGTGGGATCTGGGGATTTCGTCTGTGCATCTTTTTTGTACAGACATCTTGTATCGCGCCGCTGAAAAAGATATCAGCCGAAAATCCTTATGATATAAGGGGTTTCGGTATTTTTTAATGCTTTTTTAGAGATTCTTGCGCAATTTAACCCCAAACAGAGAATTTTTTCTGTCAGCCAAAAAAGATATCACACTTTTTTAGGGGTAATTTGCTCGACTTACGCGTCTGAAAACTCCGTATTATGGTGGTCCGAAAATGGGATTATGGTGATCCGAAAATGGGGACACGCGCCGTGTTATTTCTCGCCGTCGCTTTTCAAAATGTCAAGCATCGACTGGCGAAGCACTTTTTTCTGCTTAGATAAAACGCAATACCCGGAACAATGCTCGTTGAGATAACAGGTTTCGCAAATAATTGCGTCGATGCTTTGAAGCATCAATTCATCATCGGTCGGAAGCTCGTATGAATCGATTTTCTTTATCCCTTGGGGATTGCGAAGTGCGAAATCAATCCGTTTGCCATTCCCGGTCTTTACATACCGATAAACTTCGGCACAGAAAGTTAAGCAGTCACCGACTTTATAATTTTCAAACCCTTCTTTGGGCATCCAAACATGGTCTTCTTTTCCGTCGAAGCACATTCCGTCATCATACATGCCACTGACAAAAATCCTTTTGAAACAAATCGCCCGATTTGTGATTTTTTCAATCTGACCATCAAATTCAAGTGGTATGTAGTAATAGCAGAGAGCGAAACTGCCGCGCGCCTTTTCCTTGCTCTCGCAAGTAATAAGTTGAAGATCCAAATACTCGTCATAGGTGAGTTTATCACTGCCAACCAAGTCTTTTTGTTTGTCGGGATCAAAGTCAATGATGCCACCGATCATCTGAAAGCCGGCTTTCGTTCCATAGTGGGCTTTCTTCATGCGCTCCCACTCGTCCCAGCTTTTAAAGTTGTCGCTGTTTTCCAAGTTAATCATATATCGTACCTCCAGATAAAAAGTACTGCCAAAAGACAGTCTGACATTTTACTCGGGGCCTATAACAATATAATTATAGCATATTTTTTCTTATTTTACAATAGGGTGTATGAAAAAAAACAACCTGCATCGACACTTATGTCGGTACAGGTTGCTATTTTACTTATTCCACCGTTTCTTCCACCGCATACCCACCGCCGAAGATGACCTCGATGTGCTTATCGGCGTACACCTTGATGCATTCCACCATCTGACGGACGATGCTGTCATCGTACTCATTTTGGTGGGATGCTCTTTCTGTAATGAGCCTTTCGATTTCGGCAATCCGATCTGCGTATTCCGCATTTTTCATGCTGCTTTCGGTGATGATCTGAATCCTGCGTTTGAGGTTCTCGACGGTGTCTGCAATCTCCTTGATCTCAGCTTCTCTCGATTCTATGTCCTCACCGCTTGCGATGCTCTCGTTGACGATGGCGATCATCTTTTCGTTCAGCCCGTTGACCTGCCGTTCCAGAAGCTCTTTTTCGTCATCACTCCCGTCGAAGCCGATTGCTTCGGCAATCGTTGCCTTCATAAGTGTGGTGTAGGTATTGGCATCCTGCTCGTTGAATTGTCGGATTGCACGGACGACGGCTTCCTTGAGCTTGTCTTCTCGAAGAGTGGGCGATTCCTTGCAGTATTGTGTGCCATGGTCCAAGCGGTTGACACAGCGCCACACGATGCTTTTCTTGCCTGGATGTTCCAGTGGACGCGCTTGTAGGGGCTACCGCACTCGGCGCAGATCAGCACCTGCGAGAGTGCATACCGTGAATATTTTCCGGTTGCCGTAATCGCGGCTTTCTGAGATTTTGGGGCGAATGTCCGTCTTCGTGCGCGTTCCTCCTGTGCCTTGTTGAATTTCTCTCGCGTTACGATAGCGGGGTGGCTGTTCTGTACATAATACATCAGCGCCTCGCCCGTATTCTTTTTCCGCTTTTTC
The DNA here is from genome assembly GCA_900551005.1 of uncultured Ruminococcus sp. Lineage (GTDB taxonomy): Bacteria > Bacillota > Clostridia > Oscillospirales > CAG-272 > Apopatosoma. The sequence goes on along the minus strand of URUL01000054.1, from coordinate 6,060 downwards.
ATGATTGGATCAACGGTAACGCTCTGCTGCAGGATGGCATCACCACAGTATTTGACATTGAAGAGGATTCCCTCGATCATGCCCTTGCCGTAAGTAAAGTGCTTCCCCACGAAGGTCGGATTCTCGACCTGCAGCATTTCAGAGATGGACAGCGGGGTTTCTCCCGCAATGTAGAGGTCGAAGATCCGCTCGACCAGCTTGGCTTCTTCGGGGACAATTTCCGGTTCGCCGTCCTCGCCCTTGCGGTATCCGAGCATCTTTTTGTATTGGAGCGAGACCTTTCCTTCCTCGAAGTTCTTGCGTTTGCTCCATGTGATATTCTTACTGATGCTTTCGGACTCGGCTTGAGCGAAGCCTGCATAGATGACCAGATACAGCTCCGAGTCGCTTTTCAGCGTGTCGATGTTCTGTTCCTCGAACAGGATGCCGATGCCGCGGGATTTGAGCATTCGCACATAGTCCAGGCATTCGACGGTATTTCGCGCGAATCGGGAGACCGATTTGGTTACGATATAGTCAATCTTTCCGGCAAGGCAGTCCTCGATCATCTTTTTAAATCTCGGACGCTTTTCTGCCAGCGTTCCCGAGATGCCTTCGTCGGCGTAGATATCAACAAGACTCCAATCCTTCCGCGCCGCTATCATGTCGGTATATACTTTTTTCTGTGTTTTGTAACTGGTCAGCTGTTCTTCCGAATCGGTTGATACACGGCAGTATGCCGCGACACGGGTCTGTCGGTATTTCTCCCGATCTACCAGCGTTGACTTGTGCGGTTCAATGACCGTCACGATTTTCTTTGGTATGACTGTAATCCGATCAGCCATCTTGTTTATCCTCCTTTACGGTGGTGTCGGTTTTGGTCCTGACTCCGACGGTTCCGTCGCTACCGATTGTCACATAGCTGATAAGGCTCTGAAAATAGTCACGGTTGAAGTCATTCTGTGCTTTCATATATTCGGTTTGGCGTTTTGCGATCCGTAGCGCCAATTCTTTTTCAATGTTACTGTTCCGATAGCGTTCTTTTGCGATCTCTCTAATGCGGTCAAGAATCAGCTGCTCGCTTCCTGCGGGGGAGGCGGCTTCCGCCATGATTTCCTCTGTCATGTGCTGAATGCTTGGCGGTGTGTCCTTTTTTCTGTGTTCTTCTCTCGTCTCAAGGAGCGCACTGTTCTCGATAATCCGGTTGATCAACATGGTGACTTTTTCAATCAGTACCGAATCGCTGATCCGCACCCGGCATCCGCATTCGGGGTTGGTGCATGTCCACCGCTCCTTGATCTTGCAGGAGGATTGCAGGGTGCGTGTCATCGGGTATCCGCACTCGCCGCACTTCACCCGATCCCGAAGGAATCGGATGGTTTCGGAGTCACTCCGCATCTGATTCGTTTTTCGCGCGATCTTGCATTGTACCGCGCTTTCGTATATTTCTTCATCGATGATCGGAGCATACTCCCGATCCCCGATGTATTTCGCATTTTCAATGATTCTTGCAATCCGCGCTTTATCCCATACGCTTGTTTTTTCGGTGTACGGAACCTTGAGTCGTGTCAGCTCATCGGCGATATCTTTGAGAGAGTTTCCGTTGATATAGGATTCAAAGATGCGTCGGATGACCTCGGCTTCCGAGTGTTCCACGACCGTTGTTCCGTTTTGCATGGTGTATCCGTATGGGATGTAGCGCGTTTTCTTCATGGTGTTTCTCCTTACAGGCGTACTGTGAATGTAAGGTCACCGATGAGCCGGAATGTCATCTCATCCCGGTTGTTGACCGTCATTCCTTTTATGACTTCTTCGAACAGCTTCGAATCGAAGGAGTCCAGTGGCTCGTCGATTTCATTCAGCCTTGCTTGCAGTGTTTTGAATTCTTCCAAAGCCACATCCAAGGCAGAAGAGAGGCTTTGTATTCGTTTCGTCTTGATTTCATTGATTTGTCCGTTGATCTCGCGGGACTGTGACTCGAACACATCCGGTGCCAGGTATCCTTTGGATTTGAGCTGCTTGAGCATCAGCAGTTTGGCGTTCAGTTCTGCCATGCTCTGCGAGGATTCCATGGCTTGCAGGTTGTTTCGCTTTTTCAGAAGGATGGCTTTTTCGGTCAATTCAATGCTCTCGGCGATGATGCCTTCCTCGGCAAACCGAAGCCGGTTGAGGATCCCGATAAAGGCATCCATAATGCGGTCTTCCCGATAGTAGTGGGAGTCACATTTTGTTCTGTCGTTGATGTGTGTAACACAGCCCCATGCAATACTGCCGCCTATGATCCTTCTGCGATAGAAAGCACCGCACTCAGAACACTGAATGCGGTGCGTAAAGGGGTATATGGTTTGTTCGGTAATGCGGGAATGCTGTATTTTGCGCTTTTTCAAGAGAGTTTGAACCTTGTCAAAGGTATCCCTGTTGATAAATCCTTCATGGGTACCTTCTGCGTATATCTGATCTTCGCTGCCGTAATTCTTTTTTTGTTTGAAGGGAACGGTTGCGGTCCGATATGTTTTCTGATACAGACTGTCGCCAATGTATTTTTCATTGGAGAGGATAAATGCGATTTTGTTTGCCCGCCATTTTTCTTTTCCGGTTTTTGTGGGAACTTTTCGCTCTACCAGGAGTGTTGCAAGCTCATCGGTTGACATGCCTCCGAGATAGCGCTCAAATAATTCCTTGACAATTGCCGACTCCGGCGGATACTCACACAGCTTTTTGTCTATCAGTCGGAACCCGTATGGAGCATTGCTGTCCACATATTCGCCCATTTGCATCCGCTTTTGAATGGAGAATCGAATGTTTTGCGAGATGGAAACCGATTCTTCCTGTGCGATTGCCGAGAAGGTGTTGAGCAGCATTTCATCGCCCATGGAAAGGGTGTTGATGCCTTCCTTTTGAAAGACCACGCCTACGCCGAGAAGTTTGAGCTTCCGCACATATTCCAGTGTTTCCTTGACATTGCGGGCAAATCTGGAGACCGATTTCGTAAGGATCAGATCGATTTGTTTCAGCTCGCACATTGTTATCATGCGGTTGAAGGCATCTCTTTTTTCTGCGGAGGTACCGGAGATGCCTTCGTCAGCGAAGATGTCGACAAGCTCCCAGTCCCGATTGTCTTTGATATGCCTTGTAAAGTAGCGAATCTGTGCCTGATAGGAATTTTCCTGATCCGCCGAATTGGAGGAAACACGGCAGTATGCAGCGACTCTTTTGTGTTCCACCGGCTTGCCGGTAACGGGGGAGATGACGGTTACTGTTGCCATGTTTCGACTCCTTTCTGCGGGTAGCTATAATACCAACCACTTTTGCAAGCACAACAATACCACATATCTTTGCACATATCCAGCGCAAAGCGGAAATTCAATTGATAACTTTCAGAAAACTCAATCCGGGACGGTGATATCCGCGCCGGTCAGCTTTCGGTAATAGGTTTTCGCCCGCAAATACTGCGCCTCCGAAATCAGTTTCTCATCCCGCAGATAGCGGAGAACCCCGAGGATGTGCAGGTAGTTTGCGTTTTTCTGACTGTGTACCGCAAGCATGATCAGACCTCAAAATAGGCAGGGCTTTTGACCTCACGGAAAAATGCTTCGACTTCATCCAGCGTTTCCGCCTTTGTGTACTTTGCAAGCACATTGCCGACCTTGTCCGCATACTTGCCTGTGGTGGCACGGGTGTCAAGAACGCTGATGAGTCCCGTGTCGGTTTCACAGCGGATCAGTCTGCCCAAGCCCTGACGGAGCTTGATGAGCATTTCGGGTACGCAGATGGTATTGACGAATTCACCAAGCCCGTTGCATTCTTCCTTTTTGCTTTCCATGGTCGCAGAGCGCATCGGAAACGGAAGTCGCGGAATGATGACGGAGGAGAGGCAATCTCCGATGCAGTCAACGCCCTCCCACATGGAACCGGATGCAAACAGCACGCCGTTTTTGCTTTTCTTGAAATCTGCAATGGCACTCTTGTTTGATCTCGTCATGCGGATGAGTTCGTACTGCGTAAGTCGATCCTTGGTCTGGCGGTACACGGCTTCGAGAACCTTGTAGGAGGTAAAAAGGATTGCCGCATGACCGTTTGTGGCTTTCACAATTTTTACGATCTCATCGGAAATCGCCGCAATGTATTCGGGGGAGTTATTTTCGGGAAGGGGTATTCCTGTCGGCATGTACAGCCGTGTGTGATTTTTGTAATCAAAAGGAGATGCCGTCATACTGGTCTGACGGAACATCTTTGCGATCTGATGAATGCCGTTCTCTTTTTCAAAGAAAGAAAAATCGACGCCGTCGCTCATTGTCCCGGAGGTCAGCACAAAGCTCGAAGAGGTTTCCCATACATACTCCCGCAAAACCCGCCCGATGTTCTTCGATGCGGAGCAGATGGAGTACAGTCGGTTTTCATCGGTTTCAATCCAGATGTTGTTGCCCGATTGATTTTTGAAGGAGGACAGTTTCTTTATAAGAAGTCCGGCTCTGTTTTTGAGGTGTCGCGGTTCTTCTTTCCGCATTCTCTCGATGTGCCGGATATCCGCAATCAACGCTTCAATCAGCGTGATATCCTCCGGGTTCAGTTCAATCATCTGGCTTCTGCCAGTATCGGTATCGTCGTACCCGGCTTTCTGCTTGGCGCTTTCGAACAACTTTTCGCTATTGGAGAGCAAGCCGGCAAGAATTGCTTTGTACAGCTCAATCTTCTTCGGATTGCTGTTCAGATGCCCGACCGCCGAAACATATCGCTTGATCTCGTTTTCTGCCAGCTGATCGCCCATGGCATCCAGCGCGGCATCATGGAGCTTATGTGCCTCGTCAATAATTACGAGGTCACTGTCAATGAGTAGGGAATGCTGTTCTTCATAGCGCATTCTTGCGGAGGTGAGGAACAGCTGATGATTGGTTACCTGAAAATCAAACTGCCCGAATCGGTTGCGCTCTGTCATTCTGCGATAGAAGCATTCATCCTCATATCTGCATCGGGAGCATCCCTGCACGCAGATACTGCTTTTCACGGATTCCCGCATTTTGACGATGTCCAGGTCAAAGGCTCTGTCTGCAAAGCGGCAAGCATCGAAGGCTTCCACCAGTCGGCTGTACTTTTCGGGGTACAGCTTGATTTTGTCATAGAAATCATAGAAGCGGCGCTTGCAGAAGTAATGCTCCTTGCCCTTGCGGAGTGTAACGGTCAGCGGCTTGGCGATAGCGTTGCTTTCCACGAGGATTTTCGACAGTCTCGGAATTTCCTTTTCGACAATCATTTTCTGCAGTTCAATGCTTGAAGTGGAGATGGTGATCGGCGAGAATACATTGTACTTGCGTTTTTTGTAGTCTCGCGCGACCAGTGCGGCAACAAGGTATGCCATGGTTTTGCCGGTCCCGACCTCCGCTTCGCAGATAGACACGGCTTTTCCGACAAACCCTTTGAACATGGTCTTTGCCAGTTCGATCTGTTCTTTCCGAACGGCAAAGCCGTAATGCGGAAGGATCACGCGGAAGATGTTGTCGATCATGTGAAGTGGCGCTATGCCCTCCGACAGATAGGTTCGTCTGTCGCCGACATATTTGATGGAATCCATCAGCCTGTCCATAAGGACAGAGGCGTATTCGGCTTTCTTGACCGGGCTGCCTGATTTTCTCCGCATGACCTCGGAGGAAAGTCCCGTTTCCATATCGATGGCATAATAAATAATCTGATGGAGCATATCCGCATGATACACAAGGAATCGCTTTTCAAAAGTAAAATCGTACTTGGCACCCGGATAAGCTCTTTTTTCTTCTTCATAACGCTCGAGAGCGTCTGCGTCGCTATAAGTAATTTCAAACATTTTCATTCTCCTGTTTTTTGAAATTGCTTTTGGCGACTGAATGGTATGCAGGAACCTTCCGGCTCCTGCACAGTGGTTCAATCGCCAAAATATAAATTTGGTTATGAACTTTCGCCGTATTTGTATCAGCCCCCGGCGATGGGGCAACGGAGAGCGCAGTCGTCAGACGGCGCAGACCGTTGCCCACAGGGGAGATACCGAGTACCTCGCAGCATCTATTCCGTGACTATTTTCACGGAAACGAGGATCATATACAGTGTCGC
>URUL01000053.1 GCA_900551005.1 uncultured Ruminococcus sp. | reverse complement strand
GCCTTCCTCTTTTTGTCCTTTTCGTACTTTTCGGACAAGCGAAAAGTACATGGTGCTTTTTTGTTACTTTTCGGACAGGCGAAAAAAACCGGCTGAAATTCAGCCGGCTTTCTTTTCATATATTTTTTTCAGGATAAGCCGCACGGCTTGTGTCGCGGCAAAGGAAATATAAAATCCCACGGTAATATCCGAAAGGAAATGCGCCCCGATGAAAATACGGCTGACCGCCATTGCCGCCGTGCATATTCCTATCACGATATAAGAGAATATTACCGTGCGGCGGCTCTTTCCTATTGCCGAAAGCCAGAGTGGAAAGGCAAAAATAATCGCCATATTTGCCGTATGCCCCGAAGGAAAAGAATTATGCCCCGAGAAGAAATTGATCCGATACCACGGGACGAAAAGCGAGATGTCCCCGCCGAACTCCCTGAAGCGGATCCTTCCCCATACCATTTTCATGAGCTGAACGGTCACGAGCACGGCAAGTGCCGCAAAAAACGTCACAAGTGCAGGGACAAAAAGCTCCGCAAGCGTTTTTTCGGGAATAATTTCCGTGAGCTTCGTTATGATAAGAGCAAGCGAAGCAGGTATAAGAATACACGATATGAGAAAAACTTCTTTATATTCCGCAAAAGGCTTAAGCGTGGCGCGTACGCAGTAAAACATCAGCAGATATTCGAGAGCAAAGCCCGAAAGCCGCCATGCGAGAGCGCGGCATTTCTCCGCTTTGGCAGAAAGCGAACGCACAATGATCGCTGCGGCAAACGAGCCGAAAACAGGTCCCGGCCATTCACCTATGATCTGAAGCGCATAGCTCACCGCATGAAGCACGGCAGACGATTCTCTCGCGCTTACCGCCGCTATCGATATATCGAGATCATACACCGTGGCAAAGCACATGAGTATAACGGATACGACGCCCATTGCACAAAGCGGAAAATATCTGCTTGTCAAGATCTTTTTCATTTCAGATAGGACTCTGCGAGAGCGGCACTGCCGACTATGGCGGCATCATTTCCGAGAGCAGCTATGCGTATCTGCGTTTTCAACGTTTTCGTTGCGGAATAAACCTCCGCGCATGTCTTTTCTATCACGGGCTTCAGGAGATAATCCTTTTCATTACAGATGCCGCCGCCGATGAGAAATACCTCCGGCTGGAAAATATTGATAAAGTTTGCGATGGCACATGCGAGATACGAGGTATATTCGTCGACGACCTCCGTGCCCGCCTTATCGCCTGCGCGCATGGCGTCAAAAGACGTTCTGCCACCCGCATTTTCTATATTACCTTTACAGAGACTCCACATGAGCGAGTCGGGACAAGCCTCCATCTTTTCTTTCGTCAGATTGACAAGCGCCGTTGCCGAGCAATATGCCTCGACGCAGCCCTTTCTGCCACAGGAGCACTGTCTGCCGCCCATTACCATGACAGAATGGCCGAGCTCCGCTCCTCCGAAAGCACATCCCGTGAGCACCTTTCCGTCGATAATAATGCCGCCGCCCACGCCTGTGCCGAGTGTTATCATAACGGAAGAGGACGTTCCTTTGGCAGCCCCGCCGACAGCCTCGCCGAGTGCGGCGATGTTGGCATCATTGCCGATGGCTATTTTATCCTCGGATATTCCCGAGAAGCGGGAAAACAGCTCTCTGATGGGAAAATCGCGGAATCGGATGTTATTTGCATACTCCACTATGCCCGTATCGGAATTAACCGTGCCGGGAATTGCCATACCGACTCCGGAAATATCGGACATGGAGATGCCGAGCTTGGCACAGAGGTCGGCGCAATGCGTCGCTATATCCGCGGTAATCTCCTCGGGAGGTCTCTTGGCAAGCGTAGGACGCGAGCCCTTCACGAGAATAGTATATTGTTCGTCTACAATGCCCGCGGCTATATTGGTTCCACCGAGGTCTATACCGAGAGTGTATTTCATAAGATCCCCCTTAAAACGGTAAATTTGTTGTACCGTTTTGCATTTTTCAGTCTTTCATGAGCAAAAATGCGTTTGTCGGCATTTTTGCTCCGATCGCTTCGCGATCCATAGCTATTATACCCTCAAAGCAGCTCCCTGTCAATAAGTTTTCTTCATTTTTTGTAAAGGACAGCAGGTGTTTCTTGACAACCAAACTTGGCAATAACCTCCGACCTCGTTCTGCATATAAATAATTAATGATATTTTCGTGTGTGAACGCTATGTTAACTTTCTTGGTTTTTTACATAAAAGCTATTTACTTTTGAAATTTTGTGTGATATAATCGTAATGTAATTATAAGGCGGAATTTGGCTTTTCGAAAATGAGAACTCCGCCGAGGAGGAAATATTTATGAGAGAAATCAAACCCATTGAACTCGGAATCGCGGGTGACGGCAAGATTTTCCGCAATCTCAGCCCTGCCACTCTTACCGAAAAGGCCCTTGCAAACGGCGAGGGTGTTCTTTCCGATACAGGCGCACTTGTCGTAAAGACAGGTAAATACACCGGTCGTTCCCCCGAAGACAAATTCATCGTGGATACTCCCGCAGTACACGACGATATCTACTGGGGCAAGATCAACAGACCGATCTCCAAAGAGAGCTTCAATGCCATCAAGGCAAAAATGCTCGCTTATCTCCAGAATAAGGAGCTCTATGTATTTGACGGTTTCGCAGGCGCAGATCCCAAATATACAAAGAAATTCCGCATCGTAAACGAGCTCGCTTCGCAGAACCTCTTTATTCATCAGCTCCTCATCCGTCCCACAGAGGATGAGCTTGAGAGCTTCGTTCCGGATTTTGAAATCATCGCAGCTCCCGGCTTCAAATGCATTCCCGAGGTTGACGGAACTCACAGCGAAGCACTGATCGCAATCGATTATGAGGCTCACCTCGTTCTCATCGCCGGCAGCCAGTATTCCGGCGAAATAAAAAAGAGCGTATTCTCCGTTATGAACTACGTTCTTCCCAAGCAGGGTATCCTTTCCATGCACTGCTCCGCAAATATCGGTGACGCGGGCGATTCCGCCGTATTCTTCGGTCTTTCCGGAACGGGTAAAACGACACTTTCCGCAGACCCCGCAAGAAAGCTCATCGGCGATGACGAGCACGGCTGGTCCGAGGACGGTATCTTTAATATCGAGGGCGGCTGCTATGCAAAGTGTATCAATCTCAAAGAGGAGCACGAGCCCGAAATATATAACGCCATCAAGTTCGGTTCTCTTCTCGAGAATGTTATCGTCGATGAAAACGGCAAGCCCGATTACGACGACGGCTCTCTCACGGAGAACACACGTGCAGGCTATCCCGTAGACTATATTCCCAATGCCGCTATTCCCGGCATAGGCGGTCAGCCCAAGACGATCATCTTCCTCACGGCTGATGCTTTCGGCGTTCTTCCTCCCATCGCAAAGCTTGATAACGATATGGCTATGTACCACTTCGTTTCCGGCTACACCTCCAAGCTTGCGGGCACGGAGCGCGGTATCACAGAGCCTGTGACAACATTCTCCACGCTCTTCGGTGCTCCCTTCTTCCCGCTCAATCCGAGCGTTTACGCTACGATGCTCGGCGAAAAGCTGGAGAAGACAGGTGCCAACGTATTCCTCGTGAATACCGGCTGGTGCGGCGGTAAGGCAGGCGATGTTCCGAGAATGAAGCTCAAGTATACTCGTGCCATGGTTTCCGCGGCACTTGCAGGCGAGCTGAACGACGTTGAATATACGCTCGATCCCATCTTCAACGTATACGTTCCCAAGACCTGTCCGAACGTACCCGCAGAAATCCTCGATCCCAAGAACGTATGGACGGATAAGGCGGCTTACGAGGCTTCCGCAAAGACACTTGCCGAGAAGTTCCGTGAGAACTTCAAGAAGTACCAGGATATGCCGGAAAACATCGTAAATGCAGGTCCCCGCGCATAAATAACAGTAAAAATACAAATCACGGCGAAGAACAAGAAGATGTCGGACAAGAGCGATATGCCGGAAAAGAGAGCGGAGTCACAGGCTGAAAGCTCCGCATGCATATCCTGCCGACGGTTGCGCTTGCGAGCCGATGCGAAAAACGCATCCGTTTCCCGCGTTAAGGGAAAATGAGCTACAAAAGCAGAGTGGAACCGCGATTTTTCGCCTCTGTCGGCATTTGCCGACGGGGGCGTTTTGTTTTCTTGCTGAAATACATTATCTTTGAAGGAAGGAAAAACTACGATGAAGCTTTACAATACCCTTACCAAGCAGATAGAAGAATTTACCCCGCATGAAGGAAATACCGTCCGCATGTATACCTGCGGGCCTACCGTTTACCATTTCGCGCATATAGGAAATCTTCGCACATATATCATGGAGGATATACTGGAAAAATTTCTCGTATATTACGGCTATGATGTAAAGCGCGCCATGAATATCACCGATGTCGGCCACCTCTCCAGCGACGGCGATACCGGCGAGGACAAGATGCTCAAGGGAGCAAAACGCGAGCACAAGACCGTACTCGAAATAGCCAAATATTATACCGACGCTTTCTTCTCCGATTGCGACAAGCTGAATATCAAAAAGCCGGAGATCGTCGTTCCCGCCACAAGCTGTATCGATGCCTTCATCGAGATGGTGCAGAAGCTGCTCGATACGGGATATGCCTATCTCTCCGAGGGAAACGTCTATTTCGACACCTCAAAGGCAAACGACTATTATGCTCTCTCGGGGCATAACAACGAGGAGCTGAAGGTGGGCGTTCGCGACGACGTGGACGAGGACACGAATAAGAAAAACAAGAGCGATTTTGTTCTCTGGTTTACAAAATCGAAATTTGATTCTCAGGAGCTGAAATGGGACAGCCCTTGGGGCGTCGGCTATCCCGGCTGGCACATAGAATGCTCGGGAATCTCAGGCAAATACCTCGGTGAATATCTCGATATTCATTGCGGCGGTGTCGATAATATCTTCCCGCATCATACCAATGAGATCGCGCAGAGCGAGGCTTATTTCGGTCATAAATGGTGCGGCTATTGGTTCCATGTTCAACATCTCAATGATGAAACGGGCAAGATGAGCAAATCAAAGGGGGAATTTCTTACCGTTTCCCTGCTTGAGAGCAAGGGCTATGATCCGCTCGCATACAGGCTCTTCTGCCTGCAATCTCATTACCGCAAGCCGCTGACCTTCAGCTATGAGGCTCTGGACAATGCAAGCGCTGCCTATACAAAGCTGCGCCGCCGTGCCTCCTCGCTGAATAAAGCCGACGGAGAGATAGACAAAGCCGTTTTCGACGCGGCAAAGGCGGATTTTATCGATAAGATGAGCTATGATCTCAATACCGCACTCGGGCTTACAGCCGTTTACGATGTTTTCAAGCTCGATACAAATGAGGCGACAAAATTTGCGCTTATAGAGGATTTTGACCGCGTGCTCTCCCTCGGCCTGACAAAGCCCGAGGAGAAGGAGGAAGCACCTCTATCCGATAACCACGGCTTCATACTCGATAAGATTGCAGAGCGTGCCGCGGCAAAGAAGCAAAAGGATTATGCCAAGGCAGATGCCATACGCGCCGAGCTTGCGGCAATGGGTATCACGCTCATCGACAGTCCGACAGGCACGACATACAAAATGAATTGAGGCGCGGAAATGGAAAAGAAAAATATAAAAGTAGGCTTTGCCTCGCTCGGTTGCTCGAAAAATCTGATAGATACAGAGGTCATGCTCTCCTCTCTCTCCAAGGCGGGCTATGATATCACCTCCGAGGAGACGGAAGCCGATATCGTCATCGTGAATACATGCGCTTTTATCGAGAGTGCGAAGCAGGAATCCATAGACAGCATTCTCGATATCGCCTGGCTCAAGGAGCACGGGAAGCTACGCGGCATAGTTGTCACGGGATGCCTCGCGCAGAGATATGGAAAGCAGATATTCGAGGAGATGCCCGAGGTCGATGCCGTCCTCGGCGTCGGCAGTATTGCCGATATCGTAAAGGCGGTCGATGCCGTCGCCGCGGGAGAGAAATTCTCCTCCTTCGACGATAAGGAAAAATCTCCGCTCGGCGGCGACAGAATAGTAACAACGCCCGAATATACGGCATATCTTAAGATAGCCGAGGGCTGCGACAACCGCTGTACATACTGCGCCATTCCGCTGATACGCGGCGGCTTCCGCAGTCGCAGGATAGAGGACATCATAGCAGAAGCAAAGGATATGGAGGCTCTCGGCGTAAAGGAGCTGAACATCATTGCACAGGATACCTCTCGCTACGGTCTTGATATCTACGGAGAATACAAGCTCGCAGAGCTCGTCCGCCGCATAACCGCAGAGACAAATATTCCGTGGATACGCCTGCTATACTGCTATCCCGACAAGATAACGGATGAGCTTATCGCCGAGATACGCGACAATCCCCGCGTGGTAAAATACATCGACCTGCCCATACAGCACATAAGCGACAGCGTGCTCTCCCGCATGAACAGACACGGCGACCGCGCCATGATCGAAGATACGATAGCGCGCCTGCGTGCCGCCATTCCGGATGCCTGCATCAGAACGACAGTCATCGTCGGCTTCCCGGGCGAAACGGAAGAGGATTTTGCCGAGCTGTGCGAATTTGTGAAAGAAACGAAATTTGACCGCCTCGGCGCCTTCACCTATTCACGTGAGGAGGACACCCCCGCCTATGATATGCCCGATCAGATAGACGAGCAGACAAAGCAGGACAGATATGACATCATCATGCGCACTCAACTCGAAGTAGTCGATGAGAAAAACAAGAAGATGATCGGCAAAAAACTCCGCGTCCTCTGCGAGGCATATGACCCCGTAGCAGAAATTTATTACGGCAGAGGCTACGGAGATGCACCCGATATCGATACAAAAATTTATTTCAAAAACAAGCTCGGCAAGAGACGCCTTCATCCCGGCGATTTTGTCGATGTCGAAATAGAAAACACCGTCGATTACGACCTGATCGGCTCGGCGGAAGTGAAATAAGCAGAGGTAAAAGCATATGGAAATTTCGATAAGAAAAGCGGAAAGCCGCGACATTCCGAAGCTCTCGGAGCTTCTCTCCGAGGTTCTGGAGCTTCATGCAAAGATACGCCCCGATATTTTCATTTCGGGCAGCACGAAATATACGGCGTCAGAGCTCGCGGACATTCTCGCCAATGACCAAACGCCCGTTTTCGTCGCCGTCGATGAAAACGATACCGTCCGCGGTTATGTTTTCTGCCAGATAAAGCGTCAGCCGTTCTCTACCAATATGAAGGATTTCAAGACGCTTTTTATCGACGATCTCTGTATCGACGAGAGCTGCCGAGGCGCCCATATCGGGACAAAGCTCTTCGACTTTGCACTCGGTTACGCGAAAGAAGAGGGATGCTATGACCTGACGCTCAATGTCTGGGAGGGAAATGACGGCGCCCGCGCTTTTTATGAGAAGATGGGCATGTTTGTAAAAGAAACTCAGATGGAGATACTCGTAAAATAATTGTGCCTGAAAATTCCATAAAGCACTTGAAATATCATATTACAAATGGTACAATGGTGATATAGTACAAAAAGCGGCAAAGCCGCGGAGGAAAAAATGAATCTACCGAATAAGCTTACTGTTATACGAATCATTCTCGTACCCTTTTTCATCGCCTTCATGCTCATCGAGCCCGCCGGATCTTTCGCATGGAACATGCTCGTGGCGCTGATACTGTTTATTGCCGCCTCGGTGACCGACTTTGCCGACGGACATATCGCAAGAAAATACGGTCTGATAACGGATTTCGGTAAATTTCTGGACCCTCTGGCGGATAAAATACTCGTGCTCTCGGCACTCATTTCGCTCTGCTTCCTCGCAGATAACGATATTTTCGGCAAGCTTCTGCTGATTTCCACAATTATCGTTATTTTCCGTGAGCTGGCGGTCACAAGCATGCGCCTCGTGACAGCGGGAAGCGGTGTCGTCGTACCCGCCAATATTTACGGAAAAATAAAGACCGTCTCGCAGATGTTTTTCATTATTCTCTCGCTTGCCATTCCGATTTTCGGTTTTGCCGACGGCTCTGCCTTTGCGCTGATCCTTTTGATCCTTCAGTACGTGCTGATGGCAACAATGAGTATAATGACCGTTATTTCCGGTGTGATATATCTGAAAACCTACTGGAAATATATAAATCCCGCGAAATAAAGCCCATCTATTGACTTTTACATAAAGCTGGTATACAATATCAATAGAAATAACCACAGAAAAAGCGGTGTGTCTCGGCACACGCACCGTAAAATACAAGCCGGAAAGGATTATATCATGGCAGATGAACTCTATGGTGATGAAACCATAACTCTCACGGATGAAGACGGAAAAGAAATAAATTTCTCGGTTCTCGGCATAAGAGAGCTGGACGGAGTGACATATTATGCGCTTCTTCCTCTCGAGGATAATGAGGACGGAGAATATGTTATACTGAAAATAGAAGAAGACGAAAACGGCGAGGAAATACTCGTTACGGTTGATGACGATGATGAATTTGACCGCATAGCCGATATTTTCGAGGATGAACTCTTCTCGGAAATAGACTACGATGACGATTCCGACGACGAATAAGAGCCGCGCGGAAGACATATAATAAAATAAAAAACATATGTTTCATTCCGTTTTATGCCGGAACGAAATATATAAATGCCTGCTTATCGCGTGATATGCTTCAATTAAACCTACACCTTACACTTGGAACTCAATACCGGATGTCAGGATGCAGACCTCCCGTTATTTTCCTGCTTTTGTCACGATAATAACGGACGCTGGGAGCGCAAAGCCTTCGGAAGAGTACCGCCCTTGCTTACGCAGGGTCTTAATTTCGGCATACACGGATCGGCGGGTATTTTTTCGCTTTTTTAATTGCATAATGTTGACAACAGAAGCAAAAACAAGTATAATCAAAATAACAAAATACCTTTCGGAGGATAAGAAAATGCTGGCACAAACACCGCCTATGGGCTGGAATTCGTGGAATACCTTTACAAAAGATATCGATGAAAAAATGATACTGCAGATGGCAGACGCCATGGTAGACACAGGACTTCTCGATGCGGGATATGAATATCTCGTAATAGACGACTGCTGGTCGGAAAAAAGCCGCGATGAAAACGGCAATCTCGTAGCCGACCATATCAAATTTCCGCACGGAATGAAGTATGTAGCCGATTATGTTCACTCAAAGGGACTGAAATTCGGCATGTACAGCTGCTGCGGCGTCATGACATGTGCGGGATATCCCGGCAGCTTCGGTCATGAATTTGAAGATGCAAAATATTTCGCCGAGGTCGGAATCGATCTGCTCAAATACGATAACTGCTATCATCCCTCGATGCAGAGCCAGCTTTCCTATAACAGAATGTCTCTCGCGCTCAAGGCAAGCGGCAGAGAGATACTCTTCTCCATGTGTAACTGGGGCAATGCCTCCGTATGGACATGGGCAAGAAGCGTAGGCGCGCATATGTACCGCTCCACAGGCGATATTTTTGATAATTTCCCCTCTATACGCAAGCTCTCCGAAAGCCAGATGCAAAATCTCGGCTATTCCGGCACAGGTTGCTTCAATGATATAGATATGCTTGTCTGCGGTCTCTCCGGAAAAGGCAACATCAGTCCCGGAGAAGGTTGCACAGAGGGTCAGTATCGCTACCATTTCGCGCTCTGGTGCATGTTCATGTCACCGCTCATGATAGGCTGTGATATACGCAATATGTCGCCTGAGATCAAGGGGCTCCTTACCAATCCATATCTTCTCCGTATCAATCAGGATAAAGAGGCGCGCCCTCCGATGTTTGTTCACGACAACAGAGGTTATCCCGAAAACATCATCTGCTTCCGCCATCTCTCCGATAATGAATTTGCCATCGGGCTCTTCAATCCTTATGAATCAAAGAAGAACATCGTGCTTCCTTATTATGAGATAGGACTTGATCCGCTCTGCGGCTACGGATTTGAACTGACAGACTGCTTCACGGGCGAAAAGCTTGGCATCGCAAAAGAATATTTTGAAGCTTCCGTTGAGGCGCAGGATTGCCGCGTATTCCTGGCAAAGCTCGTCAAGGTAAAATAATGGCACAATGTAAAAAATGCGGAGAAAAGCTCTCATGTGATGAGATGGCAATATACAGAAGGCTTGTATACCGCGATGCGGAAGAATTTCTCTGCAAAAAATGTCTTGCGGCGGAATTTAAAATAGAGGAAGCCGAAATAGATAAAAAAATAGCCTATTTCAAAAGCGTGGGTTGCACTCTTTTCGATTAAGCACGGCTTTTTGCAAGATATTATCAAAAGAAAACGGTCGGAGCGACAGTCTGTCACTCCGACCTTATTTTATCGGTTTATTTTGTTCTCATTCCGGTAGCTTGCATACATCTGCCCAGCGCTCATAGCCGGAATATTTCTCCAGCTCGGGGATCGTCAGCTCTATCGCGCTGTTTCCGCTGCCGCATGCGGGAAATACCGTTTCATAGCGGCGCAGGCTCTCGTCCAGGAAAACGCGCACATTTTCATTGACCGCAAAAGGACAAACACCGCCGACGGCATGCCCGATCAGACTTGCCGCCTCCTCATGAGAGAGCATTTTTGCTTTTTCTCCAAAAAATGCCTTGTACTTATGATTGTCGATCTTGGCATCTCCCGATGTGACGATGAGCACCGGAGAACCGCCGACAGAAAACGAGAGCGTCTTGGCGATTCGACATTCTTCACAGCCTATCGCCTGTGCCGCGAGAGCTACCGTTTCGCTGGAAGCCTCGAGAACCATGATCCTGTCTGCTATCCCGTATTTTTCAAAATAAGCGCGCACTTTTTCGAGAGACATATTTTTTCTTCACTTTCATGAAAATTATATTTTTAATATCAGATTTGCGAGAGATATGACAGCAGGCATGGTTGCAACGGAAAGAAGCGATGTCGTTCCCACCGCCTGAGAGGCATACCCGGGAGAAATTCCGTACAGATCCGCAAGCATAGTGACGGTAGAAGCACTCGGTACAGCCGCCATGATCGTCAGAAAAACGGTTATTTTGTCGCCGAGTCCGCAGATATGCGCGATAAGACATACCGCAAGCGGGATAGCCAGCAGCTTCACTGCGGAGAGATAATATATCTGCGGGTCTGCAAATATCTGCTTGGGTTTGCGCGTGGCAAGAAGCGCTCCTGTCACAATAACGGAAACCGGCGTGCAGAGCGACGCAAGATAAGAAAAGGTAGAAGCAAGCGGTGCAGGACAGGTAAAATACGGACTGACAAGATAAAATATTATTCCGATAACGCATGGGACCGTGCCGTAATTGAGAAATATTTTTTTCGGCGTCAGCTTTATATCCCCGCGCTTTCTTGCCATTATGGCAATACCCCATGTCCAGACGCATATCTGAAAGCTGATATTATAGAAAGCGGCAAGGAAAAGCCCCTCGGCGCCGAAGAGCGCCTCCATGAGCGGAAATCCGAGAAAGCCGCAATTTCCGAAGATAATGGCAAATTCGCTTATTTTCGCCTCATCGAAATTTCTGAATCTGAAAAGCTTACATGCCGCAAAAGCTATCGCCGCCATAACGGCATGAAGCAGAAAGCCGAGCCCGACTATTGTAAATCCGTCTGCAAATCCGCTTTTTGTATACTGATATTTTACAAAAGCGTTTATGATCATGCTGGGCTGACCGATACAGATGATAAGCTTGGAAAGGCGGTTTGTCGCCGTATCATCCACAATATGCAGTTTATATGCGATATAACCGACTGCCATCAGGATAAAAAGCGTGATGACAACGGCATAAAATCCCGATAAATTCATTTTGTCTCCGTATTTTTCATTGGGTTTTCAAGAGTCAAGACTTCGGAACATAGACGCGCAGTGCGCCTACAGCGTTTTCCGCATCCGCTTCGGTCAATGCCGTGCCGTCAGCCTTCGAGAGGTTGAAGGCGCGGAAGATGAATTTACCCCACCATTCCGATGTGACATGTATGACCTCATCGCTCACCGTGGCGGGACGTATAGCCTCGGAATTTTTCGCTCCTGCGTAACGCCAGCCCTCAGGACGGCAGCGCCATCCGCTTTCGAGCACGATGACCGAGCCCGCGGGAAGCTCCTTTAGGGAAATCAGTCTCGATGCCGCGAAATGATATATGTTGCTGGCAGTCGAGCCACCCGCCTTGCTTACGAGAGCCATTCCGGAAATGGAATTATA
The DNA here is from genome assembly GCA_900551005.1 of uncultured Ruminococcus sp. GTDB lineage: Bacteria > Bacillota > Clostridia > Oscillospirales > CAG-272 > Apopatosoma. Next base: position 2,109 of record URUL01000053.1, on the reverse strand, counting down.
GTAAGCATACGGGACTATATCGAGTTCAAGGGAAATATAATCATCCGGATCAAGCCCGAGCTTTGTAAGATCGGCTTCTTTTCTTTCCTTATCCATATCGTTTACATAGGAAGAAGCGCTGACCTCGAAAGGCATAAGCACCGCCTTCTCCGCCGCCTCCTTTGCGGCAAGAGAAGCCTTTGTTCCCAGCAGATATCTGTATGCCTCAGGAACATATGTGACCTTCGAAAGGTCTGCGCCCGTTATGGCCTTGAGCCATGTGAGAGCCGCCGTATATCTGCCTATATCATAGGAGAGATGATATCCGTCTCTCGTGACGGTATCGCCGAAATAGCTTGTGCGTATATTCTGTATCGCAGTACCGGAAGGGATAATGCCTGCGAAATCATCCTTATGCGCCTCGAGTATCCCGCTCTCTGCTGCCGAAAGAATACTCTGATACATGGTATTCTGATCTCTGCCGTATTTTGCAAAATCGCTGTGCGAAGAATTGCCCTGATATGCCCATGTCATATGCCAAACGAGCTTGGCATCGGGGCAAGCCTTTTTCACATAATTGACAAGCTCCGTCAGATACGGCTCATAGGAGGAGGCAACACCGCTGAGTCCGCTCACCTGCTGGAGGGATATGCAGTCCCAATCCTCATAATTTACGCCTGTAGCAAGTGTGGATTTGGTATTTGTCCATTTTCCGCTCTTGTTGACGTAAAAATCGTAAGAACGATCGGTCTTTGTTATATTGCCCGCGTGTGTCTCAAGAGAGCATCCGCCGATATACAGATTTCCGAGCACAATATCCGTATAGCCTGCGCTCTTTGCGATATCATAGAGATATTCCATCGCATCGACGGAAAAGCTGTTTCCTATGGCAAGCACCTTCAGACTATTGCTCTCGGGAAGTATCGGCGTAACTACCGGTGCCGGCGTTGTCTGCGCGGTGGTGGTCGCCTCAGTTGTTTCGGTGGTAACGCTTGTCGTTTCTGTCGTAACGCCGGTTGTTTTTGTGGTGGCAGTTGTCGCTGTCGTAGCGGTGGTCAGACCGGAAGACACCGTGCTCCCCTCAGTAGTCGCGGAAGATGTCGTCCCGCTCGTCTGCGCCGGTTCTCCGCCACAGGAGAACAGCATAGCTGTGGAGCAAAGAAATGCTGTAATGAGAATAAGCGATAATATTTTTTTCATGGATCTCTTCTCCTTTTTTGCCTTTGACTTTTAATTTAAAGTATACAGTGATTTGCGGCAAAAGTCAATACTTGATTATGAAAAATCGATATACCCTGCATATCCCGGCACAACTTTTTTCAGGTCAAACGCCCGTCGCGACAAAATCGTGACGCTGTAAAAAAATCCCGGCTTGTGAATAAGCCGGGATTTTTCCTGGAGCTGATAACCGGATTCGAACCGGTGACCTCATCCTTACCAAGGATGTGCTCTACCTGCTGAGCCATATCAGCGAATGCTTTATTATTATAGCAAAAGAATATCGGTTTGTCAACTGGTTTTTCGATTTTTATGGAAATAATGCGGCAAGCAGTTCTCTCTGCCCGCCGCATATTCGATATTCGTATGTATTACGGAAGATAATTCATCGGATTTACACGCGTGTATTTGCCGGTCTTGCTGTCATATACGCGTATTTCAAAATGAAGATGCGTTCCCGCATAGGGATTTGAAGCAGTGGGCGAAGGGCTCACTCTGCCCGTATTTCCCGATTCGCCGATTACCTCACCGGCATAGACCACGTCACCTACGGATACTAATTTCTTACTCATATGGGCATAATATGTCCGCATGCCGTCCGCATGCTCTATCACAACGAAAGTACCGTATGTCCAGAGCATGCTCGTATCTGTAGCAGGGTTAAAATCTCCGTTATTATATGCCATGACGACGCGTCCGCTCTTGGATGCAACGACGGCTTCGCCGTACCATTCGCCTATATCGATGCCGCCGTGACCGCCGCTTGCATAATATTGTGTGATAGCGTAATTTCTGCCCGTATATTTACCGACATTTTCTCCCGCGCAAAGGTACGGCATACGGAAGCTCTCGGTGGTCGCATCATGATAAAATACTAACTCCGGATCGGGTTCAGGCTCCGGCACCGCCTCC
>URUL01000052.1 GCA_900551005.1 uncultured Ruminococcus sp. | reverse complement strand
GACTCGGATTTAACGACACAAGAGGTACGCTCTTTCACGAGCTCGTGCGAGTGGCTCAAGCCCTGCACCCTCAATATCTTTTGCTTGAAAACGTGCCGGGGCTTCTCAACCACGACGGCGGGAAGACCTTCGGAACTATCCTCGAAACGATTCATGAATTGGGGTATGGTCTTGAATGGTGCGTGCTTAACAGCGCAGATTTCGGCGTCCCGCAACAAAGGCGACGGGTGTATATTGTCGGATATCTTGATCAAAGACTGTCCGGCAAAATATTTCCTCTCGAAACGGGCAACGGAGCGTCTCTTAAGCAGATCGTCCCCGGCAAACAAGCCCAAAGAGTCTACGCCACAGACGGAACAAGCACCTGTCTGACCTCGCAAGGCGGTGGGTGGGGCGCTAAAACGGGGCTCTATTTCATCGATATGAATCCCGACCCGCTGGTAACCCACGAAGCCCGATGCATCACGGCAAGGCTGATTGCGGGCGTCTGTAACCATCGCGGAGAGCATTCCGGTGGCCTTGATACGGGCATCGGCGCGCGGGCGGTCATCACTCCCGAACGGGACACAGTCCGTCAGCAAGGAAGACGCATCAAAGAGCCGGACGAACCGATGTTCACGCTCACGGCGCAGGACAAGCACGGGGTCACCTATGACGGCGTGGTCCGCCGTCTGATGCCCATCGAGTGCTTCCGGCTTCAAGGGTATTCGGACGAGCAGTTTGGAAAACTGGTCGATGTCGGTATCCCCGAAGCACAGCTCTACAAGATGGCTGGAAACAGCGTAACCACAAACGTCGTGACGGCGGTCGCAAAGAAACTGCTGTCCGAGATTCAAAAGCTGAAGGAGGAAGATGATCATGCAGAATGAAGAAATGACGCTCAGGCGCTTCACGGCTCTTGTTGCCCCGATGTTGGAGAAGAATAAACTCAACGCTATCGGCAACGGTCTCATAGTGACCGCTATGCACGACAAGGAGAAAAACTTCAAGAAATGGTTTGCGGGAAAGGAATGCACATTCGTTCACCCGTACACCGGAAACCGTATCGAGATCAGGATCGGTCGGGATATCGAAGCGATCTACTACTTCCTCCGCTATTGCCGTATGATCAATACCGGCAGGTTCGACGATCAGGACTTCGCGGATTATCTCGCCTATCTGATTGCCAGAAGTAACTATTATAAGATGTATTTTGATATGCTAAAAGTGATTCTATCTCCTGAAGATCGATATGAAATATATATTGATATCAAGGATACGCATTCATATCAAAAAGCACGGAAACTACGGGAAATATGTAGCAATTCCATGTATGATTTTTCTCAGAGCGTGATACAAAGACTTCAGCCGGTCAGATCTGACGAAATACAGATTATGCAATTGGTTGATATTTTGATTGGTGCCATTGGGTATCAAAATCGGATATTTAGCGAAAATTTTTCAAAGAGCAAGGCAAAACTTGATATAATTGAGTTAATAAAAAAACGTTCAAACTACTCGCTTACAAAAACTACTTTATTACGTGAAGAAAAGTGCAATTTGTTCGTTTGGAATGCGAGGGACACGCTGTGAATAATTATTGTTGGCTTCCCAACGAAGAACTATTTGATGCTTATGGCAACAACTGGGATAACAACCAAACAAAAGAGCACTGCGAGAGCAGTGCTCTTTTGTTTGGAAATGAAGCGCACCTGCGGTGCATGAAAAATGAAGCAGGGCTTCGCCCTATGAAGCGAGCCTTCGGCTCACGGAGAAGTTAGTGTGCGCTTCGCTTCACGCGAGCGTAGCGAGTGCTTCGTGGCGCTGCGCGCCGCTTCATGTTTGCGAAGCAAACGCTTCATTGAAAAAACGTTGAATTTGTGCTATACTTTATTCAAAGGACGGTGATATTATGGCAAATGATAAACTTTCTGAGCAAGCTATGGATTTTGCAGTTCAAATTATAAATCTTGTGAAACAGTTAAAAGAGCAACGAGAGAGTATCATTTCTAATCAGATCGGCAGAAGTGGCACATCTGTTGGAGCAAACATTCGTGAAGCCAAATATGCACACGGCACAGCCGATTTTATTTCCAAAATGCAGATCGCACTCAAAGAAGCAAATGAAACGGGTTATTGGTTGGAGCTGCTTTATAAAACAAATTATATTGGGGAGAACAATATAACTTTCTTGAATCAAAGTGTAAATCTTTGAGGGCTATGCTTGTTTCTTCAATCAACACCGCCAAAAATAATAACAAATAATTTTCAAAAACTTATCTGGACTTATGACTTCCTTTCGGTATAATGGTATTTACCACAAACCGAAATGAATTTTCTATATGGAATACAAACTTAAACAATATTACCGAGTAAAATACGCCCTCGTCTGCGCGCGGCAAAGCTTTCTGAAAGAACCGCCGAAGGACGACTACAAGTAATACGCCAAGAAGGTGATCGACCGCGCATATTTCATCATCCTGAATAAGATCGATGGACTTGACGGTACGAATGAAAGACTTTTGAAATATTGCAAGGAGAATGTTGAAAAATATAAAAAATGTGATATAATAGTGCCAAGAAAGGCGGGACGAAAAGAATGAAAACTATTTTAGACATAGAAAACATGAAAAAACAGAATACAAAAATTTTCGATAACGCATATAACTATCTGATAGGATGCTTGCTGACTATTACATATCTAAAAACGATGGCGAAATAAGAATAAAAAATGAACTGGATAATTGGGATTTAGTAGCGCAAAAGGTTATTTTGCTTGACTTAAAAAATTGTGTGGAGAAATCAGATATTAAGTTCAACTTGAAGTTAAATGAAAATTTTAATTAAACTATGAACCAGATGAAAATTTTGGAGAAAAAAATGAAATGTATTAAATGTAACAAAACGATTCCAGACGAGAGTGCTTTTTGTTTGTATTGCGGCTCCAAGGTTGAAAATGAGTCAACACATAGGATAACAAAACCAAGAAAAATTACCATTGAAAGAGCATCAAGCTTTGTTGGCTGTGCAGCCGTATATCAAATTATTTGTGATGGACAAGTAATTGCATCAATTAGAAATGGTGAAACAAAAGTTTTTGAAATTGATGAAAAATCGCATATAATTCAATGTTGTATCACCTCTCCAACTATGATTTATGAAAATGGAACCGGTGGAGTATATGGTGGTGGAGGAACTACAGTAAGTGATGTGGTAAACATTCCAAGTGGAACACAATCGGCGGATTTATTTGTGAAAAACGGATTCGCTTCACTAAGATTGAAACTTGTAAGATTATACTAAAATTATGTTTGCTCATAGTCAAGCATCTTTTTTGTCTTGGAAATGAAGCGCACCTGCGGTGCATGAAAAATGAAGCAGGGCTTCGCCCTGTGAAGCGAGCCTTCGGCTCACGAAAAATTCACCCGCGCTTTGCTTCATACGAGCGCAGCGAGTGCTTCACGGCGCAATGCGCCGCTTCATATGGAACGCTATTTCAGGGCGGTTTTCAGAGAGTTTTTCTCTTAAGAAAACCGCCCTTTTTTCGTTTTTCACAAAAAAACATTGTTAAATTTCTGTGTCTGAGAAAGGAGGTGCTTCGGATCGTCTACCTATATAAAAAAGAAGATTGCGACTGCAACTATTAATGGATGAATCCACATATACAAACGCAGTATTTGATTACAGGCTTACCGGCTGAGATATGTCACTGAGAAATCGGACAGGTGATGTATAAATGACAGTTATTACGTGATCTTCTTTATTTTATTTACGAGTTTTGTCCGCAGATTTTTTTAACATTATCCGCCATTTGCTCAACCGACTCGTAGAATCCGCGTTTGATCCATTCATCAAGTAAGCCGAATAAAGCGTATGAATAAAATCTGCTTTCGTAACACTCAAAAGCATTCGTGCCGTACTGAGGCATCATTACTTCATAAAAGGCGTCGTAAACAGTGGACTGCAAGTTGCGTCGGTAAATCAGTTCAAGCAGATCCCTTAGCCATTATTGCAGGCATCGTCACGCAGGACATCGTAAGAGCCGTTACCGTTCTCGTTGTATTTTGCCCTTGCGCATTGGTGCTCGCTACACCTACCGCAATTATGGCGGCGATCGGTCAGGCGACAAAACACGGTGTGATCATAAAATCGGTCGAGGCGCTTGAGAAGATGGGCAAGGTGGACACCATTGCTTTCAATAAAACGGGTACGCTGACATACGGCAAGCTTGAGGTATCTGACATCATTTCCTTTGAGGAAGGCACAGACGAAAACGCGCTTCTTTCTCTCGCGGCATCTGCCGAGGCAAAGAGTGAGCATCCTCTCGGCAAAGCCATTGTCAGCTGTGCCAAGGAGAAGGGCGTGGAGATCATCGAATCCGACAGCTTCAAGATGACCACGGGCAAAGGCATCTATGCCGAGGTTTTGGGCCGAGAGCTGCTTTGTGGAAATGAAAAGTATCTCGCCGAAAACGATGCTTCGATCAGCGCAGAGATCGTTGCAAAACTCGAAGAGCTGCGCGCGCAAGGAAAGGCATCTATTCTTGTTGCAAACGGCAAAACTTGCATCGGCATCGTAGCGCTTTCCGACGTGCTTCGTCCCGAGGCTGCCGAAATGGTTTCCAAGCTGAACGGCATGAACACCTCAACCGTGCTTCTTACGGGCGACAACAAAATGACCGCCGATTACTTTGCATCGCAGGTCGGCATTTCCGAGATCAGAGCCGAGATTTTGCCCGAGCAGAAGGTGGAAAACATCGTATCTTTGCAGAAGGATGAGAGAAAGGTTTGTATGATCGGCGACGGCGTAAACGATGCCCCTGCGCTGAAAACTGCCGACGTCGGTGTTGCCATGGGCAGTATGGGAAGTGATATTGCGGTGGAAGCCGCTGACATCGCTCTGATGAGCGATGATATTTCCAAGATCCCGTACCTCAAACGACTTTCCAACGCTACGGTCAAGACCATTAAGTTCAGCATTACGCTTTCAATGTGTATCAACTTTTTAGCCGTTGCACTCTCGGTGTTGGGCGTTCTCAATCCCACAACAGGCGCACTCGTACATAACGCAGGCTCTTGCTTCGTCGTACTGATCGCGGCTATGCTCTACGATAGAAAATTTGATAAATAATTTCAGCGGCAAGGAGCATATGTTCCTTGCCGCTTTTGCGTTGTGTTATTCGGTTTCTGTCAGTATTTCTATTGCAATCTGCATACCGAGCTTGAAAGCGTATTATGAACTTCAAGGAAAAACTCGCAATGTCCAAAGAAAAAACGGAGGAACTTAAAGCCAAGATCGCCGCTTCCGCAGAGAATGCGAAAAAGGCGCACGAAGCAAAAAAGGACGAAATCAAGTCAAACATAGACGAACTGAATGCAGAGATCGACGAATTCGAAAAAGAATTTGACGACGAACTCGAAGCAGGCGCAAGTCTCGCAATAGAAGAGGCCGGAAAGGCGCTCAATAAACTCGGAAATGAACTCAACGAGCAGGCGGAGCTTGACGCAAACGCCGTAGAGGGTGGTATCACAGCGGCAAAAGAAAACGCAAGGATCGCAAGAGAGCGCGCTCAGAGCAAGCTCAATACAGCTCGCCTCAAAGCTCAGATGAGAGTGAACGCCGCTAAGGAAAAAATCGCACAGATCAAGACGGAAAAAGAAAAATCGAAACAGGAGCAGCGCATCGCGGACCTCTTCGACTATGCCGAGGACTGCCGCCAGCTCGCGCTTGCAATGGCTCTTGAAGCAGAGCTTACAGTGCTTGAAGCCGTTGCCGAAATTGCCGACTGCGAAGAAAAGTACGGCGACAAATAATCGACAAATAATACTAAAAAGATCCGCCGGAGCGTTTCGCTTCCGGCGGATTTTTTTATTTGTGATGTTCCACCTTGAATCCGACGATCTTTCCGAGTGCTTTAAGCTCCTCGACGTAGTCGCCGTATACGACGGCGAGATGGTGGCCGTAGTGTCCCTCGGCGAGCGCGTGACGGAACTCTCTTGCGCCTCCCTCGACTTTATAGTAAACGGCAGGCGAACATTCGATGTCGCGGTACGCACAGCCGAGTATTTCGCCGCGAGTTACCATCATCGAAGAACCGTCGCGCGAGAAGCGGGCGATCGTAACTGTTTTTGTCGAGCCGCGCGACATATCGACCTGCACCTTTGCGCCCCAGCCGGCGAGCGTGAAATGGCCGATATCGTAGGGCATATCGTCTTTGTCAAGCCCTTCGAGTTTTCTGCCGGGAACGGCGTGGCGTATTTCAAGCACGTCCTCGTCAAATCCCTCGGCGGGGCCGGAGAGGAGCTTTGTCATTCCGAGATCTTCTATCGGGCGCTTGTGCGCGTGAACAAGAGACGGGTTGCCCATGAACACGGATTTTCTCGAAAGGTACATCAGCACCATAACAGCCATCCATACGTTGAGGTCTTCCTCGCAAGCCGTCGGGATACCGCTGTCTTTGAGAAGGGAATGGCAAAGGCAGGGAGTGCATTTGTTTTCCATCGGCAGGCGCGACGCGCAAAGCTCTTTGCACGCTGTTGTGAATGCGTTGCAACCAAGCTCCTCCATCATTGCTTTTGCCGCCTCGTAGTAACGAAGGTCGGAGGAGATCCACTCCTTTGTGATATTCGCCTCGCCCGCGCCGGAGAGTATTTCGTCGGCTTTCTTTGAAATTTCCTCTTCCTTTTCGAGCTTCTTCATAACGGGGAAGATATCCTTTATCGAACGGCGCGCGCTTCTGATGCCGTATTTCAGGTTAAGACCGAAGAGGTCGGGGTTTGACGAATTAACTGAAACGGGGAACTGCTCGCCTGCCGTCAGCACGAGGATTTTTGTGTTTCTGATCGCCTTGCGGACTTGAAGGAGTTTCAAAATCTCATTGTACTCTTCATAGTCGTGTCCGAAATAGAACTCGTGCCCTATATCGGAGTAGAAAGCGCCGAGATCGACGGGCGCCGGACCGTTGTTGATCATGGACATCGGCTTATTAAGTCTCTCGATGCCGGGCAGACGGTATGTAAACAGGAAAATATCGACTTCGTTAAGATCCGGTTTTAATACGTCGAATGTTTCATCTGAGATATAAAAGCTCTCCGGGTATTCGATATATGCCGGCTCCATAACATTGGCATATTCGGGATCGATGTTTTCTTTGAGCTGCTTATACCATACTTTGACCTGCTCGCGTCCGACGCGCTTTTCGTATTCGGGCGAAAGCTCTTCAAGCGTGCCGACGCGGCACGGTCCCTCCCATACCGCCGTATGAACGACGTTTGAGAAGATCGGTTTTACGTTAACCTTAACATCAATGGCTCTTTTCATTTTGTCCTCCGAATAAAATATTATTTGAGTATTTAATTATTTCGTTTTCAACTGATAAAAGTCCCTTCCGCCGCGACTCCGTTATAAGTCCGCGCCGTCGGCACTCGTCGGCAAAGCCGACGCCTTTTGACAGGATTGAAACGTCGCATCTTTCAGCTATCTCTGAAAGAACGAGGCACAGACCTTTGACGTAAAGCGAGTCGCTTTCGACATAAAGACGGAGCGCGCCATCATATCCGAGGGAGATCCATGTGTTTGTCTGGCAAGAAAGCACGCGGTTTTCTCCTTTCTTTATATTGTCAGGCGGCGAATACCGCATCGCCGCGTCGCACAGAACGTCAAATCTGTCAAGCTCGCTGTCCGCTTCGAAAAAGCGCGCGGCAAGCGGCGAAATACAAAAATCAATCATATTTTTCCTTAATATATTTCAGTTTTTCGATAAAGGATAGTATATCGTCCTCGGTGCTGTATATTCCGAGAGAAGCGCGCACCGTTGTGTCAAGCCCGAGCGCGCTATGCATAATATGCGCGCAGTGCCGCCCGCTGCGGACGCAAACGCCGAGCGTTCCGAGAATGTGAGAGAGGTCGAGCGAGTGCATAAACGGCGCGGTAAACGAAACGATCGGAAGCGGATCGTTTCCGCCGGGAACGAGCTTCATTCCGAGGTTTGTCAGTTCGAATCTCAGTTTATCCGCAAGCCGGAACTCTTCTTCAAGCGCCGTTTGCGCCGCGCTTGTGCGGAGAAAATCGAGAGACGCGCCGAGCGCGTGAGCGCCGGCGACATCCGGCGTTCCGGCTTCGACAGAGCGAACGCCGTTTTTTTTGATATAACCGTCGGCTGTCACTTCATCGACCGTTCCACCGCCGATGTTCGACCTTGTGCCGTCAAAATCCGCCTTTCCGAAAATGAGCACGCCGACGCCCGTCGGTCCGTACATTTTATGCGACGAGGCGCACATATAGTGAAATTTGAGACACGATGCGTCGATCGTGCCGTGCGGCGCCGATTGAGCCGCGTCGATAACAAGCGGAACGCGGCGGCTCTCAAAATGGTCGCCTATCATATCAAGCGGCGGGCGGCATCCGCTGACGTTCGATCCGGCGGTGACGACGGCGGCGCGCGTGCGTCTGTCGGTCATTTTGATCATCGCGTCCGTATCGAGCGAGCCGTCACGGAGGAGAGGAATGAATCTTATTTCAGCGCCCTTTTCTTTGCAGATACGCATCCACGGCAAAAGGGACGAATTATGTTCAAGCGACGAAATTATCACATTGTCGCCTTGACGGACCGTCTCGGAAAGTGACTCGGCGGCAATGTTCAGCGAGTCTGTCGCGCTGTGAGTGAACGCGACCTTTTCATTTTCGACCGAAAAGAAATCAGCAACTTTTTTCCTCGCCGTCACGTAAATTTTTTCCGCATTGTCCGAAAGCGGATATTCCGCGCGGTAGATATTTGAATTTGAAGTATTGTAAAAATCTGTCAACGACTCGGCAACACACCGCGGTTTCTGCGCCGTTGATGCGCTGTCAAGCCAGATTATGCCGGGATTGTGCTCAAAAAACGGGAATGACGCGCGGATCTCATTTTGTTTCATTTCCGATCGCCTCCCATAAAAGTGCGGAATATGAATCGACGTCATCGGCGTCGGCGGCTTTTTCAGCCGGAATGCTCACTCCGAGCGTCTGCTCTATCTCCATCATAAGCAGCGTCTTTTTGCTGACGATATAGCTTGTCTGATGGCAGTCAACCGTCGCAAGACGGCTTTCAAGCGTTTTTATATCTTCGCTCGGCATTTTGATCCTGACGCTGTAAAGCACAAGATAGTAAATGTTTTTCTCTTTTGTGTCAAAAGGAAGTCCGAGGCGGAATAAAATATAAGAGTTGAGCGCGTCGGCAAAGCCCACAGCGTCGCGCGAATTTTTCATTTTTTCAACAGCTTGTAAAACGGCGTCATTCATTTTTTCAAACTCCATACTTTTCTATTATAAAAATATCATTGATTTTCGCTGAAATCTATTGATTTTTACGTAGATTTATTGTATTATTACGTCATGGAAAACAATTTGGACGTCAAAAAAATAAAAATACTTTCGTGCGGCATAAAAGACTGCGACGAAAACTGGCACTGGGACACGGGCGAGGGCGGTTTTTGCGACTACGATCTCTGGACTGTATTCAGAGGTCGCGGCGCGCTGACATACGGCGGCGTAAGATGGGAGGCGTCTGTCGGGGACAGTCTGCTACTTACCCCGAACAACAGGTGCATAGGTGAACAGGATATAAACGACCGCCTGCTCACCATAAACGTGCATTTTAATTTCACCGACGGAGAAAAGCCGACCTACCCGATAAAGGGCGGCGCGGTTTACAGAAGAATGTCGGATATATCGTATATGCACGATCTGCTTTACCGCGTGATATTGCTTTTCAACGCGGGAAAGACCGAGCTTGCCGAGGCGGTTTTTTCGTCGGCGCTGGTGGAGTTTTTCGAGCAGAAAAACATTTCGGATCAAACGCAATACGGCAAAGACAAAGCGGAGCTTGTCAGAAAAATATGCGATATGATAAACACGTCGCCGTCAAGCGTGCCGCCGCTGACGGAGCTTTCGGATATGTTCGGCTATTCGCCGGATTACCTCGGACGTGTTTTTTCCGCCGTTACGGGAGTCAAAATGTCCGAGTATATCAAAAACGCGCGTATCAATCAGGCAAAGCTGCTGCTCTCGTCAACTCATCTGACAGTCGAGGCGATAGCACTCTCGCTCGGTTATTACGACGCTTGCTATTTCTCGCGCCAGTTCAGGCAGGCGACGGGATACACACCGAACGGATACAGAAAGAACAAACAATAAAAAACGGGCGCAATGCCGCCCTGAATTAAGAAAACATTTGAGCAAAGAACGGTATAGCTTCCGGCTATGCCGTTTTTTGCTGCTTTTTTGTTGTATGCTGGGCTTCATCAATAGCCCGTGCAAAGTCAAATGCACCGATAAAGTTGTAGACAATGGTAATTTCTCGCGTCTTGGTTTTCCTGTCTGCATGGGAAACTTCGATGCGGTCTATAAACTCTCGCAGAAGCGTTGCGTCAAGTTCCCGCATATCCGTGTACTTCTTCACCGTTGCGATAAACGCCTTGACATTGGTTTTCTGCTGTTCCTGCTGTTTCAGTTCCTTGCGTAAAACCTCTGCCATAGATTTAAGGTTGCTCTGTTCCAGCTCGTAGTCGCGGGACATCTTCATAAAGCGTTCATCCGATAACTTGCCCATTACATTGTCCTCATACATTCGGGATATGATGCGGTCAAGCTCTGCAATTCTTTGATCTGCTTTTGAGAGAGCTTCGCGCTTCCTTGCAAACTCTGCGTCACGATCCCGCATACTGCTGTCTGCCGCTTCCTGTATAAACTCGGCTTCATACTCCGTCACATACTGGATTGCTTCGCGCAGATTTTTCAGCACGATTTCCTGCAATACCACATTTCGGATTGAGTGTGTCTTGCACAGGGTACGGTCTTTACGGTAGGTCGCACAAAGGAAATAAGCAAGGCTGGGTTTCTCATTCGTCCTGCATTGGTACATCTTGTTACCACAGTCCGCACAGAACAGAAGCCCGGAAAACATACCCATATCGCCCATTCGTGTAGGACGGCGACGGGATTTGCGGATGTTCTGCACAATGAGAAATACGCTTTCCTCAATGATCGGAGGCTGGGTGTTCTCAAAGATAGCCCAATCCGCAGGATCGTTCCAGAGCGTCTTTTTGCTCTTGTAGGATTGCTTAGTGGTTTTGAAGTTCACCGTATGCCCCGGATACTCAACGCGCTCCAACATATATGAAACGGTTTGATACCCTTTGACTGCCGGTATCAAAAACCGTTACAGATTTCTTTGCAGGAAAGAGTGAAGCGGAAATACAGAGTACATTTCCCTCTGCCAGCAGGCAGATGCATTTAAGACTGACAAGTAAAAGGCGACTGTTCGGAATAATCCGGCAGCCGCCTTTTACTTGCAAAGAATGTGCTTTTACCTTTGGCGGGCGACCACTACGAATCGTCCGTGTTCTTCGTGATAGGAACAGGTAACAAGGGTAATGAGCTTATCGCCGTACTCGGCAGTCACCCCTGTATCGTACAAACTTTTTTCTTTATAATTCTGAATGGCGTTGTCATAGTCTGCTTTGTCGGCAGCTTTGATAAAGCGGTAAAACTTAAAACAGTTCTCGTCTGCGTAATATACCCGGTCGTAAAAGGCTGCCAGAACGTCATATTCGCCCTGCTCATAGAGCGTATCAAATCTGATCATGGGATGTTCCTGCCAATAGCTTTTGTTGGCGTATTGCAGGATTTCACGGAACATAGTGCCGTTTTTCATGTTGTGCCCGTAGATGATATAGTTATCACTGTCAATTTCACATTTTGCGTCCATAAAAGGCGTACCGGCAGTGCTGGTTTCGCCCTCGAAGGACAGGCGCAGGTATTTTTCCGGATCGTCCGGGGTATGCATCACCGGGTAGTCCAAAACGGTGTTCTCAATACAGATCCAGCCGAACAGGTCAGGATTCTGCTCATACACAGAAGCGTACTGCGTCAGGATTTCAGGCTCTGTTTCTATTTCCGCAGGCTCGCGTGTGGTGTCGGCAGGGATAACAGGAATAGCTGGAATATAATCCGCAGTGCTGCTTTCCTCTGCATGAACACTTTCTGATATAAGATCATATTCCTCCTGTCTGTTCTGATCTCTCAGAATACCTCGGACTGCCGCAAGAGCCCCTACAGAGAACGCTGCCAGCAAAATGAGAATGGGGATCCAGTTGCAGACGGGCTTATGTTTCCTTTGATTCCTTCCTTTGGTGCTGACCCTTTTCATTGACTGTTCACCCGGCTATTCCTCCTGTCTGTGCAGCTCATAGGTTCCACCGATGGTTCCTTCTCCGCCTGTCAGGGTGAGCGTGTTGCCATTTACAGAAAATGTATAGGTGCAATCCCGTGCTGCTTCGTTTGAAAAGTCGATAAAGAGCTGATCGTCCTTCGCTTGATAGGAAAAATCATAGGTTGCGGAGGTAAGGAGCATTTCACCGCTTCCTTTGCCGTCAAACTGATAGGTCGTATTGCTGTCATAGTCCCATGTGCCGGTTAACGGGTCGCTGCCGGAGCAGCCTTTGACAAACAGTATAATAAGCAAGACCAATACAAGCATCGCAGCAGCGCAAAGAATCAACCTGCGTTGCTTTCTTCTCTGCCGCCTTTTCCTTGCGATATATCTCCTGTAATCCTCTTTACCGGAGGCTGCACTTGGTGTCGGCTGTGATGTTGGTCGGGCTTGTTCGTTGTTCCTCGTGGTTTCTCCAATCCAAGGGAAAGGGCGGCAGCGGGACTATGCCCGTCACCGCCCATCCTTATAAGATTATCTTATTGGGTTATTTTACGTATTTTTTTCTTTTGCTGTACACTACGGTGCCGGTTACACCAAGGCCAGAAGCAAGCAGCAGGCCGATCCAAAGGAACATATTACGGTTATCTCCCGTTTCGGGTGTGCTTCCGGTTGCCGGAATTTCCACTGCCGGACGAGCATATCCGCAAACCATACATTCTTCGTGTTTAGAACCCTTTTCGGTTGCCGTAGCATCCTTATCTACCACCCACTTGAAGCTGTGTGCTGCAACATCGTCCTTGTCGCCGCAGGAGCATTCTTTCCAGTGGTTGATAGAATCGGATTTCCAGTCAGAGCTGTAGTTGTGGGTATGCTCACCGCCGCCGGTTGCCGGGATAGTTTCGGTTGTCATCGTATAACCGCAGACGGTGCATTCCTTATGCTTTGAGCCGCTTGTGGTAGCTGTTGCCGGGGTGTCGATAATCCATTCGCCGGCGGTATGAGCTGCTTCCTCAGACTTTGCGCCGCAGGAACATTCATGCCAGTGCTTGTATGCGTCGGATTTCCATTCGGTGCCGTAAGTGTGGGTGTGCGAAGCTCCAAGTGGAGTCAGCATGAAGCTGTACACTGCGTTGTTAGGTTGCATAAACATAGCTACACCCGCTGTTCCGTCTAACGTTACATTTTCTTCCTTCAAACCCAAAAATGTATAGCCTTCGTCAGACTTAATGTGAACCTCGAGGAAGTATTCTACGCCTTCCTTTATAAGCTCATCCGCACCAAGACGCTTTACTGTTTCGCCTTCGAGATAACATAACACGTAGCTACCACCTAAAGCAACACCATCCTCATCATAACAACGATAGGTATCGCCATAAGAAAAGTCTACTACATCTGGTGTAATGATTTTTACAGAAATATCGCTGGCTTTTTTGCCAACAGCATAGTTGCCCAGTGTAAGTTTGACAGCCTTAATTGATATATCACAAGGGATATAGGTTGCTTCTGCGGTTACATTACCTTCCGGCATAATGAATTTCGCAGTCATGTTGTTTTCAGCATCAACGGTAGCACCGGTAACAACCCACTTCTCAAATGCAAAACCTTCATCTCGTCTATCGTCCGCCAGCAGCACCACTTTATCACCGGGTTTCGCTTTTGTGATGTCTATATAACTTACATTTTTAGCCACACCGTTTGTTACGGTAATATCATACATCTGCGGCAATGTTGAGGATGTCACCTCATATTCCTGAGAATGAAAATAAGCAAGAGATACAAAGTGGTAATCATCAAAACGAGATTTCGATTCAATCTGCCACTCTACTTCATTGACGAAAAACCGCGGTTTTTCCGACAGCTTGTGGGTTTTGCCGCCTTCACCGTCTATGCGGACTTGGACAGAAAGCCTCCATGTTCCCTCTGTAAACGTATTCCCAGAGGAAACATTATCCCATTTTCCTGTCACTGTGTTTTTCTTTTCCCAGTGAGTCATCATAGCAGCAATATATGCAGGGCTGCCTTCTGTCACTGTAAATGCCGGATAATTGGTCGGTTCGCCATAAGATGGTACATTAATTATCGCTGTGGCTTTTATGGTGTCAACCTCTTCGCGGGTACCCTCCGCAAACGCCGTCATCGGCATCAGTCCCAAAACCATGACCAGACAGAGCAGCAGACTGAGCAGCCTATGTATTTTTTGTCTCATAAAGGTTTTCTCCTTTTGATAATCGATTTTCCATATCTTTTTCTATTCCGTCTCCCGGCGTATGGCCTCATGAATGCTTTCAAACC
>URUL01000051.1 GCA_900551005.1 uncultured Ruminococcus sp. | reverse complement strand
CCCGGCCAGTAGGCGCCGCCAGTGCAATTTCAATTCCTCTGCGCCTGAAAAGGTTTAAGATACAATCCAGCGTCGTTGTCTTGCCGGTTCCGGGAGGTTCGTCGAGAGAGATGATGTGATTTTTCAGCTCGGGATTCAGCTTCAGAGCGGCAAGATATTCCAGTATGCGTTCCTTGACCTTCCCGAGTCCGTCATGGTCGGCATTCAATATCTTTTCGACGGCGGGGATATCCGATAGGTCGCGTGTTTTTATGCCGAATGGGATATCGAGACACGTTTCTATATGTCCGCGAAGCACCGCGCCGTCCGCCGAGCCGACGGGTGTGCGCTGCAATTTGCGTATTTCTTTTTTCAGCCTGTCGGCAACTTCCTTCGGATATCTGCCTGAATCGAGCTTTTTGTAGTATTCCTCGATATCCTCATCGTCATCGCCGCCCTCGCCCAGCTCCTCATGAATGACCTTCAGCTGTTCGCGCAGGAAATATTCGCGCTGGGAACGGTCTATGCGCTCCTTGACCTTGCGGTTGATGCCGTCTTCCTCGGCGAGCACCGCGCGCTCATGCTCGAGAATGAGCAGAAGAAGCTCCATTCTGCGCATGGGATCATATTCCGAGAGAAGCGACTGCTTATCCTCGACATTTTCCACAAGATTTGCGGAAATGAAATCGCAGAGAAGCGACGGGCTCTTTATCGAACTGACAAGTAGCCACAGCTCGCGCGAAAAACGCGGCAGCAGCTTCATCAGATTATTTACCTGCCCTTTTATATCGCGCATGAGCGCTTCCGCGCGCAGTCCGCCGTTATCCTCGAGATATACGTTTTTCTCCATGACCTCGCAGGTAATGTATTTATCCTTAGAAAAAGAAAGCAGCTCTGCGCGCGCTTTCGGCTCCGCTATGACGCTGTACGTTCCGTTCGGAGCGCCTTTTATGAGCTGACGGATATTTGCCACCACGCCTGTGGAATAGAAATCGCTTTCCGAGGAAGGTGCTTCGAGCGAAGGATCCTTCTGGCAGACGAGAAAGATCATTCCGTCATTTTTCATTGCGGCATCGCATGCGCGCTTTGTTATCTGCCGCGCAACGTCAAGCGTTATCGGCACCTCGGGAAAAGCCACCATATCGCGCATCGCGATACACGGCAGCGTATATTTTTTTATTGTTTCTGTTGTTTTTGCCATTGAAAAGTCCCCTTTCCGGGATATGCTTCATTATATAAGATCTATGTCCTTGTACACAAAAAAATGAATTTTTCGGAATTCTATGATATTCCATCGTAATTATATCATATCTTCTCCGCTTTTTCCATAGGTTAAGAGAAATTTTTATATTATATTTCAATATTCTTAACATTTGCGGTGCTTTTGCCCCGCAAAAATTCGTCGCGGTTATTGCAAAAAACGGCGATATATGTTATACTTAAATATACTATGTAATTATAATGGAGTATATATGCACAGCCAACACAGAAAAAGAATGAAGGAACGTTTTCTGCTCGAAGGTCTCGAGCATTTTGAACCGCATAATATTCTCGAGCTCTTGCTGTTTTATTCCGTTCCGCAGAAGGATACGAACGAAACGGCACATCTGCTCATAGAGCGGTTCGGCTCCTTGCGCGGCGTTCTGGATGCGCCCTTTGAGGAGCTGTGCCGCGTCCCCGGTATAAAGGAACATTCCGCGACTTTGATAAAACTCATTCCCGCGCTGGCGAGAGTTTATGCCGCAGGGGAAACGGCGAAAAAGGCTGTGCTGAAAACAAAAGAGGATATCGGCAGATATCTTGCGGCGCACTATCTCGGAATAACAAAGGAAACCGTATATATGCTCCTGCTTGATAATAAATTTTCCGCCATCGACTTCATAAAGATTCATGAAGGCTCTGTCAATTCCTCGGCAATAACCGTGCGCAGACTCGTCGAGCTTGCCATGCTGAAGGGGGCATCCATGGTCATAATCTCGCATAACCATCCGTCCGGAACGGCTTTCCCCTCTTCGGACGACATACATACGACCGTTCTCCTGCAAAATGCCTTCAACACGGTTGAAATTCCGCTCATTGGACATTATATAATAGCGGGAGACAAATATTTTGATATTCTCGATGTCCTTTCCGATAGGAATATGCGTTGAAAAACAAGCAAAAAACAAATAACGGCGAAAAAACAAAGCCTTGAGTGAAAGTATATTCCGGCTGAAAAGCAAATTTTTGCCGACGGGGATGAGCCCGAAACCATAGAAGAGCTCTCGCGCGACGTTCTCGCACATAGTGAATTGTCAATACAAGGGTAACACGGTTTGCATCTCGGAAAAATGACATTGTTTGCCTTGCGTTTTCAAAAAAATAATGTTATACTGACTTAAAGTATTTTTTCAGGGAGGAAAAAATGATTATAGACAAGGAAAAAACCATTGGCGGTCTGAAACTTTGGGAAAACGGTTTTTCAGCCGTGCAGGAGCTTAACCCTCTTTGCCGCAAAATCGCGGCAGAAGGCTCTGTTTTGCTTGAAAATGACGGTGTTTTGCCCTTTAAAAAGGGGACAAGGGTTGCTCTTTTCGGCAGAAATCAAGAGGGCTACATTAAAAGCGGAACCGGCTCGGGCGGCTTAGTCAGGGTCCAAAAAGCGCCTGTTATTTGGGACTCCTTTAACGAAAACGGTATTTTCCGGATCGACAGTGATTTGGTGGAAATTTATTAAAGCTGGATTGCCGATAATCCTTATGACAACGGCCACGGCTGGGCTACCGAGCCTTGGGTTCAAAAGGAAATGCCTGTGGACTCTGCCTTAGCCGAGCACTTTGCCGAAAAAAATGATGTTGCCGTCATTATTATCGGCAGAACCGCAGGTGAAAGTAACGATAACCGCGATACCGAAGGAAGCTACAGATTATCTGCTGAAGAAGATGAACTCATCAAGAATGTCTCCTCCGCCTTCCGAAAGACCGTTGTTGTGCTGAATGTGGGAAATATCATCGATCTATCATTTATGGACGAAAATCGTATTTCGGCCCTTCTTTATGTTTGGCAGGGCGGTCAGGAGGGAGCAAATGCTCTGGCTGACATTTTAAGCGGTAAAATCAGCCCCTCCGGGAAGCTTCCCGATACGCAGGTCTACCATATTTCCGACTATCAAAGCCTTGACGATTTCGGCGATGAAAAGACCCTTGTTTACAAGGAAGATATTTATGTCGGCTATCGATATTTTGAAACCTTTGCTCCGCAAAGCGTAAGATATCCGTTCGGCTACGGTATTACATATACTGATTTTGAGATCGACTGCAGAGCTACGATTTCTGACAGCGATATCACCGTTACTGCGACCGTTAAAAATACAGGTGATTTCATTGCCAAGGAGGTCGTTCAGGTTTATTTCGGCGCACCGTGCGGAAAACTCGGCACACCTGTAAAACAGCTTGCAGGGTTTGCCAAAACCAAAGACCTAAAGGCAGGCGACAGCGAGACTCTTACCATTACTTTTCCGAAAGCTCAAATGGCCGCCTTTGATGACAGCGGTGTAACCGGCAACAAAAACTGCTATGTTTTGGAAGCGGGTACATACAAAATCTTTGCTGGCACCGATATTCGTTCTGCAAGTGAGGTGGCAAGCTTTCATATCTGCGAGACAGTCGTCACCGAAAGGTTGGAAGAGGTGATGGCACCCGAAACCGCTTTCAAGCGCATTGTTGCAAAGGAAGAAAACGGCAGACGTGTTATGGCACTTGAGGATACTCCTCTGAGAGAAACTGACCTTGATACACGGATTTTTGACAGGCGTGAAAAGGAGATCCCTTTCACGGGAGATAAGGGCATCAAGCTTTTAGATGTGGCTGAGGGCAGAAAAACAATCGATGAATTTGTGGCGCAGCTTACCGACCAGGATCTGGCAAATATTGTTTGCGGAGAGGGTATGAACAGTCCTAAGGTTACCGAAGGTACCGGCGGAGCTTTCGGCGGTGTTACCGATTCTCTTCTGGATCTCGGCATCCCCGTCTGCTGTGTTACCGACGGTCCCTCGGGACTTCGTTTGGGAAATGACTACAAGAGCACATCCCTGCCAAACGGCTATGTATTTGCTTCTTCGTTCAACACTGATCTGACAGAAGAGATCTTCAAATTAGAGGGCGTCGAGCTGTTCAGATACAATGTGGATGCGCTTTTGGGCCCCGGAATGAACATTCACCGCCACCCGTTATGCGGAAGAAATTTTGAATATTTCTCCGAAGACCCGCTCCTTTCGGGCAAAATTGCCGCGGCACAGACAAGAGGCATCGCCCTTTCGGGATGCTCCACCACGATCAAGCATTTTTGCGGCAACAATCAGGAATTGGCACGCTATTCAACAAACGATGTCATTTCTCAACGCGCATTAAGGGAAATTTATCTGAAAGGTTTTGAAATTGCCGTCAAGGAAGGAAACGCCACGGCACTTATGACCTCTTATAACCTTGTAAACGGTTATCACTCCGCCTCCAATTATGACCTGACCACCACCGTTCTGCGAGATGAATGGGGATACAAGGGTTTTGTTATGACAGACTGGTGGACAAAATGCAACTGCAAGGGCGAAGACGGAAGCGGTCAAAATCTCAAAGCAATGGTTCGTGCCCAAAACGATGTTTATATGGTTTGCGAATCTGCCGAAAACAAGTCGCACAACATTCTTGCGGGATTAAGTGAAGGCTATATTGTTCGCAGTGACCTGCAGCGTTGCGCCAAAAATCTTTTGAGATATATTATGACTTCACCAACCTTCACAAAATTTGTCTGCGGCGGATGCAAAAAACCCGATTTCGGCAAAATAAGCGATGAAAATACGGAGACGGTATTTGTTGTCCAAAATCCGAAATCAGGTGACAGCTTTGAGTCTGTCTACGGCGGCGATAATGTTTATGTTTTTGAACTTGTTTCCAATGCAGACAGTTTGTCGCAATGCTTGGTTGACCTTAAGATTGACGAAGAATCATATGTTTCTCTTTCTGTACAGGGAACAAACGGCACTATGATCACGGTTAAACGCAAACTGAAGATCAAAGAAGGAAGCCATAAGCTTTCCATCACATTCCCGCCTGCGATAGAAATCAAAAAGCTGTCAATAAAAAAGTAACAGATGTTCATAATATTATGAATTACTATCATTAGACGACCTATAATAATCATATCGAAAGGGGACGAGAACGCTTGGACAAATTTGCGCTGCATTCAAATTACAAGCCGACAGGCGATCAGCCCGAAGCAATAGAGGCGCTCTCGCGCGGCGTTCTCGCGGGAGATAAGATACAGAGCCTCATCGGCGTCACGGGGAGCGGCAAGACCTTCACCATGGCGAATATCATCGCCGCCTGCAACCGTCCCACGCTCGTTCTTGCGCACAATAAGACGCTCGCGGCACAGCTCTGCGGGGAATTCCGTGAATTTTTCCCCGAGAATGCCGTGGAGTATTTCGTTTCATACTACGACTATTACCAGCCCGAAGCATATATTCCCGGCAGGGACCTTTATATAGAAAAGGATTCTTCCGTAAACGATGAGATAGACCGACTGCGCCACAGCGCCACCTCGGCACTTTTTGAGCGCAGGGATGTCATCATCGTCGCCTCGGTTTCCTGCATATATACGCTCGGCGATCCCGAAGAATACCGTTCGCTCGTCGTCGCCGTCCGCGAGGGCATGAAAATGAACCGCGACGACCTGATACGAAAACTCATCGCGATAAGCTACGAGCGAAACGATATCTCTCCCGAGAGAGACAAATTCCGCGTGCGCGGCGATGTGCTGGAAATCATGCCCGCCTCGGGAAAATCGGCAATAAGAATAGAATTTTTCGATGACGAGATCGAGCGCATCTCCGAGATAGATACCGTGACGGGAGAGGTGCTGCGCCGTTTTTCGTACTATGCGATATATCCCGCCTCTCACTATGCCACATCAAGCGAAAAGCGCGAAGCGGCGCTTGCCGAGATAGAAAGAGAGATGCACGAAAGAGTTGCATTTTTCGAGAGCGAGGGAAAGCTTATCGAGGCGCGGCGCATAGAAGAGCGAACAAAATACGATCTCGAGATGCTTCGTGAGGTCGGCTTCTGCTCAGGCGTGGAAAATTACTCCCGCGTGCTCTCGGGCAGACCCGCAGGCTCCACGCCCTATACTCTGCTCGATTATTTTCCCTCGGATTTTCTCCTCTTCGTGGATGAATCGCATGTCACCCTGCCGCAGGTCCGCGGCATGAGCGGCGGCGACTATGCGAGAAAGAAAAATCTTGTGGATTACGGCTTTCGTCTGCCGAGTGCCTTTGACAACCGCCCGCTTTTCTTCCATGAATTTGAGAAGAAGATAAATCAGGCGATATTCGTCTCGGCAACGCCCGCACAATATGAGAAGGAGCATTCCTGCCGCATGGTAGAGCAGATCATCCGCCCGACGGGACTGCTCGACCCGAAGGTGGAGGTGCGTCCGCTCGAAGGGCAGATAGACGATCTGATGGGCGAGATAAGAAAGCGCACCGAGCGCGGCGAGCGCACGCTCGTCACGACTCTGACGAAAAAGATGGCAGAGGATCTCTGCGAATATCTGGAAATGAATCTGATAAAGGTGCGCTATATCCATCACAATGTCGATTCCATGGAGCGCATGGAGATCATCCGCGATCTGCGCCTCGGCGTTTTCGATGTGCTTGTCGGTATCAATCTGCTCCGTGAGGGTCTGGATATCCCGGAGGTATCGCTCGTAGCGATACTTGATGCAGACAAGGAAGGGCTTCTGCGAAGCGAGACATCTCTCATTCAGACGATAGGCAGAGCCGCGCGGAATGAAAACGGCTCGGTCATCATGTATGCCGATACGGTGACGCGCTCCATGAGAGCGGCAATAGATGAGACCGACCGCCGACGCTCGATACAGGATGCCTACAATAAGGCACACGGCATCGTTCCGAAAACGATAAAAAAGGATATCCGCGATACGATAGAGATCTCCTCGAAGGACGACCTTGCCCGCGCAAGCGACGGAAAGATGTCCGCCTCCGAGCGCAAGGCGCTGATAGAGAAGCTGACGGGCGAAATGAAGGCGGCGGCAAAGGCGCTTGATTTCGAGCGCGCGGCATATCTGCGCGATACCATAGCGAAAATCAGAAAATAAAAGCAAAACCAATCCAAACCCAAGCAAAAAGAAGGTAAAAAAAATGCCTGCAAAAGAACTTCATGTAAAGGGCGCGAGAGTCAATAACCTGAAGGATGTCGAGTTGCGCATACCGCGCGATTCACTCGTTGTTTTCACGGGACTCTCAGGCTCCGGAAAATCCTCGCTCGCCTTTGATACGATATATGCCGAGGGACACAGGCGCTTTGTGGAATCGCTCTCCTCATATGCGCGCATGTTTCTCGGGCAGATAGACAAGCCCGATGTCGATTTCATCGAGGGGCTTTCCCCCGCGATATCCATCGACCAGAAGACCACCTCGAAAAACCCGCGTTCCACCGTCGGCACCGTGACGGAGATATACGATTATCTCCGTCTGCTTTATGCCAGGATCGGTATTCCGCACTGTCACATCTGCGGAAAGGAGATATTGCGCCAATCCACCGACACGATCATAGAAAAGATCATGACTCTGCCCGAGGGGACGAAATTTCTCCTGCTCGCGCCCGTCGTCCGCAGCAAAAAAGGCATGCACGAAAAGGTTTTTGACGACGCCCGCAAAAACGGCTATGTCCGCGCCCGCGTGGACGGCTATGTCTATGATTTCGACGAGCTGCCGAAATTGGAAAAGAATATCAAGCACAATATCGATATCGTCGTAGACCGGCTCGTGATGAAGCCCGAGGTGCGTTCTCGTCTCGCAGGGTCGCTGGAAACAGCACTCTCACTCGCGGGAGGGCTTGCAAGCATATTCGTTCCCGAAACAAAGGAGGAGATGCATTTCTCGCAGAATTATGCCTGTGAAGAGCACGGCGTCAGCATAGGTGAGATATCGCCGCGTATGTTTTCCTTCAATAATCCCCTCGGCGCATGTGAAAAATGCTCAGGTATGGGCGAGCTGAAAACCGTCAGCGCGGAGAAGATCATTCCCGATACGGGCAAAAGCCTGCGCGGCGGCGCCATCGCCGTAAACGGTTTCAAAACGGTTGAGGAAGCCTCCTGGAACGGCCCTCTCATAATGCAGGTCTGTGCCGCATACGGATATACCATAGATACGCCGATATGCGAGATGTCGGACGAAGCGCTCAAAGCACTTCTCTACGGTACAGGCGATAAGATCTACCATGTCGTACGTGTTTTCGGTGGGATCGCGCATAAGCAGGACACTGTTTTTGCCGGGATCGTAAATATCATAAGCCAGCGTATGAATCAGTATCCCTCGGAATCTGAATATTACGATGAATTCATGGATTTCATCCCGTGTCCCGACTGCGGCGGCAAGCGTCTGCGTCCCGAATCACTTGCGATAACGGTAGGCGGACTGAATATCTATGAGCTCTGCTCAATGAATATCAATGCGATCCTCGCTTTCTTCGACAATTTGAAATTGACTGAAACGGAAGCTCTCATCGCAAAGGAAATCTTAAAAGAGATCCGCTCGCGCCTCGGCTTTCTGCGGAGTGTGGGGCTGGATTATCTCACACTCTGGCGCAAGGCGGGAACGCTCTCGGGCGGTGAAGCTCAGCGTATACGTCTCGCCACGCAGATAGGCTCCTCACTCGTCGGCGTGCTGTATATTCTCGATGAGCCGAGCATCGGTCTGCATCAGAGGGACAACGGTAAGCTCATAGCGACACTCAAGCATCTGCGCGATGTCGGCAACAGTCTGATCGTCGTAGAACATGATGAAGAAACGATGCTC
This sequence comes from uncultured Ruminococcus sp., assembly GCA_900551005.1. Taxonomy (GTDB): domain Bacteria; phylum Bacillota; class Clostridia; order Oscillospirales; family CAG-272; genus Apopatosoma. The sequence goes on along the minus strand of URUL01000051.1, from coordinate 5,660 downwards.
TCCTCAGATAATAACGTAAAAATCGGCACCGCGACAGAAGTAAGCGGCGCTGAGATAGTCGCCTGCGGCACGCCCGAGGAGATCATGAAAAATCCCGCCTCGATCACGGGCGCTTACCTTTCGCACAGGCTTGAGATCCCCGTGCCCGCCGAGAGAAGAAGCGGAAACGGCGCTTTTCTCGAGATCTTCGGCGCACGCGAGAACAATCTGAAAAACATAAACGTGAAGATCCCGCTCGGCAAGTTCGTCTGCGTGACAGGCGTTTCCGGCTCGGGAAAATCATCGCTCATCAATTCCATTCTCCTGCCCGTTCTCGCAAAGAAGCTCAACCGCGCCCTGACTTATCCCGGGAAGCATGACAAAATCGAGGGCACGGAAAATCTGGATAAGGTCATTTCCATAGACCAAAGCCCTATCGGGCGCACCCCGCGCAGCAATCCCGCCACATATACGGGGCTATTCGGGGACATACGTGAGCTTTTCGCCATGACGCCCGATGCCAAGGCGCGCGCCTATACCGCAGGCAGATTCAGCTTTAATGTCCGTGGCGGCAGATGCGAGGCATGCGAGGGCGACGGCGTCAAAAAGATAGAAATGCATTTTCTGCCCGATGTTTACGTCACGTGCGACGTCTGCGGCGGAAAGCGATATAACCACGATACGCTGGAAGTCCGTTTCAAGGGCAAGAATATATATGAGGTTCTCGAAATGACGGTGGAAGAGGGGCTTGCCTTCTTTGACGGCGTTCCGAAGATACGCAAGAAATTGCAGACGCTCTTTGACGTGGGTCTGGGATATATCAAGATAGGGCAGTCCTCAACGACCCTCTCCGGCGGTGAGGCGCAGCGCGTGAAGCTGGCAACGGAGCTTGCCAAGCGCGGCACGGGAAAGACGATGTATATTCTCGATGAGCCGACCACAGGGCTTCACAGCGCTGATGTCGCCAAGCTCTTGGAGGTTCTCGGAAAGCTCTGCGACGGCGGAAACAGCATGATCGTGATAGAACACAATCTCGACGTCATCAAAACGGCTGACTATATAATAGATATGGGTCCCGAGGGCGGCGACGGCGGCGGCACGGTGGTTACCAGCGGCACACCCGAGGAGGTTGCTGAATGTAATGAATCCTATACCGGTCAGTATCTGAAAAAGCTCCTAGACAAAAAAGCCGACAAAAAATAAAGAAAAAAACCTTTATGACAAATTTCAGGAGGAAAACAAATGGCAAATTCAAAATGGATATGGCTCGGTGGAGATTTTGAGATTTATCACGCGATGCTTCAGAATCTGCGCCGAGAGGAATACGGAATAGACAAATATATTCCCATGTGGAGGACAGATGCCCCGCGCCCCGTAGCTCGCTTCTATAAGATAGCCATTCTCGAAAAGGAAGAGAAAATGACCGCCTATGCAAACGGCAAGGGCTACGTCACCGTTCAGTATGAGGATAAGGTTCCCGACGGCAAAACGAGAACTGCGTCAAAAAAATATCGCCTCGGCGAAGAGATAACGCTTTCCCCGGGCAGAAAATTCATAAAGGTCGATGTGGAGAAGATCGGCGGTCTTCCCTGCGCCTATGTCGTGGGCGATACATTCGCTTCAGACAGCAGCTGGTTCGGCTCCGCCATGGGTGGTGGCACAGACTATCCCGCCGGATGTCTCGATTGGTATACGGAGCTTTCCGACAACCCCGAGGTCTTCAAGTTTTCTTATGAACGTATCTATCCTGTCGCGAGCGAGAAGATAAACGGCGGTACGCTCTATGATTTCGGAAAAGAAACATACGGACCGCTCAACTTTGAAAATATCCGCGCCTGCGGCGGTTCGCCCGTGCGCTTCAATTACGGTGAGAGCAGAGCGGAAGCACTCGACATGAGCGATATGGTGCCGCTCCATGATCTTCTCGATCCCGTACAGAAGAAGATGACCTTCAGAAAGCGCGCCTTCCGCTATATATACGTTTCCGATGATGAGGGCATCTCTTATGACCTCTCCTGCGACTATGAGTATATCCCGCTGGAATACAAAGGCTCTTTCCGCTGTGACGACGATCTGATAAACAGGATCTGGGATGTTTCGGCATATACGCTCCATCTCAATACCCGCGAGGGCTATCTCGACGGAATCAAGCGTGACGGCTGGCTCTGGAGCGGCGATGCTTATCAGAGCTACTATGTAAATTATTATCTTTTCTTCGATAATGACAGCGTGAAGCGTACCATCCTCGGACTGCGCGGCAATGAGCCGACAACACAGCATATCAATACCATTCTCGACTACAGCTTCTATTGGATATGCTCTGTCTATGATTACTATTTCCATACGGGCGATATGGATTTTGTCCGCTTCATCTATCCGAGGATGAAAACCATGATGGATTTCATCGAGACAAGATGCGATGAGCGCGGTATCGTTTGCGGCAAGCGCGGCGACTGGACATTCATCGACTGGACGGATTTCGATACCGAAGGTCCGCAGGCGGCAGAGCAGATGCTCCTCATCCATACGTATCGAACCATGGCAAAATGCGCTTCGCTCATGGGCGAGGATGCGCGCCCCTATGAAGAGAAGGCAGAACGGCTCTATAAGGCGGCAAATGAGCTCTTCTGGGATGAAGAAAAGGGCGCCTTCATAGACAGTTATGTTTCGGGCAAACGCCATGTTACCCGCCATGCCAATATTTTCGCGCTGCTCTTCGATACCGCGAGTGAGGAACGAAAAGAAAGAATCGTCCGTAATGTCATAAACAACAAAAATGTGCCTCCGATAACAACGCCTTATTTTGAATTTTTCGAGTTGGATGCGATGTGCCTGCTCGGCGACAATCAATATATGCTCGATATGCTCCATTCCTACTGGGGCGGCATGATAAAACTCGGCGCAACGACCATTTGGGAGCAGTTTGACCCGAAGGAGAGCGGCACAGAGCACTATCGCATGTACGGCAAGCCCTACGCCAGAAGTCTCTGCCATGCATGGGGTGCTTCGCCCATCTATCTGCTCGGCAAATATATCCTCGGCGTCAAGCCCACCTCTCCCGCCTACAAGACCTTTGAGGTCGCTCCTTCAGCATCGGGCCTTACCGGCGTCAAGGGGCGCGTTCCGCTTCCCTGCGGCTATGTCGATGTGGAGATAAACGGCGATGAGGTCTCTGTTTTCAGCACGTGTGACGGAGGCACGCTTATCCTCGGCGGGGAAAAATATCCCATAGAAAAAGACCAAAAAATAACCAAATCTCATAAAAAAGCCTAAGTTTACATAAAATTATCAGAAATGTTTACAAAATATCAATACTTTTCGGGAAATATTTGATATTATATAAGATAGTTTGGTTCTTGGACGAAAAAACTAATAAAAGTAAACTGCTTTGCGGAGGTAACAGATGAAAATAAATGTCAAGGCTATTATCCTCTACGCGGTGTTGATATTCGCGATCATATTTACCGTGATGTGGATGTCCGGCGGCAATGAGGCTAACAAACTGACATACAGTGAAATGCTCGAAAAAATAACGAGCGGTGAGGTTTCGGAATTTACACTGAGCAATAAAAACGTACTCACGATAAAAACCGCGGACGGTACGTATTCCAAAACGCTCAGAGATGCGGGACTGTTCTTTGAACACATAGACGATTATCTGAAGGAACAGGACGCGCTTCCCGAAAGTGAAAGAACTCTGAAAAAATACGAAATACAGGAGCCGCGCGATGAGGGTATGTCAATCTTCCTCTCATTCCTCCCCACGGTGATCCTTATAATCGTTGCCATAGCACTCTTCTTCTTTATGACCAACCGCTTAAACGGCGGCACAAAGATCAATTCCTTCGGCAAGGCAAAGGCAAAATGCGGAACCGATGAGAAATCACGGGTATATTTCTCCGATGTTGCCGGTGCGGATGAGGAAAAGGAAGAGCTGCGCGAGATCGTGGAATATCTCAAGGCCCCGGGTAAGTTTATGAAGCTCGGCGCAAAAATACCGCACGGCGTCCTTCTCGTCGGTCCTCCCGGAACGGGTAAAACGCTGCTCGCCAAGGCTGTCGCCGGTGAGGCGGGTGTTCCCTTCTTCTCCATTTCCGGTTCGGACTTTGTGGAAATGTACGTCGGTGTCGGCGCTTCGCGTGTACGCGATCTTTTCGATACGGCAAGAAAAGCTTCCTCCGCAATCATATTCATAGATGAAATAGATGCCGTCGGCAGACGCCGCGGAACAGGTCTCGGCGGCGGTCATGACGAAAAGGAGCAGACACTCAATCAGCTTCTCGTGGAAATGGACGGCTTCGGCGGACACAGCGGCGTCATCGTCATGGCGGCTACAAACCGTCCCGATATCCTTGACCCCGCATTACTTCGTCCGGGACGCTTTGACAGGCAGATCACCGTCGGCTATCCCGACATCCGCGGCAGAGAAGAGATCCTCAAGGTCCATTCGAGAAATAAGCCCTTTGAAAAGGAAGTCGACCTTGCGAAAATCGCTCAGCTCACCGTGGGCTTTACGGGCGCCGATCTTGCAAACCTGCTCAATGAAGCCGCATTGCTGGCGGCAAGAAAATCCAAAACGCTTATCGGCATGAACGATATAAGCGAGGCTTATCTCAAAATAACGACAGGTACTCAGAAGAAAAATCTGAAGATCAAACCCGAAGAAAAACGCAAGACCGCTTATCATGAGGCGGGCCATGCGATACTGGCGCACCTCCTGCCGACACAGGATCCCGTGCGTCAGATATCCATTATCCCGAGTGGAAATGCTCTCGGATTTACGCTCAATGTTCCCGAGGAGGATAAGTTCAGCGTATACAAGCAGGAATTAAAAGAACAGATCGCGATGCTTCTCGGCGGCAGAGCTGCAGAAGAGATCGTATTCTCCGATATTTCCGGCGGCGCTTCCAATGACATTCTCCGCGCCACACAAATAGCGAGAAAAATGGTTACCAAGCTCGGCATGAGCGATGCCATAGGAAATGTCCATTTCGGCTCGGACAACTCGAGCGATGAAGTGTTCCTCGGCAGAGATTTCAGCGCGGAGCGCGATTACTCGGATGAAACAGCTTCGCTCATAGACCGCGAGGTAAAGAGGATCATCGATGAAGCTTATGCAAATGCAAAGAAGATACTCTCCGAAAACAGAGAGCGTCTCGATTTCATAGCAGACTTCCTCGTAAAGCATGAGATGATGGATGACGTTCAGTTCAAGGCCTATATGGACGATAATGCCTCGGAAGAAGAGATCGTCAAACTCTCAGAAGAAAAACAGCGCAAGAGCGCAGAGGAAAACAAGAAGCGCGAAGAAGCAGAGGCGGAAGCCCGTCGCCGTGACGAGGAAGAGCGCCTGCGCCGCGAAAGAGAAGCACGCGAAAAAGAAACCCATGAAAAGAAAAACGATTATCCCGACAATCCGTTTTTCAATGGGCAGTGACAAAAAAATCAATAAAAAAGGCTGTCTCATGCCGCAAACTCATGCGCGCTGAGACAGCCTTTTCGGCAGGATGCAGCTGCCCACTTTTAAAAAAGCATCGCCGCAAAGCTGTAGCTCAGTCTGTCGAAAAGCAGACGGAAATAATCGCTTTGTGTTTCATGTACTTTTGTATGACCAAAAGTACCAAAAGTCATCTAAGACGTTCCCTCTTAGATATCTCCCTGTCATGTCCCGCCCTGCCAAA
>URUL01000050.1 GCA_900551005.1 uncultured Ruminococcus sp. | reverse complement strand
CGGAAAATCAGCAGCAGCAGGAAGCGCGTAAAAAAGCCGCCAAGTAAAAGATTATCAACAATAAGAAACCCGATTACTCCCAAAGCAAACAGCAAATCATCCAGGCCGGAGCCTGTATTTTTTTGCGGTTGGGAAGCGGGAGCCTGATATTTCACCCCGCTCAGCTCCGTATTATAGCCTTGGGCAATTTTGGCTGAGGCAGCCTTATAGCCCTGCAAAATACCCTTGCTGTAATTACCGTCCTTGAAGTAAGGAATCATATACTGATCCTGTATGCGTCCGGTAAGACCGTCAGGCAGCGAGCCTTCCAGACCGTAGCCTACTTCAATGCGCGAGCGTCTATCCTTGAAGGCGACGACAACCATGAGTCCCAGCAAGATAATGATACCCGCAAAATGGATATATCCTTCTATCTCCGGCTTTATCGGCTTGCGGAAAATCAGCTCTATCAGCATAAAGAATAATCTGCCGCCGTCCAATGCGGGAAAAGGCAAAAGGTTCATCACGCCGAGATTGACTGCAAGAATGGCAAACATGCTGAGCAAAGACATTTTGTTTCCGCTCTGCGCTACGGAAGCGATCTCATTCGTTATCCCGATGGGACCGGATATCTGATTCAGTCCGAACTTGCCCGTAATGAGGTCAAAAAGCGAATCCCATACGAGCCGCACGATCATCACGGACTGATACCATGTATGGCGAAGCACCGCAAAGAAATTTCGGGTTGTTTCCTCAAAGTCAAAATCGCAGTTGCCGAATGTGATTCCCTGACTCTCATATGTCGGGAAAGTGACAGTGAGTACCTTTTTCTCTCCGTCGCGGATAACCGTAACCTCTACGGGTTCATCGCCGTATCTGCCTATGGCATATAAAGCATCGTTTGCCGTGTGTACTTTCCTCGGACCTATCTTTATAAACTTGTCGCCGACCTCGAGACCGTTCTCGGTGCAGGAAATCGCGTTCTCGGCAAATCCGCTTATCACGGGGGAATAAATGCTCTTCGAGGAAAGCACTATGACGCCGACCACAAGAAAGCCGAGAAGCAAATTGGAAAATGAGCCTGCCGCCGTTATGATCATCCTCTGCCAAAGCGGCTTGGCGGAGATGGCGTTCACATCGTCGCTCTTTTCGTCCTCTCCCGCCATGGAAACGAAGCCGCCTATCGGGAAAAGGCGCAAAGCATAAACGGTCCCGCTTTTCTTGGAGGTAAACCAGAAAAGCTTCGGACCCATGCCTATGGAAAATTCATGTACCGTAACGTGAAAAAGCCTTGCCGTGAGAAAATGACCGAGCTCGTGAATGAATATCAGAGCTCCGAAAAGCAATATTGCAAGTAATACATATAAAACCATAAAAAATACTCCGTTTCAGCAACAGCAAAATCAATGCGATGCCGCAAAAATTGACGTAAGCTCGCGAGAGCGCTTATTTGCCTCTATGATATCGGAAAGCGAGGGCTTTTCCGCATATGCAAACTCCTCACAAACCCGCGTCACAAGCTCGGGGATCTCCGAGAAATGTATCCTGCCGGCAAGGAAAAGACTGACCGCCTCTTCATTTGCGGCGTTCATAATACAGGGCATATTGCCGCCGATACAAGCCATTCGCTTTGCCAATGCCAATAAAGGAAAAGTCTCCTCATCCGGTGCAAAGAACGAAAGCTTGCCTAAGCCGACAAGGTCGAGCGGAGTGCCCGCAGATGCCGCCCTCTCGGGATATGTGAGGGCATACTGTATCGGCAGACGCATATCATGCGAGCCCATTTGCGCCATGACCGTATTATCAATGTATTCCACCATCGAGTGTATTATGCTTTCGCGGTGAATAACAACGTCTATTTGGGAAGCGGGCACGGAGAAAAGGTGCATCGCCTCTATGATTTCCAACCCTTTGTTCATCAGCGTGGCGCAGTCTATCGTTATCTTGGCGCCCATATTCCACGTCGGATGGCCGAGCGCCTGCTCTTTTGTGACAGAACGCAGCTGTTCACTTGTATAGCCGAAAAACGAGCCACCCGAACACGTCAGTATCAGACGCTTCACCTCGCTCCTTTTCCCTGCCGAAAGGCACTGAAAGATCGCACTGTGCTCGCTGTCCACGGGTATGATCTCACAACCCTTTTCCTTTGCCTGCGCCATGACGATGTCGCCCGCAGCGACGAGCGTCTCTTTATTTGCCAGAGCTATACGGCGGCAGCTTTTTATCGCGCTCATCGTGGGAAGAAGTCCTGCAAAGCCGCTGATCGCATTGAGACATATATCGGAGGATGCCGCCTCGATCATCTCACATATGCCTTCCGTCCCGCAGAAGACCCGCGTCTTTGTATCGGCGATGCGCGTCTTTAAATCAAGCGCCGCCTTTTCATCGAAAACGGCGCAAAAGCGCGGTGAAAATTTTCTCACCTGCGCTTCACCGAGTTGTATATTGGAGCTGAAGCAGATCGCTTCGATATTCATGCCGTGAAAAGCCGCCACATCAAGCGTCTGCATGCCTATCGAGCCGGTCGCTCCGAGCAGAGTAATGCTTTTTTTATTGTTCATTCGAAAAACCCGTTAAATCAGAGTAAAAATATTCTCCGGAATAAAGAGAGAAAATATGTATATCAGCGGTGCTACGGCAATGATGGAATCAAATCTGTCCAACACACCGCCGTGCCCGGGGAAAATGAACCCGAAATCCTTGATTCCCTGCTCGCGCTTGACAAATGAGGCTATCAGATCGCCGAGCTGAGATATCACAGCCACAGCAAGTGCCAAAAGTATCAGCTTGAGGTAATTTACGGAGATGCCACTGTTAATCTTTGATATTATGAAGCCATATACCACGAAGCCGAGTATACAGCCGAGCACGCCGCCGAAAGCTCCCTCTACGGTCTTTTTCGGGCTGACCTCCGGTATTAGCTTATGCTTGCCGAAGAGCACTCCGACAAAATATGCTCCGGTATCGGTCGACCAAGCGCCGATAAATACGAGCAGATAGAGATATTTTCCCATTTCCATTCTGCGGAGAAGCAGGATCGAAAGAAAGCCCGTTATGATATACGCTGTGAAAGCGATTAGCTCCGCCGACTGCGAAAAACGTATATTTCCGCTCGATAGCATGGAGACGGTAAATACGATAAACATGAAAACAAGTGCGGAAGCACATACGATCGGCAGAAAGAGTTTTTGATCGCGGCAATAAAGTATCAGAGGCATCACAGCCGCCGTCACCAGATAAGCCGGTATTGATACAAAGAAATTCTTGCGCACACCGATACAGCCGCACAGCTCATATACTGCAAAAAGTGCAAGCAACGTCATCACGGCAGGAACAACCCATGTATCGGAAAACACCAGTGTCGGTATGAAAAGCGCGAGACAAACAACTGCGGTGATAATACGTTTTTGCATGATTATACGCCTCCGAATCTTCTTTTACGTTTGTGAAATTCTTTTATGATGGAATTGATCTCCGATTTGTCAAAATCAGGCCAGAGCGTCGGAGAAAAGAAAAGCTCGGCATATGCCAACTGCCAAAGAAGAAAATTCGAAAGCCTGTATTCATTTCCCGTACGTATGATGATATCGGGCGGCGGACAGATACCGGAATAGATATTCTCCGTGATATCATCCTCCGTTATCTCGGTTTTTCCGCTCGCTATCAGCTTGTTTACAGCATCGACTATTTCGGCTCTGCCGCCGTAATTCACCGCTATGCAAAGCCTGCATTTTCTTCCCGCCGTAACGCGTTCGAGATAATCCATATCGGCGCGAAGCTCGGTATCAAACGGCTCCCTTCCCCCGATGAAATGTATATTCACATCCTCATGCTCAAATTCCTTTTTCATCTGATCGACATATTCGCGCATGAGACGCATGATCTCGTCCACTTCTTTTTTCGGGCGCTTCCAGTTTTCGGTGGAAAAGGCATAGACCGTTACGTTCTCTATGCCGATATCGCCCAGATATCTGACTATCTTCTTGAAATTTTTTGCCCCATAACTGTGACCGCATTCACGCGACATATGACGTTTTTTCGCCCATCTGCCGTTTCCGTCCATTATGATGGCTATATGCTTTATGCCGCTTATATCGGGCATGTTTTTTACAGAATCACCCATAAATCCTTTTTTATCCGACAGGGCTGCCGCGCCCATGACGCATAAACGTCGGGTACGACAGCCCACTGTGCCGCTTTCTTATATTTCCATGACCTCTTTGTCTTTTTTCGCCGTTACTTCGTCTACGACCTTGATGTACTTATCTGTCAGATCCTGCGTATCCTTCTCGGAAGCCTTCTGCTCATCCTCCGTCATTTCGGAATTTTTCTTCATCGTCTTGATCTTGTCATTGGCATCTCTGCGTATATTGCGGATGGCAACCTTTGCCTCTTCGCCCATTTTGGAAACCTGCTTCTTGAGCTCGAGACGTCTCTCTTCGGTAAGCACGGGGAAAACGAGGCGGATAGCCTTGCCGTCATTCTGAGGATTGATGCCGAGATCGCTCTCCTGAATGGCGCGCTCTATATTCTTCAGCGATGAAGCATCCCACGGTGTTATGAGAAGCGTTCTCGCGTCGGTGGTCTTGATCTCCGCCATTTGAGAAATAGGTGTCGGCGTGCCCCAGTAGTCAACGCTTATCTTGTTGAGTACCTGAGCATTTGCTCTGCCGACGCGGATAGAACTGAGCTCATATTCGTATGAAGCGATAGACTTCTGCATTCTTGTTTCAAATTCCTTGGTATCGAGTTTCATGATTTGTTTCCTCCTACTATTGTTCCTATTTTTTCGCCGCAAACGGCTTTGTAGATGTTTTCGGGATTATCCAGACCGAAAAGAAGTATCGGTATATGATTTTCCATGCTGAATGATGTTGCCGTAAAGTCAAGAGCCCTGAGCCCTTCCTTCAGAATATCTATATAATCGATATTGGAAAGCTTCTTTGCCGTGGGATCAAGCTTCGGATCTGCGGTATAAACGCCGTCTATATTCTTCGCAAGAAGAACGATATCGGCATTTATCTCAGCCGCACGAAGCACCGCCGCCGTATCCGTGGAGAAAAACGGACTGCCTATTCCGCATCCGAAGATGACCACTCTGCCCTTATTCAGATGTGAAACGGCTTTATTTCTTATATAAGGCTCTGCAAAACGCTGCATCTCCACCGCCGTCATGACACGTGTATCGACGCCGAGCTTCTCGAGCGCATCCTGAAGCGCGAGACAGTTGATGACAGTCGCCAGCATTCCCATATGGTCGGCGCGCGTTCTGTCCATATTGACGCCCTGTCTGCCTCTCCATATATTGCCTGCGCCTACGACAATGCTGACCTGCGTACCTATGTCAACACATTTTTTTATCACCCGGCAGACTTCATCAATAAAATCGTAATTGAAGATGCCGTCTGAGCCTGCGGAAAGCGCTTCCCCCGAAAGCTTGACGAGCACCCTTTTGTAGCATGGTTTCATGAGTTTTTTCTCCTTCGGATATAGAAATTTACTTTACTGTATAATTTTACCCTAAAAATATGATTTTGTAAATAGATATTTTGTAAAAACTCATTCTATTACGGAAAAAAGTTCGCTCGGGCTGTCTATCATCATGCGGAGATCGGCTTTGCCGAGTATTTTTTCGCGCTCTGAGATAAGAAATGCCCTTTCGCGAAAGCCCCATGTGCAGCTTACGCACTCCAGTCCTGCATTTTTTGCCGTCAATATATCAACATCGGAATCGCCTACATACAAAGCCTCGTCCGGATGTACGCCGAGAAGCGAGAGCGCCTTCTCCACCATTTTCGGATCGGGCTTTTTCGGAGTATCTGCGGATTCTCCTATGGCTAAGGTGACGAGAGAGCCGAAATATTTATCGCAGAGCTTCTTTACCGCGGCATCAAATTTATTCGATGTTACCGCCGTCTTTATGCCCTTCGTACAAAGCTGTGCGAGAAGCTCCTCGATTCCGTCATACGGCTTTGTATAAACATCGCTGTGGCTGAAATAATACGCGCGAAACTCCGAGAGCATCTCGCTCTGCTCCTCTTTTGAGGTCCCTTCCGGAACGGCAAGCTGCATCAGACGCGCCACACCGTTTCCGACCATGCCCTGTATCTGCGTCACGCTGTGCACGGGATAGCCGTGCTCTGCCAGCACATGATTCACGCCTGCCGCAAGATCGTCTATCGTATTAAGCAGCGTGCCGTCTAAATCAAAAATTACTGCCTTGTATTTATTCATGCCTGCCCTCTTTATAAACCAGCTCAGGCGCTTTCATCGATACGCGCATATTCTTCGGAACAGACTCCGTGATAAATACGTTTCCTCCGATGACGCTTCCCTCTCCGATCACCGTATCGCCGCCGAGGATCGTCGCTCCCGAATAGATCGTAACATCGTTTTCTATCGTCGGATGACGCTTTTTTCCGCCAAGCTTTCTTCCGAGCCTCGTGGAAAGTGCACCGAGCGTAACGCCCTGATATATCTTGACATTGTCGCCGATTATCGTTGTTTCTCCGATTACGACACCCGTGCCGTGATCGATGAAAAAGCTCTTTCCTATCGTTGCGCCCGCATTGATATCGATGCCCGTGCGACTGTGCGCATATTCGGTCATGATTCTCGGTATCAGCGGCACGCCCGCCTCATAAAGGATATGTGCCGCACGATAGATAAATACCGCGAGAAAGCCGGGATATGAAAAGATTATCTCACTCTTGCTCTTTGCCGCAGGATCGCCGACAAAAGCCGCCTCGAGGTCGAAAAGCATCGCCTCCTCCAGCACGGGCAGCTGTTTTATGAAATCCTCCGCTATAGCGGAAGCATATCTGCATCGGCAATCTCTCTGCTCCATTCGAAAGGCGAGACAGAGCTGATCTTTCAGCGTTTCGTAAATATGCTTGATGCCCTGCTCCGTTATTCTGTCGGCGCAGTCCTGCATACGGGATGAGCCTCCGAAATAGCCGAAGAAGAGGATCTGCTTCAAACTGTGTATAAAGTCGATGATTGCATCTCTGTCCGGCATGGGAGTACCGGACAGATCAAAGACCTCACCGTTATTTTTCCGTATATCTTTCAGTTTCTCTGCCGCTTCGCAAAGAAATACCAATTCTCTCTGATCCATAAACTCATGCATCCGAAATACAAAGCATCCGCATGCGGCAAGCATGAAATGCAAGGTATTTGCGAGCTTCTCCTTTAATAAAATATTCTTGCCCGGATAAGCGAAAAACCGCCATATGAAGATATCCCTCCGGCGCAGACATGACGGAATTTGCCGCCATGGCATACGTATAGCCATCGCCCCGCTTTTCACCGTATGCGGCGATGGCCTCGGCACGGATCCTCTCGACCGCTTCCTTTTTATTCAGTATATCTCAAAACCGCCATAAAGTCAATATTTTTCTATGGATGGGCGACAGGCATTTTGCCGATTTGCGGAGAAAAACGGGCGCATCGCGCAGTTTGAGCGCGAATTTGCGGAAATTCGGCATGACTCTTGACATGACTGACTCAATGTGATAAAATGCATTTCGGAAAAAGAGGATTTACCTCGACTTATCGAAAGGAAAAAACAAATATGAAACCGATAACACCCGCACCTCTGCTCATCGTCATAGCAAGCTTTGACCCCAGCGGCGAAGGAATAAGCCATTATACTCCGGAGCATCCCGAGCTTCTCACGGATAAGACCTCTCCCTACTACGGAGAGCAATGGGCTATGACAAAGCCTGCTGACTGCCATGACAGATTTTTCGGTGAAAACTGCCATTCGATGATGGATTTTTATAAGGAGATGACACAGGATAAATTCTGGTTTTATCCCGTGCACATCGATCATCCTCAGAGCGCAGATGCCCCTGAAGGCGTACTTTCCGTCACGGTAAAGCTCAACCATCCCGCGGCTCTTCGAAATCTTGAAGGCTATGACAACGGCAGTGCCGCCGCAAAAGCCATTCGTCATATCGTTGCCGCCTGCGACCCGTACATAGATTTTGCCAAATATGATAAAAACGGCGACGGCATCATCACACCCGATGAGCTTGCTATCATCATACTCAATGCGGGCTTTGACCATGCAACGACAAAACCGGATCCCGAATATAAGGCTCCCGACTACGAAAACGCTCCTCTTCCGACGCACCGCTTTATGGTTCACGGAACAAGTCAACCCACGGATGTCGAGATGCGCGGCGGCGTCAAGGTCGTCCGTATTTCGAATGTAGGCGAGCACAGCGGAAAAGGTCCCGTCACCATAGGAACACCCTCGCATGAGCTCGCGCATAACGTAGGCGCGCAGGATATGTATTGCCGCTATACTCCTCCCGCAGATTATGTTTTCGGCTGGCCCCTCCCGCTGAACTTTTCACTGATGTCCTGCGGAAATCACCTCGCGGGTGGCACACGCCCCGCCTATATCGACCCGTATCAGCGCTTTTATCTCGGCTGGGCAGACGAGATAGAGGCAAAGGAAGACGGTGTATATACGCTTCATTCCACCTGCTCGAAAAAATATCAGATACTGAAAATTCCGACTCCTGACCCCGATGAATATTTCCTCTGTGAGATCAGACTCAAGGAGGGCTTTGAAGAGGCTCTCACGCCGGGTGATTCCAAAGGCGGCGTAGTTTTCTGGCTCATCGATGAAAAGGTCAACCGCGAGTGGTTTACAAAAGCACAGTGCGTTTCCTCCAACCGCCCGAACGGCATGCCGCGTCATGATCTCGGAAATGCCCTTCGTATCCGCAACGCCTTTGAAAAGATAACGGATGAAAACGGCAACTTTATAAAGTATGGTCCCTGCTATCATGTAAAGGATATACCGGAGGATCCGTTCTTCTATAAATCCGACGACCCCGAAACCGCGATATTCGATTCTTCCCTCTATTGCGGTGCGGCATCAGGCTCCTATTCGCTGAACAGATTTCCCAAGGAAGTATCGAAAAGCTGGAAGCTCGTCGCCGAAGTTCTCGATGAGCCGGGGGCTGAGATGCGAGTAAAGATAACACGCGGCTGAGCAAGAAAATAAAAAAGCAAAATCCCGTTTCACCTGTTTCTTCAGGCAATCACGGGATTTTTTATTTACTTTTTATTATAGGGGCAGACACTCATGCATATTCCGCATACGGCTCCTCTGCCTATATCCTTGTAGGTCTTCATATGCTCGGAGCATTTTTTTGCGTCCAATATCGTATCTCTCGGCGCTCCCGCAACATATATTTCTCCCGATATGGCACCTGCCGGGCATGCATCGCGGCAAACCGTGCAGCTCCCGCATAGGCAAGAAAGCCTTTCCCTCTTGGGCTCGAGCGGCATATCCGTAAGTACCGTAGTCAGCCGAACCTTCGAGCCGTACTGAGGCGTTATCAACAAGCCGTTTTTTCCGATAAAGCCGAGACCGGAGAGAACCGCTCCCGTTTTGTGCGGGAAAATTCCGCGATATTCCTCTTTTTTGTCATTCGTGCTCTGCGATGCGGCTACCGGAAGCGCATGGTATCCCTTGCGCTCGATGAAATCAATCGCGTCCAGTGCCATAAGATCGAGCTTCGTATTCGTTATGCGGTAATGCTGAAAATATGACATGGTCGGTCTGCCGTTTATCGTTTCGACGACGGCATCCGCAAGCTTTCGCACGATCGTTACGGCATAACCGTACTGCGGATACATATCGCATAAATTATCTCCGAGCGCCGAAAAGCCGACGAGACTCGCACCGCTTTCGGTAAGAAGCTTCTCTATCTCCGCCTCATACATATCACTGCACTAAATCTCCCGCTATATTTTCGCCATAGCGCATTTGCGGATAATAGCTTCCCGAGCGGCATCTCGGACTTTTATCAAATTCCAGCTTGATAACGGCGATATTCGCATGCTTATCAAAGGATTTTTCCGGCAGATTCTTGAGAATAAGGCGGTGACCGTCCATCTCAAAATCTATTTTTTCTCCCGTGGCGAGAGAAGTTACCGATTTCGGTGCTTCCATATATCCTCCGAGACGAAGCTCGCCGCTCTTCCAGATCCTGTTCCAGAGGTAGATCGTTTTCTCATCGATCGAGGCACTGGAAAGATTAAGGGCACAGCCGCTGTAGCTGTTTCCTATGATCGCTTTTTCTCCATAGACCGCCTCACCGTTTTCCGAGAGCCATTTTCCCACGGCTTCAAGCGGTGCGACAGCATCTGCAGGAACACTGCCGTCGGGCATGGGTCCTATATTCAGCAGCAGGTTTCCTCCGCCTGAAGTACATGTATTCAGCATGCCGATGATCTTCTGTGCCGAATAGGAATACGGCGCTACCTGATTGGCATCGAGATATCCCCATGATATTCCGTTGAAGGTCATGCAGGCTTCCCAATAAGCGCCGTCAGCAGGATTTACTCTTTCTTCGGGAGTCAGAAAATCCTCCTGCAGCTTGCTTCTGTTGTTTATCAGCATATCCGGCTGAAGCTTGCGGAGCCTGTTATTGCGGTTTATTGAGTCCCATCCTTCACTGCTGTTCATAGGATAAGGCATATCATACCAGAGAATGTCAATTTTTCCGTAGTTTGTCAGAAGCTCTGTATTGAGTGCCTCAATATAGTCAAGAAATCTTTTTCTTGCCTCGGGGTCAAAAGCGCAGCGCCAGCCGTCCGGATGATGCCAATCCATCAGCGATGAATAAAGTCCTATTTTCAAATCGTATTTGCGGCAGGCATCCACAAATTCGCGCACGATATCGCGTCCGCAATAATTATATGAGTTATAAGGGTTGACATCTGATTTCCAAAGAGAAAAGCCTTCGTGATGGCGTGTCGTGAGAACGGCATATTTTGCCCCCGCCTTTTTTGCGAGCGCACACCATTCCTCGGCACAGCCCTCCTTCGGTGCAAAGTTCTCGGCAAATTTTTCATATTCGGCTTTGGTATAATTTTGCTGATACATGCACCATTCGCCGGTACCGAACTGCGAAAAAAGACCGTAATGTATAAACATGCCAAATCTTGCCTTCCTGAACCAATCAAGTCTTCGCGGGCGCTCGGATTCGGTCTTAACCTCATAATCGTGTCTGCTTATCAGTTCCATAGTAAAAATCTCCTTTCGTATTTCATTAAAAATCTATTACAACTTCGCCGGCAGTTCCTGCCTCAAAAGTAATAATTCCATCCTCATATGCAAAGTCAACCTTTTCGCCGTCGGCAAAAACAGCTTTTGGCAAGGTGGCGGCATATGCCTTTACCCCATACTTTCTCTCGCTGCACATGCCGTCAAAATGACCTTCCCGCTTGCCTATCGTGAGTATCGCCTTGCCGCATATCATGCGGAGCGTAAACTCTGTTTTCGCACGTTCGCCCTTGAGATAAGCCTGCGTTCTGCCGTCATCCTCGTAGAATGTATATGCGCTGTTGCAAGCCTCAACAGGATAGATCTCGAGAGTGAGATGCTCGTCATCCTTGCAGTCGGTAAACTGCTTATCTGCCTGCGTGGGGATTATTGCGCCTCCCTTGATATAGAGAGGACCGCCTCTGTTTTCGGGAACATCTATATCAACTTCTCTGCCGCCGGAAACAAGCTCGCCGTTCCATGCGTTTATCCATACTTCGCCCGCGGGCAGATAGATCTTATCGGAGAAGGAACCGACGAGCATGCTGTCGCCGAACATATACTCACATGTTGCATTTTCGAGAGCCTTGTCTTCGTATTCCATAGGCATGGCACGAACAACAGGCGTTCCGCTTACATGCGATTCTATCGCCGCGGAATAGATATAAGGAAGCAGATGATATCTGAGTCTGTCATAGAATGTGAAAATAGCTTCCAGCTCGTCGCCTGCCCACCAAGGATGGCTGTAGCCCGACCAGCTGTTGAGCTGACACCATGCCGTGAAGAAGCAGTAATGGATCGTGTGCTTTGCGAAAATATCCATATCGCACGTGATATTCGACATGCCGGACAGACCGCTGTTCAGTATCCATACGAGAGTTTTATGCTTGCCGCCCGAATCTCCTGTCGTCGTTGCACTGTAGCGCGACATGCTCGTATAGCCGCCGCTCATATGGTGCATCGGGCGCAGACCGGTATATTCACTATAGCCCTCATACATTTCCTTGCCGTAAAGCGTGCATTGCAGGCTGTGCATATAAGGCTCACCCTCGCCGTTTGCGTATACACGCGTTTCCGTTGCGGTATCGACAACCTTGCAGGGATCCATCTTGAAGCCCGCAGCCCCATCGCAAACGAAAGATTTCAAATGTTTGAACCAAGGCTCTATGCCGAAATCGGTAGGATTTCCGGCGCGGTTCTCCTGATTTGCCGTAAAGTCATATTTACAGCAAAGCCACAGAAGCAGCTTGAAGCCGTATCTGCTGAGCGCTGTTGTAAAAAGGCGCTCTCGCGGGGTATGCGCGGTAAATTCCTCTTCCGTGCGGCGCATCCAGTCGCAGATATAGAAGCGCTGCGTATACCATTTTTTCTGCGGAGTGAAATCATATCCTCCCATCCATCCCGGCTCAAGGCTGAAGGTATCGCACGGTATCTTCTTCTCGCGGAATTGCGCGGCATTGCGCATCACCTCAAACTGATCGGCATTATACTGATCGATGAAGGTAAGACCATAGCCCCATTTCGGCAAGATCATCGGTCTGCCCGTAACATACGTAAAGCGCTCGAGGATAGCTTTCAGGCTGTCGCCGGCGAAAAGATAAAAGTCTATGTCTCCGTCCGGCAGGAACCAGCAGATCTCCTTATCATTCTCATCGCAAACATCGACGCCGTGCCATATCGTGGAATTGCAGAGCACGCCGTAGCCCGCCTTCGTCATGAGGAAAGGAATGACTATTTCGGAGCGGACATATATTACTCTTTCGAGATACGTTTTTCCGTTGAGCACGATTCTGTCCGTATTGCTTTCGCCGAGACCATAAAATGTCTCTCCCTCGGTCTTTATGGTGATGTATTTCGGATCTTTTTCAAAATCAACGTATTCGATAGCTTCATCCTCGGAGGTATCTCCGACGATCTTCTTTCTTTCGGGTCGGAAATCCGTGAGCTTCTCGTTAAAAAGAGCGGATTTTTCCTTTACGGCGCTGTTATCGAGGCTGATCACGCGCTCAAAACGCGGACTCTTCATCGCGATAGCTCCGTTTTCGTAAGTAACGGTAAGCTCTCCCGCCTTGATCCCGTTGTCAAGCAGCTCACCGGCATTCTCGTCGGGCTTATTGTATATGTTGTACTTTTCGAAATAAGTTGGCTTGAAATCACTGCTTATCCATATTCTCACAGCGTTATCGGAAAAAGCGGATATTCTCAGCTTTCTGCCGCCAAGGTCAAATTCTTTGAAATTCATTTTAATCCTCCGAAATATTGCTTTCATCGGTATTTTCCGTAAAGCATACTTTGCATCTATTATAACCTCTGCCGAGGAAATAGTCAATATATTTATACTCTGTAATCAGTTTATTTTTCTTTGCAATCAACTCCGCATACCTGCAATCGGAAAAATGAATGATCATGGAGCTCGTATTGAGAATTATGATCTCCCTGTCATCCGGGACGGCGGTGTAAACAGGATATTCCTCCGCCTTTCCGGTATTTATGCTGACAGACTCACCGCAGGAGCAAAGGCAAATCGCCGCGGCAATAAGTAAAGCCGGAAATCGCCTCATACCGCACCACCGCATACCTTCAGCTTTGTTTCGACAGATGACTTCAGAAGAAGCGCACCCGTTTCCGCCAGCATGAATTTTTCTCCGCAGGCACCCGAGAGCAGATCTTTTGCGCCGCCCGCCGCCGTGACTGTGTGCAGGGCTGGACTGCGGTTTATCAGGGCACAGAGGCGCACGCCGTCCTTTTCACGCACGAGAGCGGCGATATCGACATCGGCATAGGCAATGTAAAATTCACCGTCGGCAAAAATGTCGTTTTCGCGTCTTATCAAGCCTATGCGGCGATAAAAGTCGCGTATCTCCTCGTCCTCTCTGCCCCATGGATACGGCATGCGGTTCATCGGGTCGGAATATCCCTGCATGCCCGCCTCATCGCCATAGTAAATGCACGGCACGCCGGGGAGCATCGCGATCATCAGATATGCGAGCATAAGCCGCTTCCTTGCCGTTTCATATTCAGCCGTGCTCATTTTCAAATGCGCCAGTTCATCATTGCTCTTCCCCTCGGGAGAAGCGCCGCCGAGCGCCGTTATGGCGCGGACAGTATCATGCGTGCCGAGAAAATTCATGAGGAAATCTGCCACCTCGCGCGGATAATGCGTATAGATTCGCTTTGCCTCGGATATGAGAAGATTCGCATTTCCCTCTCTGATATAGGCTATAACGGCGTTTTTCATGGGATAGTTCATCACGCTGTCAAGCTCTCCGCCGCAAAAATATTTTTTGCGCTTCGAATAAGCAATTTTATTCGAGGCATCCTCCCAGACCTCACCGATCACGATAGCGTCGGGCTTTTCCTCTCTCGCGGCAGAGGAAAGGCATAAGAGAAAATCATCCGACAGCTCGTCTGCCACATCCAATCTCCATCCGCTTATGCCCATGCGCATATATTTGCGTATAACGCCGCCCTCACCGAAAAGAAAGCTCCTGTACGAGGGCTCGTCGCTGTTCACCCGCGGCAATATTTTGATTCCCCACCACGATTCATAATCATCGGGGAAACTTTTGAAATTATACCAAGAATAATACGGCGAATCCTGAGATTGATAGGCTCCGAGACTGTCATAGCGCCCTTTGGCATTGAAATATACACTGACGCTTCCCGT